>MPMQ01000005.1 GCA_002238585.1 Kistimonas sp. bin40 | reverse complement strand
CTATTACACCCGACACATGAAATCTTTGCATAAACTTCAAACCACACTTTTAACGCGCGGGCATAGTACATAATCAGACCTTCTAAAGCCATAGGTATTTTGCTAAAACTTGCTATTCGTTGTGCCAAGACTGGAAGGAAAAGCGTCCTGTTGTTGTCCTTGAGGCCATTTTTCACGCACATGGCCCGGATCCTTGCCTGATTTTGGGCCATCCATCAGGGGCTGACTCTGGCGAACGGCGAACGGCGAACGGGGTGCAGGGCAAAGGTTTCATCAAAAGGTGACCTTGCCAAGTCACCAGAAGCTCTACCTTGCACACCCACTGTTATGACAAGCTGTACTGCCTGAACATTACCGCCCGTTCGGCGGGCAGCGCCGGCCGGCTCCCTCGATCACTCCCGGAGTAACCCGAAGCCCTTCACTCAGCGCCAGGCGCAGCACAAGCGCGACCGGTTCTTCAATCAATTCTTTGGCCAGTTCTTTGGTAAAAAAAGGGGGCGATGCACCCATGCCCCCCTCTTCTTTATGGAATGACTGACATCAGGACAGGTCGAACCTGTCGAGTTCCATCACCTTGCTCCAGGCCCGGGCGAAATCGCTCACGAACCTGGCTTGCGAATCCGCGCAACCATAGACTTCCGCGAGTGCGCGCAGCTGGGAGTTGGAGCCGAAAATCAGGTCGGCGCGCGTGGCGGTCCAGCGCAGGTCGCCGGTGACGCGGTCGCGGCCCTCAAACAGGTTCTCGTCGTCCTGAACCTCGCTCCAGGTCGTGTGCATGTCGAGCAGATTGACGAAAAAGTCGTTGCTCAGGGTTCCCGGCCGGTGCGTAAAAATGCCGTGGCTGGAGCCGTCGGCGTTGGTGCCGAGTACGCGCATGCCGCCTACCAGCGCCGTCATTTCGGGTGCGGTCAAGGTCAGCAATTGTGCTTTGTCGACCAGCAGTCGCTCGGCCGCAACCGGGAGCTTGCCGTCGCGCCAGTTGCGGAACGCGTCTGCCGCAGGTTCCAGCACAGCGAAGGATTCTGCGTCGGTCTGTGCGGCACTGGCATCGGTACGTCCCGGTGAGAAGCGAACCTCAATGTCCTGGCCCGCCGCGCGCGCAGCCTGCTCCACAGCCGCGCTGCCGCCCAGCACGATCAGGTCGGCCAGAGAAACCCGCTTGCCGTTGGCCGCAGTGCTGTTGAACGCCTGCTGAATGGTTTCCAGTCCGGTGAGCACCTGCGCCAGGTCTTGTGGCCGGTTGACCTCCCAGTCTTTCTGCGGCGCCAGACGTACGCGGGCACCGTTGGCACCGCCGCGCATGTCGGAGCCCCGGAAAGTTGCGGCTGAAGCCCAGGCTGCGGAGACCAGTTGTGAGACGCTCAGTCCGCACGCCAGGATCTGTCCCTTGAGCGCGGCTATGTCCTGATCGTCGATCAAGGGATGATCAACCGCAGGAATCGGGTCCTGCCAGATGAAGTCTTCCGCAGGAACGTCCTTGCCCAGATAGCGGGCTTTGGGCCCCATGTCGCGATGCGTCAGCTTGAACCAGGCCCTGGCGAAAGCGTCGGCCAGCTGCTCCGGGTTTGCGAGAAAACGTCGGGCGATGGGTTCATAGATGGGATCCATGCGCAGCGCCATGTCGGCCGTGGTCATGATCGGGGCGTGCCGGCTGTCCGGATCATGGGCATCTGGCACAGTACCGGCACCGCTGTCGCCAACGGGTTTCCACTGATGTGCGCCCGCAGGGCTCCTGGTCAGTTCCCATTCATAACCGAACAGGTTTTCAAGGTAGTTGTTGTCCCATTGCACCGGATTGTGGGTCCAGGCGCCTTCGATGCCACTGGTGATAGTATCGCCCGCCTTGCCCGAGCCGTGGCGGCTCTTCCAGCCGAGTCCCTGCTCGGCGATGCCGGCGGCTTCGGGTTCCGGGCCGACCAGGGCCGCGTCGCCGGCACCATGGCATTTGCCGAAAGTGTGACCGCCGGCCACGAGTGCTACGGTCTCCTCATCGTTCATTGCCATGCGACCGAAAGTCTCGCGGATATCGCGCCCCGAAGCGATGGGGTCCGGATGGCTGTCCGGACCTTCAGGGTTGACGTAAATCAGTCCCATCTGGACGGCAGCGAGCGGGTTCTCCAGCTCCCGGTCGCCGCTATGGCGCTTGTCACCCAGCCAGCTGTTCTCGCCCCCCCAATAAATGTCTTGCTCCGGCTCCCAGATATCGGGCCGACCGCCGGCGAAGCCCAGCGTCTGCAGGCCCATGGAGTCGAGTGCACAATTGCCAGCGAGAATCATCAGGTCGGCCCAGGAAATGCTGGCGCCGTATTTCTGCTTTATGGGCCACAGCAGCAGTCGTGCCTTGTCGAGATTGGCGTTGTCGGGCCAACTGTTGAGTGGAGCAAAACGCTGATTGCCCGTGCCGCCACCGCCACGACCGTCGGCGATGCGGTAGGTGCCGGCGCTATGCCAGGCCATGCGGATGAAGAGCGGTCCGTAATGGCCGTAATCTGCCGGCCACCAGTCCTGGGAAGTCGTCAGCACTTCACAGATGTCCGTTTTCAGGGCGTCGAGATCCAGCTTTTTGAAGTGGTTGCTGTAGTCGAAGGCCGCACCCATCGGATTGGACTTGGCTGAATGCTGATGCAGGATGTTCAGATTGAGCTGGTTTGGCCACCAGTCCTTGTTGGAGGTGCCGGAGCCGGCCGCGAATTTTGGAGCGGCGCCGGTGAACGGGCATTTGACAGTGTCGGGCATGATTCTTCTTGTATCTGAATGTGCGGGTTGAACAGGGGCGTCGAGTAGCGGTTCTCAACATGTGGTCGGCAAAATTAACACACGTGAATGCATCAATGCACTTGATATTACGTGCGATTCCTGGCAGAGCAATCCGACCATCAGACGCTGGACTGGGTGCCGTGGATGTGCGGCAACAATCATCCGGTGACCCAGTGCGCGGCAAGCCCCGTCCTTCAGGACGGGGAGGATGTCAAGTGAACTTCGGGTGACCGCCAGAGTCGAATATGGAGAGAGAATCGGCTTTGTTGGCCAGACTCAGGAGCAGAATAGTCTGCATGTGCGACCCAATACTCAAGGAGGTACCCTGATGCCCAGCACTTCTCGTTTACCAGGGACAAGCCCTTTATTCAATACATCCGTTCCAGACACACACAAAGAGGACGCCCAGCCCCTGGCGGGTGCATCATCAGATTCCGTATTATCGATGGGGAGGCGGGTCACCAGACCGCAGCATCAGGCCTGTCAGAAACGGCGATCCTGCCATCACTTACAAAAATACAAGGCCGTGCTTGGGCGGGAGTTGCGCCGCCAGATACAGCGCCAGGTCAGTGCCCTGGAGCAGGCAGTCAAGGATCGAACGCTGGTGCCCTGGCCGTCGCAACAGGCCTGTTCCGATACTGGCTGGCAGCCTTGGGACGGATGCACCCTGGTGCGGGAAGAAGGTCGGCGCTGTGTCTACATGGAGTTTCAGCGTCAGGGCGAGAGCCGGGCTGAGTTCGCCAGCAAGCGGGCTTTGCAAGAGTTCGCTTGCGACAACCGGTATATTCTGGGTGTCAGGAGCGCGCTTCCCCGGCCTGACGGCATCTACACAGTGGCACTGGACAAGATGCCGGAGTCCTCGGACAGCTTTGCACACCGGGTGCAAGTCCATGACGATGAGCAAGGGCCTTATTGTCTGGCCTTGCGCTCCTGCACTGCCGCTGCACCGGCCGACAGTGATGACACGCCGGGCTGATAAATTGGTGACGCAGCCTCGGTTGTGCGGCCCCGGCATTCTCTTGATGGCTTTCATGGTCCGGGGTGTCTGGAGCCAGTTCAGGAGCAAGGCGTGCTCCAGGGCGCCGCCTGCCTCCCCACTTCCGGTGGAGCATTGATACAGACTTCGGGCCGGTGCGCGGCCCAATTTCCCGCTCAGTGAAGACCTGTCGTCCAGTGGAACACAGAGGTCCTTGCGCAAGGTGCCGGCTTGGTCCGGGCTGTGAATGCGGTCCCCCCCGGCGTTTTTTTCCTGTGTCAGCTGCCATGTCAAGTGCGGCAGGACACAGCGGGCGCCAGGGCGTCTGAAATACCTTTTCCTGTTTGCCCGATCCCCGCACCATAACTTTTTACAGAAACGGCCGAAAACCATTTCAGGGCCGAAGGTTTTGCTCTCTCTGGTCAACCGCAGCGACAAGGAATAGCACTGTGAAGCTGGACTCAATCCCGATCTACTCCACATTGGAACAATGGCAGGCGGACTGCAACGCAATCGGCAATGCGTGTCTTGAGGATGACAAGCCCAGGGTCGCTGAGGATGGACGCTTGCAAGCGGGCGCTATTTCGCCGTCCGGTGAAGAGAGAGGTTTCAGTCGTGACGGGCGGCTGGTGGGTATCCGTGATGCCGCCGGGCATCAGAACGATAAAATGGTCCAGGATCGTCTCAATCAGATGTACCGGGTCACTGCAGATTTATCCAGGCAGGCGGGTATACAAACCCGGGACGTTGAGCTGGTCAGTGACCAGGATATGCGTCGCCTGACCGTCAAGGATTTGCAGGGACGATTGGACCGGCTGCTCAACTCACCGGGCGGCCAGCTGGTCAGGATGCATGAGAGCCTGAACCGGATGATGGTCCAGGTCCGTGACGGTGATGCTGATGTAGCCCGGCAAGCCATTCAACAGCTGCCTGGACTGCTGAGAACCAGCTACCAGCATTTTGCGCAACAGGTGCAGTCCTCTGGGCAAGCCGGCTCGCCGCTGGAGCAATTTGGCAAATCCCTGCAATGCTGGCGTGAAGAGACAGCAGAGCAACTCAAACACATGTCGCAGTCGGCGGCGGAGGAAGCCAGAACCAACCCGAATTTTGTCAAGGTTTGCACGCTGTGTGATGAATTCCTGGCAGAACAGGCAAAGGAGCGCGCTGCTGTTACCACCAGTCCGCCTGACCCGGCTCCTTCACAGAAGCAGGCTCTCGACCTGGTGCCGCTTTTGGCGGGTGAGAAAAAACGTATCGACACCATGCTGGCGCACATCCAGCAGCACTTCCCCGAGATGACACAAGAACGCCTGCTGAATCTTCTGTGTCCTTCTGGATCCGGTTTTCCTCTGGGTTTTGGCAATGATTCCAGCATGGCAGAGGCCATTGTTGCCTATGCCCATCTACAACGGGCCCGGCCAGATGCTTTCCCGGATTCTGACTTCCAGATGGTCCGTGACCTTATGGGCACCAGACTGCGTGCACCGGACAAGATGCCGAAGGATGAGGTTTTTCAGAAGTGGGTGAGTGACTCAGTCTCCCTGAAATCCCTGGAGCTCAAACTGCAAAAGTATATGCCGGAGCAGGACTGGTTTCTTGAGTATGTTTCAGGTCAGTTACCTCCTCACACTCTGATTTCTGAGGCCATTCCCAGGCAATGGTTGGATGATTACCGTGATGACTTGATAGAGGAAGCGCATTCTTCTGTGACAAAGCTTGGGCCGAAAAGCCTGGATGACGAGAGCCTGGAGCAGATTGCCTTTGACTGCTGCGACAAGATGCTGGAGCGTTTTGATTCTGGGTATGGCCTGTGAACGACCAGCGCGACCAGCCTTCCACTTGTTGGTATCGCGCCTGAACCCTGGTGCCTGGGCGTTGCTTCTTGGCAGGGTGCGCGGCAAGCCCCGTTCTTCCGGGCGGGGAGGATGTCAATGAAGATCACTGCAGGTGTCGCCGTCACATCCGCCCCATAGGAAACAGGCTGTCGTGCACAGAAAAAAGCAGGCACTGGCCCCCCGGGCGCAATGCGCCAGGGGCCACCTGCTCTATGACGCTGCGTTGGGTGACGAGGGCGCGTGTGGTCCCTTGCCGAAAACCTTGGCGGGAACTGTCGTTGCCCACCGCACCGGATGAGTCTCCATCTTTTTCGTTTGTCCGATCAGGGATATCGGCCTCGGTCTTCCCGGTCTGCTCGGCAGAAGGGGAGACGGCGTCTTCTTGCGGGAGTTGGCGCATAATAGCGTCCATATGGAGCGAGAAATCCCTCATCTCAGAGATGCTGTCTTGCTGCGTTTCAACAGGATGGGAGCAGGCGGCTGCCTGTTTCCCATCGGGTCCCAGCTTCAGATCTCCCAGTGCTTCACAGTAGGATTCCAGGAGCCCATCACTGACAATCATAAGCATCACGAAGCTCATCCAGGGATGAGAGTCGTCCAGGAGGCTTTCAGGATCGAGGACGGCCTCCATAGGTATCCCCTCGCCTTTGAGCAGCTCCTCTCCGGTTATCAGCACGACATTGTCCAGATTGGCAAGGATTTCATCTTCTGGTGTGACCAGCAGGTTGAAGATGCTGAAATTCTGTTGCTTTGGATGTGTGGGTGGCAGTGTCTTTTTCTGGGCTTCTGCCATAACGCCGGCTCGCTGCACGGCACCGATCAGCGTGCCGATCTGCCGGTACACCTTCTGCAAGCGCTCCAGCTGAGCCGTATCCATTTGCTCAGACTTCAGATCTTGATCGCCAGACGGAGAAAGTTTGCTGCGCCAGTCGTGCAAGCTGGTGCCCTCAACCCAGGGATAGGCTGTGTAATGGCCTTTCCCCTTCCCCTTCCCCTTTCCTGCTTTGTCGAATGAGAATACCCCAACCGGTTGCCGAATCCTGGCAAACTGTTCAGCTGGCATATTCTCTTTCAGCAAGGCAACAAACGAAGCGGAGATCCTGTCGGCATCGGGTGGTTCCCCGTATTTGAGAAGCCAGGAGATTCCCGGGCATGCCAGTTTGAAAAACTGGTTTGAGGTTTGAGGCTTTTTTAACGAATCCAGTGCCGTCATCTGACAGCGTTGCGGTGCGGTGTATCCCAGCTGGGCTGGTGCCGCTGCAAGCAGGGCTGCCTCATCTGCAGACAGCGGGTTTGTACTGGCAGCTGGAGCCTGAGTCATGGTCAGGCCAAGGCCGAGAGCTGCCGCCCACCAGACCTGTGTCCGGCGCCGCTTGTTACTGTTCTGGTTGATTTGGGTTTTCATGCTCATGTCCTCATCAAAAGCGGAAAGGTGTGTGTGCAAAAACAGGCACCCCCTCATAAGCAAGAGACAGTGGCTGGTAGCCAAAGTTCACGGCGTCGGCATTTGGTACCCATGGCAGCCCTGGAGGCTCCTGGGGGCAGCGCACGGAAGCCGGCCACAGTGGCAGAGAGTACCGACATCAGCAGTGGCCCTGTCAGCAACGCCGTAGTGGTCAGGCGGTGCTGTCCCTCTCTTGATGTTTTTTGCTTGGTGGGGTCTTTCCTTGTGGTGGAAGTCCCGCCCTGCGGACAAGGCGGGGGAGGGGGGTTACTTCGAGCTATCGTCTTCAGCGTCCTCTTCCAAACTCTTCAGGTATTCATCAAGCTTGCGGCAGACGCCCTGGGGTGTGCCATCTTGCTGACCCAGATCTCCAAGAATCTCACAGTAGGACTGCAGGAAGGATAGGTCAGCAGCGGCCAGTGTCATCACAAGATCTACCATTGTCCCAAAGTCTGCCTTTGATATTTTGTTGCCGAAATCAGAGTCCGCATAGTCTGTTACGGCTTCGAACTCCTCGGGCAGAATATCGCTGTCGAACAGCACTTGCTGGGCCACAGGCACTATGCTGTCCAAGTTTCCAATCACCTCATCCTCTGGTGTCACCAGCAGGTCGAATCCTTTGAAACTCGGATCCGTAACCGCCGATGGCCGTATCCTTGTTTCCTGACCCTCCCTTGTGGTCACGGCGCGGTGTGCAGCCCCCACCAGAGCACCGATCTTTTGGTACAGCTCCAGAAGACGTTCCGAGCTTTGGTCGTCCAGGCCGGCAGATTCGGTGACAGGCTCGGCAAGTTTGCTCAGCCAGGTGCGCAAGCTGGTGCCTTCAATCCAGGGATAGACTGTGTAGTAGCCCTTCCCCTGGCCTGGTTCGCCAAATGAAAACTCGCCAATCGGATGGCGAAGTCGGGCAAACTGATCAGCGGGCATCTTTTGTTTCAGAAGCTCAACAACCGAAGTCGAACCCCTGTCGGCACGGGATGACTTCCCGTACTTGAGGAGCAGCTTTTTGTTGTCGGGACACTCCAGCGTGAGAAGGTTTCCCGGAAGCTGGCCTTCTTCCGATTCCTGTTCAAACACCTGACAGAGGCCGGGCGTTGCGTACCCCAGCTTTTCTGTCAATTCCTGAATGGCTGCCTGGCGGTCTGCCGCCTGCAGCTCAACCGTGCTGTAGGCGAGAGCTTGCGCACTGATCAGGCCGAAGCCGAGAGCGGCGGCCCACTTGGCAAGTGTCCAGCTCTGTTTTTTGCTGTCTGGGTTTGTGTCATATGTCATGGCAATACCTCTCCAATGGAGTTTCAAGTGCGCGCACACAATGCTTGCGCCCCTATTAATTCGGACAGATACGGCCAGCAAAGGTTCACGAGCTTGCTGTGCAACGAGTATCCACGGGCGAGTGATTTCAATCGGGTGGAGGTCAGCTCCTGCCAGGGGGCCGAGGGAAAGGGGGGCGCGCATAATCAGGATGTGTCTATGAACGCGCACCTTGCCAGCTGCCACGAGTCCGAGCCAAAGACAGAAAAAATGTGTGTCTGGCTGGATGCAAAAGACTTGCACAAGCCGCTCAGGGATACAGGCATGGGAGGGAGCACGGCTGATTATCATGGCAGCCGCGCCTTATGGGGTTCCCGCCTTGCGCACAGGGCGAAGGCGGGGGGGACTATCTGACGCTGTCGCCATCAGCCCCAGGTGCATCAAGAGAGGTGAAGACTATCCTGACAAAGCGGGCGATCCGGTGTGCAACCTCTTCAAAGATGTCGCAGACCGCAGTGCTCTGCCCTCTGTTACCCAGCTTCAGACCTGCCAGGGTTTCACAGTAGGAATATATAAACCCTACCGAAACAGACAGCGCTACTTCGCCCAAACTCCAGGCGTCGATGTAGCGCTCAAAGAAGGCAAGCTCACGGTCAAAATCCTCCAGCGGTGCGGGCAGCGACTTATCGAGCAACTCGTTTTCGGTCACAGGCACAATGGCATCCAGATGTACAATCACCTCATCTTCCGGTGTTACCAGTAGGTTGAATCCGTTAAAACTCCCCCTCTTTGAGAGTCTGGGCAGCACTGTTTCTTTCTGGTCTTCCCTTATCAGGGCTACGCGATGGGTGCTGCCTACCAGGGCACCAATCTGTGCGTAGACTTTCAGCAGGCGTCTTAGATTGATCTCCTCCAGCCCCTCATAGCTGGATGTGACCAGATTCCTGATCCAGTTGCTCAGGCAAGTGGCCTCAGTCCAGGGATAGACCCTGTAGTAACCCTGTCCTTCTCCAGGCCTGTCAAATGAAAATTCAGCAACAGGCAGTTGAAGCCTGGCAAATTGCTCCGCCGGCATCTGCTCTTTCAGAAACGCAACAACCGGAGCGGCACTCATGTCGGCACTGGACGATTCTGCGTACTTGAGAAGCAGGACCTTGCCTGGACACTCCAGTTTGAAGAAACGTTCGGGCAGCTGCCCATTTTCCCACTCCAGTGCCGCCAGCTGACAGTGGCCGGGTGTGGCGTATCCCAGCTTGTCTGCCAGTTCTTGTGCCGCTGCCGGAATATCCGTTGCTTGCAGTTGCCCCGTGCTGAAAGCCGATGCCTGTAGACTCATCAGGCCAAGACCCAGAGCTGTCGCCCACCTGGCAAGAGCCCGGCGTGGCTTGTCACTGGCTCGTTTCATTGTGCGTCTCATCTCAATGCCCTCTTGATCAGCCTGAAAAGACTTGCGCCTGCGGTCTGCGATCTGCGCTTGCAAGGGACTGGGACAACAGCTGGCAGCGAAAGTTCACAGTGCCAAGTTGCGCGCGGCCAGCAGAAAAAGGGAGTGGAAAGGCAGAGAGTCAGATTGTCGAAGAGGGATGGGCGGTCTGATGGCTTGCCAGGCAGTGGCCTTGCGAGCACCTGCCCGGCTCAGTGAGCGGGCAGGTCTTGCGTTCTGTGTTCGTCTCAATCTGCGAATACAACATCCTTGCCTATGGGGCCGGGCACTCCAGTCGCTTCGAGGTTCGCCGTCCAGGCTATCGCCATCTCACGGACAGCACCAAAGGGCGTGTCGAACCAGTCGCGGGAGGAGGCGGAGTCTGGATCCGGATTGTCGGGCCAATAGATAAGGTAGTTGTCAGCACAGAAGCGCGTTTTCGCTACACCTTGTGCCGGACCTGTACCTTCAAGCGCCTCACAGTAGGCTGTCGTCAGGCCAGTCATGGAAACGTCAAATGCCACTTTGAAATCCTTGATGGCCATGATCGGCAGCGAGCTGAGCTCAGTGTCAAACATTTCCAGCTGTGGTGGCAGGATAGCTTCGCGCACTTCGCTTTCGCTGACAGCCACAGGGGTATCCAGATAGGCAAGCACCTCATCCTTGGGTGTCACCCGCAGGTTGCGCGCGTTGAATCCTCCTGATGTCTTCTGCGTGCTTTCCTGCGCCAGTCCGGCACGCGTCGAGGCCCCTATAAGGGAACCTGCCTGGTGCAAGACATTTCGCAGGCGCTTGGCTTGCGATAATTTCCATGCTCCAGACTCGGGCTGGCGAGTGACCTGCCTGAGCCAATCGCGCAAGCTGATGCTCTCGGTTCCTGACAGATAAACCTTGTAGACGCGTTGTCCTTTCCCGGCTTCGTCAAACGAAAATTCGGCAACCGGCTGTTCTACAGCCTCCTGCTCTGTCAGCTGGTCAAAAGCCATTGAGGACGGGGTCCCGTACTTGAGAAGAAATCTTTCGTTTTGACACTGAAGTCGGAAAAAACGCTCCATGTCTGACGGGGTTGCGGCATCTTCCCAATCCAGTGCGGTCAGCTGACAGGGGGCCTGTGTTGTGCATCCGATCTCTGCGGCCAGTTCCTGTGCGGCCGCGATGGAATCTGTTGCCTGCAGGTGGTGCCCCTTGAAAGCAGAAGCCTGCACACTGATCAGGCCAAGGCTCAAGGCAGCAGCCCATCTGAAGAGTACCCGGCCTGGCTTGTCTGGGTGTTTCTTCCTGTCATTTTTCATGGTAATGCCCTCCAATGGCTGATCGAAAAAATGCATCGCTCACCAGGTTTGACCAAGGCGGGTGCTCAAGGTTCCCCTATCTGGATGTCATTGCCGCTCACATGGGGGAGAGCATGGAAAGCAGGAGGGCCGGATGAACCACAGGAAAGCTGTGCTGCCGGTGATACCTTTTTGATGAAGCCCGGTGGTAATCGGCGGGAGCAGATGGAGACGGCGGGAGAATTCTCCTCAGTGGCTTAGCATCCAGGAAGTAGCCAGCACGCTGGCTGCACAAAAGCAAAATGTAGAAGGGAGCCCGGAGCCAGTCCTGGCGAGAGGAAGGCTCAGGGTTGTCGCGCGCAGGGTCAAGGTTTGCTGTTTTGTTCAGTGCAGTAGAGTACTTGTTTTTCGCTGTGGTCAGGGTCCAGATTTTCAGGGACTGCGCAGTAGCCCTTAACAAACCCACGGACAGAAGCTTTCATCGCGGACTTGAAGTTTTTGAAAGATTGTTTGGCAGAGATTTCGGGCGCAGTGAAAGACCCCTGAAAAGCCTCGCTGGACAACACCTGGACGTGCGCTGGCATGAAGTCATTGAACAGCTCGTCTTCACTGACAGAAGTAATGGCATCTGGATATCCAATCACCTCGCCCTCTGGCGTCACCCACAGGTTGAGCCCGGTAAGCGTTTGCTGTCTGGATGCCGATGGCGACACCGCCTGCTGCTGGCCTTCTTTCACCAGAGCCGCGCGCGCGGTGGCTTGCACCAGAGAACCGACTTGCTGGAATATGCTCTCCCTGAGATCCAGGTCTGACTGCTCCAGTATTCCGTCAGCGGACTTGCCGAAGCTGCTGACCCAGGCCCGCAAGCTGATAGCCTGGATCCAGGTGTAGACTTTGTAGGAGCCTTGCCCTTCACCCTGTTCGTCAAACGAAAATTCGGCAACCGGTTGGGGGAGCCTGGCAGACTGTTCAGCCGGCATCCGCTCTTTGAGCTGCTCCAGCGTCAAGGAGGCAGATGGATCCTCGCTGGATGAGGCGCTGTACTTGATGAGAAAGTTCTGGCCCTGACAGGCTATTTTGAAAAAGCGGTCCCCCTCTGGACCGACGACATTGTTCAGGCCTGGAGTCGTTGCCGATTTATCCTGATTCAACTCGACCAGCTGACAGGAACCTTGTGTTGCCAATTCCATTTCAGCGACCAGCTCTTGTTCGGCTGCGGCAGGATTCGTTGCCTGCAGGCGGCCCCCCTCGAAAGCAGAAGCCTGCACACTGATCAGGCCAAGGCTCAGGGCAGCCGCCCACTTGAGGAGTTCCTGGCCTGGCTTGTTCCGGGTTTGTTTTGTGTCATTTTTCATGTCAATGCCTCCAATTTCATGTCAATGCTCTCCAATTTCATGTCAATGCTCTCCAACGGCTGATCGAAAAAATGCATCTCTCACCAAGTTTGACCAAAGCTGGTGGTCAAGGTTCACCGTATCTGGATGCAACTGCCGCCCAGATGAGGGAGAGAATGGAAAGCAGGAGGGTCGGATGAGCCACGGGCAAGCTGCGGAGTGGGCGGCTTTATCCCACTCCGCATGTTTTTCAATCTGTGGACATGAATTCCTCACCTGTAGCGCCGGAGAAATTCTCCTCAACAGCTGCAAGGCTTTTCAGCCATGATGCAACCACCGTGCCGGCGGCGTCGAAGGGGGCCTGAAACCAGTCCTGGAACCAGTCCTGCAACGCGGAGGCTTCAGGCTCATCATTTTCCAGCGGAGGGAAAAAACTTTCGAGCGAGTAGGGAGGGCAAGTGGCATTGCAGTAGTTTGTTACAGGTCCGCTGTCGTCAGGATTCTGGCACTCAAAAGCTTTGCAGTAGCCTGTATCAAACCCGTCAGCAGCAATGCTGATCTCGTGCCCGGGGTTTGTGGCCTCAGTGAAAGAACCCCAACCATATTCGTGACCAAACACAGGTACTTGTGCAAGCATAATTTCATTGAACAGTTCGCTTTCACTGACAGGTGCAATAGCATCGGCAAATCCGATCACCTCATCCTCCGGCGTGACCCACAGATTGAGTCCGGTGACTATGTTCTGCCTCGATTGTGATGGTGATACCACCTGCTGCTGCCTTTCTGGCACCAGTGCCGCGCGCGTTGCAGCAGCCACCAGGGAACTGACTTGCTGGAATATCTTCTTCCGGCGAACCAGGTCGGAGTATGTCGGGCAGCCAGAAGCAGATTTGCCGAAGTCGCTGACCCAGTTACGCAAGCTGGTGCTCTGTGTCCAGGTGTAGACCTTGTAGAAGCCTTGCCCCTCGCCCTGTTCGTCAAACGAAAATTCGGCAACCGGCTGGAGAAGCCTGGCAGACTGTTCAGCCGGCATCCGCTCCTTGAGCTGCTCAAGTGTCAAGGGGGAAGACGGGTCCTTACTGGATGACAGACGGTACTTGAGGAGAAATTTCTGGTCCGGGCACTGCATGGTGAAAAAGCGGTCCCGGCTGGGAGCCAGGAACCTGTGCAGGCCTGGAGAACTCTCGTCTTCTACTTGGCTCTGATGCAGCTCGACCAGCTGACAGGAGTCCTGATATCCCATTGTGGTTGCCAGTTCCCGTGCCGCTGCGATGAGATCCGTCGCCTGCAGATAGCCCCCTTCGAAAGCAGAAGCCTGCACACTGATCAGGCCAAGGCTCAAGGCCGCTGCCCATTTGCAGAGCACCTGGCCTGGCTTGTCCAGGGTCTGTTGTCGCTCTCTTTTCATGCCAATCCCTCCAGTGGCTGATGGGAAAATCGTATGTCCTCATCGGGAGTGACCAAGGCTGGCGGGCAAAGTTCAAGACTCCCGTTTGCAAATGACAGTCGCGACGAGGAGCCAGTCGACACGGACTCGTGACCGAGGCCGACTGGCCGTCGCCCGGCGGCTGGGCATCATACTGCCGGGCGCTGGAATGCCACTGCGTCCTGTTCCTGCTGGTACCGGTTTGAGAACAAAGAGAGCGTGCCTGCGGCTGACAGGGATTTTCTCCGCTCAGAATCTGTCAATTCGGCTACACTTGTTAGCCTTTGTCGTAAATCTGTCTGTTTTGCTGTCCATTCGGGGGTGCTGGGCTGTGTTCTGGTACCGTTGTTCGTTGCTGCGTGCCACCCTGCTGTGTGCCCTCATGGGGCTGGTGCTTTCGCGTGCTGGGATGGCCCTGGAAGCGGGCCTGTTCGAGGTCCCTCTGGATGATCTGGAGTGGATATTCTCAGAGGTGGATTCCCTGGAGTGCTCTCTGACAAAGCCGGTGCCGGGCATAGGTCCTGTGACGCTGTCAGCGAAAGCTGGTGCCCGCTCCCATATTGTGATTCCTTCCCATCTGCTGCCTTTGCCGCATGGGTCCGTGTATGTCGGCCTGGCTCCCGCTTCCTGGAACCGCACGGATCAGCTCAGTTCCGTTGCAGCACGTCCGCACTCAACGGAGAACGGACTGGTTCTTGAGCTGGAAATGCTGCCCTCTGTCTGGCTGGCGCAGCTGAGTCGTCCCTTGCGGCTGATGCTGCATTTTCACGGTGAACTGGGCAGTGATCTGGTGGCTGTGGAGGTGCCCACGGTGGGGGCCTCTTTGCACAGAGTCAGAATGACAGACTGCATCAAGCGTCTTCTGCCTTATGATTTTGAGCAACTGAACGGCAGTGTTTTCTATTTTCAGGCAGGCAAGGACCAGCTTGACGACTATCAGATAGCGAAACTAAAGTGCATGGCATCCTATCTCAAGAAAGACGACTCCGTTAAGTCTGTTGTTGTCGATGGGCATTCAGATTCCAGTGGGGACAGGCTGCGTAATCTTCAGTTGTCGAAGAAGAGAGCTGAAGCCGTTGTTGCCCATCTGGAGGCTGCCGGGATTCCTGCGGAGCGGGAGCTGCGCGTGCGCCATCATGGGCAGCGCTATCCCACTGCTGCCAACGGGACCCGCGCGGGGCGTGCTCTTAATCGGCGCGTGGTGGTGAGACTGGGACGAGATGCTGGCCGTGCCAGCTGAGGCCGCGTACCCGGGAATTTTTGACTCTGGAGGTCTGCACCAAAATGGATAGCAGTATTGTCCTTCCTGCGACCCTGTCCCGGCTCCCAGCCGGCCTGGAAGACGCGGGATCAGGAGTTGTCCGGCAGGAACAACGACAGCAAAAAGACGGTTATGCTGCCCTTTTGCAACAGGCCCTGTCGCATGTGGACGACAAGAATCATGTAGCGACTCAGGCCATGGGAGAGGTTGCTCGCCGGGAGTCAGACAACCTGATAGATACTGTCATGCGTATTCAGGATGCCCGTCTGACTTTTGAGTTTGCGCTGCAAGTGCGCAACCGGCTGGTCGAGGGCTACCATGAACTGTTCAATCAAAACACCTGACAATGGTCGAATCTGAGCATGGCCGAGACTGAAACCCGCTGGAGTCAGCTGCTCTCGTCACTGCCCCGTCAGCTGTCATTGGAGGGACTCAGGGCCCGTGGTCTGTTGACGCCCGGCATAGTCTGGGGGCTGGCGGTGCTGGCGGTGCTGGCGCTGCTGTGCACACTCTGGCTGTGGTGGTTGGGGCGTGGCTATGTTCCGCTTTATGGACGACAGGAGCAGTACGACACGGCGTCTGTCATGGAGGTCATGGAGCGTGAGGGTATTTCCTGGCGCCTGCATCCGGATACCGGCCAGGTCATGATCAGCCGTTCCGCTGCGGCCAGCGCGCGTATGGCGTTGGCGTCCGCGGGCATAGTGATTCCGGTACAGGGCGCAACGCCCCGCAAAGAGCGTTCCAGCTCCCTGGGGGTCAGTCACTTCATGGAGCGTGTCCATTACATCCAGGAAATGGAAGAGGCGCTGGCCGCGACTGTCCGCGGGCTCGACAGTGTGCGCTGGGCCCGTGTGCATCTTTCGGTTCCCGAACAGACAGCGTTCCTGCGCGAACAACCCGGTGCCCGGGCTTCGGTTTTTGTGGACCTGTACAAGGGGCAGGCGCTTTCTGCGGGACATGTGCATGGCATAGTCGCCCTGGTGGCGGGCAGTGTCACGGGGCTTGAGCCTGAAGATGTTTCCGTCGTGGACCAGAGCGGCAATCTTCTCAGCCGTCAGACGGGCAGCGACAACGAGCGGACCCTGGCAGCAGAGCAGTGTTTCAATGCGCGTACGCGGGTGGAGCAGCACCTGGAAAGCCAGGTTGCCCGCCTGGTGGAAGCCGTTGCAGGTCCGGGCAATTATCGTGTTGACGTTGCCGTAGAAATGGATTTCAGCAGTGCGGAACAGGCGACAGAGGGTTACGGTCCCGATGCCGGTGTGGTTCGCAGCGAGTCGATGCGCATGGGGGACAAGCAGGCGGCGGCACCAACCAGTGTCACAGTCGGTGAGGGGGATGCGGCTGCGCAGCCGGAGCAGCTGACCAGAAACTATGAAATCAACAAACAGATCAGCCGCATCAGCGGAATGCCTGGCAAACTGGAAAGGGTGTCGGTCGCAGTGCTGCTCAACTACCGGCATGAAAAAAATGGCAGTGCAAAAGAAAGCGGTGCCAAGGGTGGCAAAGGCGAAGAAAATGGTGACGCGGGTAACCTTGATGACAAGGGAAAGGCCTGGCCGGATGAAGAGATAGCGCACCTTGAGACACTGGTTCAGAAAGCTGTCGGATACGATGAAAAGCGCTCGGACAGTGTCTCCATAGTGTCGCTTCCCTTCTTCCCCATCCCGGCTCCAAAAGCGGGGGGCGAGATACCGGACCGCATTCTTCAGAAGCTGAACATCGATCTGTATGGGGTGGCCTGGGGACTGATTCCTTTGCTGGGCATTCTGGTGATCCTGATGTTTTGGTTGTTGCTGCGAACAGGTCGTCGCAGTCAACAACAGGCGGACGCGCCTGCATCAGGGGCCGGGGCCAGGCAGCCGGGTGGAGAATCGGCAGAACCAGCAGAAGAGGGGCAACAAGAGGCGGAGTCCGCCCCTTTACGTCCGGCGCAGGGCTCTGTCTTTTCAACGGTGGCGGGTGACCGGTATTTCGAGTCCTACAGGGATGAGCTCCTGACCCACGCCAGGGAGGAGCCCAACCGTGTGGCGGCGGTCCTCAACAAGTGGATTGAAAAAGATCGTGCTGCCGATGCGGATGATGCAGATTCTGCTGGCTTGGGGGATAGAGCGCATGAATGACATTCCGCTGGGTGTGCGCCCGGGGCTGCGGGAGGCGGCAACGGTGGTGGCTTTGCTGAAGGAGGCAGATGTTTCTGCGGTCGCAGGCTTTCTGTCCTCCTCCAAGGTGCGTGCCATTTCCGATTGTATAAAGCGGCTGTCTGACTTGACAGTATCAGATCTGATTCGCGTCCTTGAGCTGTTTGAAAATGACTTCCGCAACACCCTTCCGGTGGGTTTTGGCATCGGGGACAGGCTTGATCGGGTCGTGGATAACCCGCTGGAAAGGGTCTACGCTGATTCGCTGCTGGAGTCGCTGGACGAGGCACAGAGTCTGAGCGGGCTGCAGGGCATAGCGCCTGAACGCCTGGCCAGTATCCTCAGTCAGGAGCAGCGCAATCTGCAGATGATTGTACTGGTGTGCATCAAGCCGGAGCAGGCGGCCCAGGTGCTCATGCATATGCCGGAAGAAAACCGCTCTGCCCTCGTTTCTGCCATGGGGCGTCTCGACAAGATTCCACGCCGGGTGCTCCTCAGGGTGGCGGAGTTTCTGGGAGGCATACTGCAATCGGAGAAGCAGGAGTTGTCCATCAAGCTTCCTGGTATCAATGTTGCTGCCGCCATTCTCAAGCATATGAACCAACCGGCTGTGGATGCCCTGCTGACTGAACTGAGACAAACAGAACAGAAGATGGCCGAGGAGCTGGCCGCACAGATGTTTGTGTTTGCGAACCTGGCTGATCTGACCAAAGAATCCCTGGCTCGACTGATCAGTCAGTTCGACAACCGGACCCTGGCCCTGTCGCTCAAGGGGATGGATGTGGAATTTCAGGAAAAATTCTATGCCACTCTTTCTCGTCGGGCGGCGGGCTATCTGCGTGATGAGTACGACAGCACGGGGCCTGTGCGCAGACGAGAAGTCATCCAGAATCGGCAAAAAATGGTGGATGTTGCGTTGAGTTTGCTGCACAGCGGGGAAATAGAAATTGAAACACCGGGCCAGCAGAATGAGTTGATGGAATGAGTCGTCGTTACCTTTTCCTCGCAAGATACAAGTTTCCGGAGGCCGGATCAGTCGGCACGCCGGACCGGCGCGCAGCCCGGGCGCAGGTGATGCAGGGTTACGAGCGCCTGCATGCCCGGGGCTACCGACAGGGCTGGCGCAGAGGTTGCCAGGAAGGCCGGGTGCAGGGTCGGCAGCAAGGCTATGAGGAGGGTTGGCAGTCGGGTCTGGAGCTGGGCCGTGCCCAGGGCTACGAGAAGGCCATGGCGTCGGGCGAACAAGACTGTCAAAGACTGCTGGTGCTGGTGCACAGGTTGTGGCAGCAGTTGACGGGCTACCACAAGGAGCATTGGAAGCAGCTG
This sequence comes from Kistimonas sp. bin40, assembly GCA_002238585.1. Classification (GTDB taxonomy): domain Bacteria; phylum Pseudomonadota; class Gammaproteobacteria; order Pseudomonadales; family Endozoicomonadaceae; genus Sansalvadorimonas. The sequence continues at coordinate 75,191 of MPMQ01000005.1, read as the reverse complement.
CACAGGGAGTTGACAACACTGGTCGATACCATATGCCGCCGGGTGCTGTGTCATGAACTGAAGACATCAGACCAGGTGCTGGATCAGGTTGTCCGCAAGGCGATGGAAATGCTGCCGCGTGAGGACAGCATGCAGGTGTTTGTGCATCCTGAGGAAGAGCCACTCATTACGCGTTTGTCGACACAGCTTCCGGGTGTCTGGACGGTCTGTTCAGACAGCGATCTGCAGCAGGGAGACTGTGTTATCAAGGCCGGCTCCGGCACGGCGGATGCCCGCATGGAAACGCGCCTGTCCCTGTGCCTTCAGTCCCTGAGCCACATTCTGGAAGGGGGGAACGGTGCTTGCTGAATAACAATATCCATGCGGGTGCCAATGGCGGTTCGGCACTGGAAGCCTGTCGCACGCCACAACAGCTGGAGGCTGCCCTTGATATGCAGCGGGGGCTGCTGTGCAAAAAACTGTCGTGTGCCTGTGAGCAGATACGCGAGAGCCAGTCAGTGGTTCAGGTATCGGGTCAGCTGGTACGCCTGGCGGGGCTCACCATGGAGGTGGAAGGCTGTGCTCTGCGAACCGGGCAGCGCTGCATGGTGCAGGGCCGTAGCGGGCGGGTGGAAGCGGAGGTCGTGGGTTTTGACCATTCGCGCTTGTTGCTCATGCCCGTCGAGTATGGTGATGGCATGGCATCCGGTGACCGGGTGTATCCGCTTGAGCGTGATACTTCGGTTCCTGTCGGCGAAGGACTCATGGGGCGTGTCGTCAATGGTCTGGCAGCGCCCCTGGACGCCATGGGACCTCTGGAGTGTCGCCATTATGTCCAGCTGCATGCCCCCACTATCAATCCACTGGAACGCGGTCTTGTCCTTGAGCCTCTGGATGTGGGCGTTCGCTCTGTCAATGGCCTTCTGACCCTGGGCTGCGGACAAAGAGTGGGGCTGTTGTCTCCTACGGGGGTAGGAAAGAGCACCCTGCTGGGAATGATGACAAGAAACACAACGGCTGATGTCACCATATTGGCAATGATTGGTGAAAGAGGGCGGGAAATCCGGGAGTTTGCTGAAAACATTCTCGGCCCTGAGGGAATGAAAAAGGCCATCATAGTGGCAGCACCTGCCGACCACTCACCGGTGATGCGTCTGAGGGCCGCTCTGGTTGCACACCGCTTTGCCGAATTCTTTCGGGACCGGGGGGGCAAGGTCCTGCTGCTGATGGACTCCCTGACCCGTTACGCCCAGGCGCAGCGAGAGATTGCCCTGGCTGTTGGGGAGCCTCCCTCCGCCAGAGGCTACCCCCCTTCTGCTTTCAGCATGATGTCCCGTCTGGTAGAGCGCGTTGGCAACGGCAGAGAGGGGCGGGGGTCTGTGTCGGCGGTCTACACGGTACTTGTCGAAGGGGAGGACAGTGAGGATCCTGTGGCTGAATCGGCCCGCGCCATACTCGATGGACATATAGTCCTGAGCCGGGAGCAGGCAGTCAGCGGACTCTATCCGGCGGTGGATCTGGCCGCATCGGTCAGCAGAACCATGCCTTCGTGTGTCAGTGCGGAACAGTTGCTGCGCGCCAACCGCTTTCTTTACTTGTCGGAAAAGGACAGGACAGGGCGCGAGCTGGCCCTGTTGGGTGCCTATCAGAAAGGTAATGATCCTGCGATTGATCTGGGCATGCGCTGCGGGGACAGTTTGCGTGCGTATTTGAGCCAGGGCGTAGACGAGTGTGTGTCTCTGGCGCAAAGCTGGCAACAACTGGAGGCCATGCTGAATGGACAGGATACTCAGGCAGGTCATGCGCCAGAGCCACCGACTGAGACAAATCAACCGGCTGAAACAGCAGTTGCTTCAGCAACAGGCTGAAAAACTGCGGCACAATCGGCAGCGCCTCGCGCAGGGGAAGCTGCTGTCGGAGTGGCTCGCGAGCACATCCGGGGAAACCCGTTCTTTTTCTGTGCACAGCACTACCCAGTCGGTGCTGTTGCAAGGGCAGGTCCGCTTCTGCCAGCTTCTGGAGCAGCAGGCCGAAGCCTGCCGCCACCAGATGTCTGCTCTGGAGCAGATGTGTGCAGCGCAGTCACGTACCTTGTTCATACAGAAAGAAAGGGCGGCACGTCTGCACAAACTCCTGTACGCCGCAGACCGCCATCGGCTGTACCGTCGCCTGCGCGCTGACACAGATACGGCCGTCATGCTCGGACAAGGAGCGGCCCGGTTCCGCAGGACACCGCAGGCTGGGCACCTGCCGCATGCGCAAGACTATAACAGGAGCTGTCCTGATCCGGCTCAGCCAGGCTGCGGCGACAAAGATCAGCCAATAACTTGAGGTGCTGCTGGTTGACAAGGCACTGGTGCCGGCAGGCACGCAGAACTTCCGCTGCCTGGCGGGACAGGAGCGGCTTCTGCTCCGTTGCCTGCAGGGCTGACAGCTCCCGCCAGGCAGCCAGGGCCTGGCGGGCACAGGAGGCAATGCCTTCCGGCTGCATCCTCTCCAGCGCCTCCTGCTGCTCCAGCAAAGCCGCGTGCAGGGCCTGTAGTTTGCGCACTTGCAGTGAACGCTCGTCCGCCGCCATGCTCAGCTCCCGTGTCGCATGGATCGCACCATGGCTGAGGCCGTCACTTCCACAGGCGCCTCTTCGGCGGCGTTCAGAATTTCCCGCCCCAATGCAACATTTTGATCATCCAGGTCGGCAAGGGCACGCAGCTGCGCCAGGCAATGCCCCAGATAACCCGTATCCCGTATACAATCTCCCGCCTCTTCGCGGGTAACAGAAGGCGGAGACAGCGCAGGGCCCGTTGATGGCGTTGATGGCACCCCCTGGTGGGGGCTGGCGACGGGGGTGAAGACAATATCTGTCATGACAGGGGCGACACTCCGAAAACTCAGTACAAACGACCATGACCAGAAGACCATTCTGGTTCCCGGGGCCAACTCGACCAGGATGCCCAACACTTAAGGCTCTGCGGTGGATGATGGGCGCATTGCACATCTTCGGTGGAGAGACTGGGGTGAACTGTTGGAGCGCATCCGTGGTGCCGGCTTTCCGGAAAAGCGCTTCTGTCAAAGGATTCGCAGCTGGGGTGTGCTGTCCGGCGCTGATCGCGCAAACGAAAAAGGAACCAGATTGCTCTTTGCCCTGTGCCGTTCAGGCTTGGCTGCCTTGTAGTGCTTTCGTGGTGCAGACATCAATGTCAGCCATTATGCCGCCTCGTTGAGATACTCCAGGCCCGACAGTTCGCAAAGGATAGACAAGATCAGTCCGGGGATTTCCGATATTGCTTTCAATATTCTGTGTGCGTTTTGATGCTGGTATTTGAATAGTCATCTCGTTCAAGCGTACTCAATGGTCGTTCTGTCGAGCCCGGTGAGTTGAGTCAGGCGTTGTTGACCCCACTTCTTTTTCCAGGGGGGGAAAGCTTGTTGTTGAACACAGAAGCACCGATGGTGGCCAGGGGTTCAGCTACACAAACAACCGTGCGTTCTCGGGATGCGGTAGCGTTTGGCTCTGGAAAAACGAATGGCATGACGACCGTCAGCCCGTATGGCTCTCAGCCAGCACGCCTTCTGCCTGCCCGATAGATCATAAAAGGTCATCGACAGTCTTGCGCCAGCCTCCCGGGAATCACTTGCATATGGAAAACGCATGCTATAGCTTGCCCAAGCCCGGTTCCCGGGCACAGTGCTCTATGCCCGGCCAGCAGACCAAACCCGTTGCACAGGTCAGGCTGGAGCTTGCTCCAGTATGCCTTTGTACGGTTTTCGTGTTCCATGCCTGAAAAAAATCCCCCATTGGAAAAATCGGGCCGGGTCATCGCTCTGACAGCAGATGATGTCCTTGTGGAGCTGGATCCTGCGGCCCCCTGTGCCGGCTGCGCCTCTGCTATGAGCTGCTCCCCCAAAGGGGCAGGCGGTTGGGGACGTGCCGGTCACCGCCCGGTACGCATGGGAACAAGAGCGTCTTTTCGTGGTCACACCTTCACAGAGGGCGAGACAGTGGTGGCCATGCTGCCAGCCAGCAATCTGGTGTCGGCATCGGTGCTGGTGTATCTGGCTCCTTTGTGCGCTCTGTTGGCAGGTGCGTTATTGGGGGAATGTTTTGCGCTATCTGAACCGGTTATCATAGCCCTTGCCCTGGTCGGGCTGGTGTCCGGCCAGGCTTGTGTGCGCTGGTGGACACAGCGTCCCGCCATAGTGAGGCGTTATCGTCCGTTGGTCAGGCCAGGCAGCATGATCCCCACTCAAGCCCGGGGCCCCGCGCATTCTGACAGGAATGGCCCGGGACCGGAGCTGGCAATCCGAGGAACTATCCAGAAATAGCACCCTGGAGACTGAATAGTATGATTTTCAAGAAACGATCCGGGAGAGGTTGGACTGCCTCCGTTCTCGGCAAGCGCTTGTCGATGCTGTCCCTGTGCGGACTGCTGGTTTTTGGCCTGGTCAGCCTTCCGGTACGGCGAGAGGTCGAGGCCACCCCTGTCCCGGCGGCAATGTTGCCGGACTTCTCGACACTGGCGGAAAAAGCCTCGCCGTCCATCGTCAACATCAGTACCACGACACACCCGAAGCGCGACAGGAATATGCCCTACGCGGATCAGCTTCCTGAGCTTCTCCGCCGCTACTTCGGGCTGGAAATTCCTGATTTGCCCAATCACGGAGGGGCACCTCCCCGACCGCGACCAAGGTCGTTGGGCTCCGGGTTCATCATTTCCGCAGATGGTTATGTGTTGACCAATAATCATGTCATAGAAGGTGCCGATGAAATTGTTGTACGCATGAATGACCGCAGTGAGTACAAGGCCAAATTGGTCGGTGCCGACAGCAAATCTGACCTTGCGCTGCTGAAGGTCGATGTGAAAGGTGCCGGCCTGCCTGCTGTGACTGTGGGCAGTTCTGAGGTTCTCAAGCCCGGTCAGTGGGTATTTGCCATAGGCTCACCCTTTGGGTTTGATTATTCTGTCACCAAAGGGATTATCAGCGCCCTGAATCGCACTCTGCCCACCGAAAGCTATGTGCCCTTCATCCAGACAGACGTGCCTATAAACCCCGGAAACTCGGGCGGACCCCTGTTGAACATGAAGGGCCAGGTGATAGGCATCAACTCCCAGATTTATACCCGGTCGGGAGGATTCATGGGGTTGTCCTTTGCCATTCCTATCGATGATGCCATGGATGTTGTCAGGCAACTCAAGACATCAGGACAGGTCGTGCGCGGCTGGCTGGGCGTCCTGGTACAGGACGTTGACCGTAATCTGGCTGAGTCCTTCGGTCTGAAAAAGCCGCACGGAGCCCTGCTCAGCCAGGTGCTGTCTAACGGCCCCGCTGCCAAGGCTGGCCTCCAGGCCGGAGACATCATCATTCGGTTCAATGGACGGGACATCAAATTCTCGGCTGACCTGCCTGTTGCGGTGGGACGTGCGCCTGTTGGCAAGAAGGTCAATGTGGTCTTTGTCAGGGAAGGAAAGGAAAGAACCCTGGCGGTGGTGCCCGGCGAGCTGTCTGAAGATACGCCACGTCAGGCACCAGGACAGCCGCGTTCTGATGAGGTTCTGGGGCTTTCCATTACTGATCTGACTGACGAAATACGGGCCAGTCTGAAGCAGGAGGGCGTAGAAGGCGTAGAGGGCGTTGTTGTTGAGCATGAAGGCCGGGGTCTGCTGCGGCGCGACCTGATCACCCATGTTCTGCATAATCAACGCCAGCTGCCGGTCAGAAACGTCAAGGAGTTCAAGCAGGTGGTGGCGGAGCTGCCCAAGAGGCAGTCTGTGACCATACGCGTTATCCGTAAGGGGGCTGCAAGGTTTATTCCCATCAGTCCGCTTGATTAAAGCGGTTGCCTGTGCCCGGCCGGCTCCGGACTGTCCAGTCCCGGTCGGGCACTATTTTTTCCTTTTCCTTTTCCTTTTCCTTTTCCTTCCCTTCCCCTTGTTCCCTTGTTCCCTTGTTCCCGTTTCTCTTCCCTTTTACTCCCCGCAAAATCGACTATTGCTGGCAGGATGAGCCGACTGCCTGGGCAGAGGCGGCTTGTTGCACCTCTGCAGGATCAGTCTGACTGCGCAGCACCAACAGCAGTCGCACGCTCAGGTTCCCTTTTCCCCGTTTCTCTTCCCTGTTACTCCCCGCAAAATCGACTACTGCTGGCAGGATGAGCCGGCTGCCTGGGCAGAGGCGGCTTGTTGCACCTCTGCAGGATCAGTCTGACTGCGCATCACCAACAGCAGTCGCACGCTCAGGAAAACGCCAGTCAGCACCAGACCAGAGAGCAGTCCCACCCAGAAGCCTGCAGGCCCCATAGGGGGCACCAGCCAGTCTGTCATTCCCAGGAAATACCCCAGCGGCAAGGCAATTACCCAGAAGGAAAAGGCCACCACTATCATGGGAACATAGGTATCCCTGTAAGCCCGTAAAGCCCCGTTGGCGGACGCCTGAAGAGCATCAAAAACCTGATAGCAGGCTGCGTATTTGAGCAAAGCTGCTGCCATCAATGTGACTTCGATGTCTGAGGTGTACAGCCAGAGAATGGCCTTGGGAAAGAGCAGGATAAGAACGGCCAGGATAGACGAGAAGGCAACAGCAAGAAGCATGCCGCCGAACACGCGCACCCTGGCCTGCTCCCGGTCGCCATGGCCCAGCAGGAATCCGGTACGGATGGTTATCCCGCTGGAGAGGCTCAGGGGGACAGCATATGTCAAACAGGAAAAATTCAGCACCACCTGGTGGGCAGCAACACTGGTGCTGCCCAGCTTTCCGACCAGAAGTGCGACCAAAGCAAAGACGCCGCCTCCCATGAATACACTGGCGGAGATGGGCAATCCCAGCTTTAACAGCTCTGTAATGCGCGGGAGGCACAAGCGGATCTGACAGTCACGCAGCAGCGCACTGTAGTGTGGGTGGCGTGCAATGTAGTAGAGCATGCCAAGAGACATAATCCAGTATGACAGACTGGTCGCCCAGCCACAGCCTGCAGCTCCCATGGCAGGCACGCCCAGTTTCCCGTAAATAAAGATGTAGTTTGCGGGAATGTTGATCAGAAGACCGATCACGGCAATCACCATGGGAGCGCGTGTGTTGCCCATGCCCCCACAGAAGCTGTTCAGACAGTAGAACAGTGCTATACCGGGAACACCGAAGGCCATGGCCTGCAGGTAGTCGCGTGTGACGGGAACGATTTCCGGAGCCACCTCCATGGTCAGCAATATGGGTTCCGTGAACCACATGTACACAAGTGCTATGAGTGAACTAAAGAGTGCTATCCAGAGCGTCTGGATCAGATCCTGGCCAATGGGTTCATTGACCCCGGCACCACGATGTCCGGCGATAACAGGTACCAGAACCATCAGGAGGCCATACATCCACAGGCTGACCGGGACCCACAAACTGCTGCCGACAGCCACTGCTGCCAGGTCGTGGGCACTGGCTTTGCCCGCCATGGTGGTATCGACAAAACCCATGCCCATGGAGGCAAGATTAAAAAGGAGAATGGGCATGGACAGGGCCAGAAGAGGCTTCCATTCACCAACGAATACAAAAAAACGGTGATGCTGCTTGTTCATGCTATGAGCCTGAGCGGTGACTCTTTTCAAGGAGGGCAATCCGGATCCGACAGACTGCAACACAAGGCCGGTGCCCGATGAAAGCTGTATCTTGAATCACTCTCTGTACCAGGGAGTCATTCTTTATTCTTGTTCCTTTCCATTCTCAGGCTGTTTTATCGTCAGCCAGAATGGCTTGCGCCCGCTCTCTTTCGTCCTCCCCCGCAAGGTACTGCCCTTTCAGGGGGGAGGAAAGTTGTTCCGGGCACTGTTCATGCAAAAGGGCATCGGTCAGCAGGAAAACTGCTGGCTATATCCGCCCGGGCCGCCCTGCAGGACCTGGCAGCCGTTCCGACAGACTGCTCGCCTGTGGCGTCTCTGCCTTTTCCTGTCCGCCAGAAAGACCTCTGTTCTGTGGCTGCATGCGGCCAGGATTCGCCAGCCGGGGCTACGCGATCTGCGACAGCCATTGTCCATGCTCCACCCTGCTCACCTCCTCATATCCCCTCGCCTTCCAGCTGACTGGCGACACACCAGGTTTCAGCCTGACCTCCTATAGTCAGGTTGGCGACCAGATGTTCCTTTTCGACAGGTTTTTTTACACAGGGATTGCATGATCCATACCACCATCCCCGGGACTTGCTGTTTCTTGAGGAGACAAGGACCTGCGGTCAGCCGGAATACAGACCTGCACAAGCTCTTATGGTTCAATCACCAACAGATCGCCATCATAACAGGCGGTGTCGCAAGAACACCGCCTGTCCTCATTATTGCCAGAACCCTCACAGGGAATTTGTCACTCCTTTTGTGTGAACATCCGGCAACAAGGTAGCGGCGATCGGGGGACATGGAGGCCTCGCCGAGTACACCGGTCTCAGAAGGCAAGCTTATGGTCAGGCTTCTGGATCAGGCATCATTGATACCAGATCGGGTCCTGTATACAGGCATCGCAGCTTGTTGGCGTTGGGCTGTCACAAGACCTGGCAACATGAACTGGTCTCGTGACAAAGGCCGCCAGCTTGCTCAAAAGGGCATCTGGAAGCCTGCAGGAAAGTTTGCACCGCCTGTCAGTTCCGCCATGCGCTCTTTCTTGGTCTGTTGGAGCCTGCGTCCGGCATCGTTGACGGCGGCAGCGATCAGATCCTCCATAACTTCTTTGTCCTCAGGAACAACAAGAGAAGGATCAATGGTGACACGACGCACATCCTGAAGCCCTGTTATGACCACAGAGACAAGGCCCGCGCCAGCTTCCCCTGTTATCTCCAGCTGCGCCAATTCCTTTTGCAGATCTTCCATTTTCTTCTGCACTTTCTGAGCTTGCTGCATCAGGTTACCCAGATCACCTTTCAACATGACTACCTCTTTGATCAGTTCGTTCTGAAAAAGTGGGAGCCCTATTGTAGCGGCACCCAATATCACAGGCAGGATCAGTCCACAGGCTCGATGGATTCTTCCAGCAAACAGCCGGAAAATTGCTCCACCAAAGCCTGTACACACGGGTCCTGCCGGAGACTTTGTCGGGCGGCTTCCAGGCGCTCTTTTTGCATACGTTTGCGCCAGGCAGCGGGCGTTTCTGTCGCCACAGCCCCTGTTTCTATGGCCAGAGTCAGAGCGCAGCGCAGACGCTGCTGCAGCGCATGCTCAATTTCCTGTCTGTACACTTCGTCGTAGAGGACATCTTGCTCGCTGTCGAGACGGAGCAACAAAGTCGTCCCTTTGACAGAAATCAGCTCGCTGTGCGCGGCAAGCGTAGCAGCTATTCCCACCAACTCCAGCTTCTGGAACACAGACAGCCAGTGTTGTGGGCGAAGATCCTGCAGGCAACCTGGGTAGTCTTCTTCCAGGTTTGTTGCCAGCGGGCGATCTGTCGCGCCAGAGCCGGGGGGCTGTCTGCGCGTTTCGACAGTGAGAGGCTGAGGGACGGCGGCTGCACCCTCTGTGTCGGGTTGTGCTGGATGTCCCGCTTTTTCTTGCTGCTCGGCTTGATGGGTGTCCGGGAGGTGTTGCGCCTGATACGACAGGCCGCCTGAAGCGGCTGCGTGGGGAGGCTGTGGATGTTCCGCCTCCTCTGGCAGCCCGGCCTGACTGCCGTGTTGATAATGTGCAGCCTGGTGAGAAGCGTCAGGAACCGCTGTCGTAAACTGTTCTTGCGTAGCCCAGGCCGGATATGAAGCATGGGCAGCAGGCGCGCCTGAATGTTCCACTGTCCCGGATTGCCCTGCTTGATGGGCATTTGTGTGATGCACTGCATTGATGGCAGCTGCCGAATGCCCTGCCGTCTCCCACTGCGCGACTTGAGGGGCGTGTTGATGCTGTGCAGCTTGATGAGCAGCACCAGGGGCCGATGTCGACATCTGTTCTTCCGCAGCCCAGGCGGGATATACGGCATGGTCGGCAAGCGCGTGTGAATGTCTTGCTTCTTCGGGCTGCCCGGTTTGATGGGCATCAGGCTGATGCACGGCTTGATGAGAGGCCCCGGGGGCAGATGTCAAAGCCTGTTCTTGTTCAGCCCAGGTTGGATGTGCGGTATTGGTGGCAGATGTGAGCGAGTGTCTCTCGTCCTCGAATTGCCCGGTTTGATGGGCAGTTGGGTGGTATGCAGCTTGAACGGCGTGTGGATGAGGCACCGCTTGCTGAGAAGCCTTTGGGGCGGATGTCGAAGCCTGTTCGTCTGCAGCCCAGGCTGGATATACGGCATTGGCGGCAGGCGCGACTGAATCTTTCGCCTGCCAGGACTGCCCGGCTTGATGCACTGCCTCAACGGTGGGTACTGGATGTTCCGTCCTGTCTGACAGCGCAGCCTGTGATCTGTATTGATGCTGCGCGGCTTGATGGTACGCTGGGGCGGATGTTGAAGCCTGCTCTTGCGCATCCCGGGCCGGATATGCGGCATTGGCGGCAGGCGCGACTGAATCTTTCGCCTGCCAGGACTGTCCGGCTTGATGCGCCGCCTCAATGGCAGCTGCCGGGTGTCCCGCTTTATCCGACAGCCTGGCTTGACTGGCGTGTTGATGATGCACAGCTTGATGCGCGGCATCAGCGTTGGATACCGAAACATGTTGTTCTGCGATACAGACTGGAGGTGCGGCAGCAGCGGACGGGACCGGCGGCATTGGGTATCCCACTGCCTCCAGCTGTCCTGCTCGACCGGCACTTTCATTATGTGTTTCTTGATGCGCGCCACAAGCGGTGGGCGCGGGAGCTGGCGTTGAGTGTGTCGCTCCCACAGGTTGCCTGGCTTGATCGATGTTTTCAGGATGTGCGGATTGATGTGCGACACGAGTGGTGGCTGCTGAAATCCGTTCTTCGCTGATGTGGGCTTGAGAAAGGCTACCGGCAGCAGGGAGCGCCGATGGAATGGATTGCTCTGTTTCCTCGGATAGTCTGGTCTGACTGCTGTTTTGATAAGCTGCAGTTTGATGGGTACCGGCAGCAGACAGCGCGGCTGGCGAGGTTGGGTATCGCCCTGCCGGCCCGGCTGGAGGGCTGGGTTGATGATGCGCGGCTTTCTGTGCAGCTTCAGTGGCAGTGAGGGGCGCGGGGTGTTTGTTGTCCTCTGGCCGTCCGACGTTATGGGGGTGCTGATTATGAAAGATGCTGGCAGCGGGGACGGCAGGCGGCCTTGAGTGTTCTGTTTCTTCTGCCTGTCCGCCGTTGCGCACCTGTTGATGATGTATGGTATTGGCGGAGGGGGGGCCAGGTGGGACAGGGTTGCCCTTTTCCGCTGGGTGTCCGGTTTGATGCGCGGCAGCAAGGGAGGAGGCCGGAACCTGCTGTTGTGTCCTGTTGGCGTGAGCTGATCCAGGTGCGGCAGGGCGATCCCCTTTCTCGGGCTGTCCCGTCGTGCTTGTCCTGTTGGTATCAGGATTCGGGGGCGCAAGCTGAGCTGACCCGTTGGGATCTGTGTCGGAAGCGGCTGGCTGGCGAGGCGCACCGGCCGGACGAAAGGCCAACATGCGCAGCAGTATCATCTCAAAGCCGGCGCGCGCATCCGGTGCCAGCGGCAAGTCCCGGCGGCCAATCAGGGCCGACTGGTAATACAGCTGTATATCTTCCGCTCTCGCCCTCTTCGCCAGTTCCTCAATCCAGTGCTGGTCGCCCTGGGTATTGTCTATAGTGTCCGGCAGGGCCTGAGCCATGGCCACCCGGTGCAAGCAGGAAAGAATGCCCAGCAGTACGGCTTCATAGTCGGGACTGTACTGCGCCATCTCTTCAACGACGGCTATCATGGTTTCGGCACTGCCTTCCATCAACGCATCCAGCAGCTGGTGGATAGAGTCCTGCTTTACCGTCCCCAGCAGAGCCGCTACCTGATCGGCTACCAGGTTTCCGTTGCAGTAGGCAATGGCCTGGTCTGTCAGGCTCAAGGCGTCACGCATGCTGCCATCAGCAGACTGCCCCAGTTGCCAGAGGGCAGATTGTTCGTAGGTTACCTTCTCCGCATCAAGGACTTGCTGCAGGTGCCCCACTATGCGTTCGGGGGGCATGTTTTTGAGGCAGAACTGCAGGCAGCGGGACAAAATAGTGACCGGCACCTTGTGTGCGTCTGTTGTTGCCAGCAGGAATTTTACGTGGGGCGGTGGTTCTTCCAGCGTCTTGAGCAAGGCGTTGAAACTGTGGGTGCTGAGCATGTGCACTTCGTCTATCAAATAGACTTTGAAGCGGGTGCGCGAGGGGGCGTACTGGACATTGTCCAGCAGCTCTTTGGTGTCTTCGAGTCGGGTCCGGCTGGCTGCGTCCACCTCGATCAGATCAATGCAGCGCCCCTCATCAATTTCCCGGCAGGACGTGCACTGGCCGCAAGGTCGGGAGCTGATACCCTGCTCACAGTTGAGGCAGCGCGCCAGGATTCTGGCCAGGGTTGTTTTGCCCACCCCGCGTGTGCCGGTAAAGAGCCAGGCATGGTGAAGGCGGTTGTTGTCGAGCGCACTGACAAGAGCCCGGAGAACGTGTTCCTGCCCTACCATTTCTTCGAAGGAACGGGGCCGCCATTTGCGCGCCAACACTTGGTAACTCATGGCTTCTTCACCACAGCACCGCACAGTTTCTGTAGTTATATGGACTGCAAAATGACGCTGGCTCTGCGTCGGTCGAGGCTGTGCTGACGAGTACAGGCACCGCCAATGCGGAGTCAGAGCGTATGGAGCATATCTGGCCTGCCCGGTATGGCAGGAATGGCATAACAGCCGTATCTGGAGAAGCAACCCTGCACAAACAGGGAGGCAGGCTCCGCCAGCTTACACCCGGCACACAGGCTCACCGCTACCGTTGCTCCCTTCCGGGCCTGGCGGGGTTCACGGCTACCCGTTGCGGGGGGCTGACAGAGCCCACCATCGTGCCCGCAGCAGGAAGTCCCGCTGCCAAGGCGGTGGCCATTCTTTACCAATTGCGCGGTTTTTGCAAGATCAATTCTGCGTTTTTGCAGATCAATGGTGCACAGGCACCAGCGAGCGGCCGAACAGTATGGAAAAGTCTACGACCTGTCAGGGCAGCATCCCTGCCTGCTTCCGGGTATCTGGCTTCTGCTCTTCACCACTGACAGCTGTGGTCTCTCCCGTCGCACCCTGGTTCCGGGTCCGGGCGATTGCTTTCTTCAGGTTGGCTGTTTCGTGTTCACGCCTTTTGCGTGCAGGTTGGGTTTGTATACCCGGTCTTCGGGCAGGGCGCAGCCCGTTCGGTTTTCTGTCTCCTGCCACAGTCCCGGGGAATTTGCAGCCGACGAAAAGTAGAGCCAGGCCTGTGTTATCCAGATGATGGTGACCACTGGGCTGACTTGTAGTCCTTGAACAATATGGCAGGGCAGTTCAGGCCAATAAAGGTAAAGGTTTTGGGGAGAAAAAGCGGCGGCCGTTTTTCCGGCAGGCTGAGCCACAGCAGCCAATAACCGGTTGACGCACGCTTCTTCTGCGGTGCTCAGGAAAGTCCGGAGGCGATGGAGCTGCGGGACGTATTTGTCAACGAATTGCTGCGCACAAGCCTGTAGCTTTTGGGGTGTCAGTGCGCACCAGCCTGCAGCTCTCCGGTGATTCCACAGGCGTGCCGTCCAGAAAGCTGCCTTGGCTGCCTGAGTGTCTGTGATAGCCTGGCAGCACAGTGTGATTTAGCCTCCGGGGAAAACGCATGTCCGAAAGTCAGTGTGGTGCAAGCTGGTCTGACGCGATCTGTTCAGGCAAAGAGCGGGTTCGAGTTGTGACTGCTTGCCGGTTTTCACTCAGCCTGGCGTCATCAGCAGGTTGCAACAGAACTTTTTGTTCTTTTTGTACTCCAATGCCATGTGTTCGCGAGAAAGGCAGGCTTGCCTCTCCGCTTGTCCACTTGCTCACCGAGGAAAAGAAGAGAGTGTTTCCATGAACACAATCAATAATGGCAGGGCTGTGTCCCCTCCCCTTTTTGGCGCGTCCGGGACCGGCTTGTCTCAGGCAAATGGCACCATGAGCGAAGTCAACAAAGCGGCTCTGCGCGCAGTGGAAGCTGGCCTTAAGGCCAATGTCAGGCTCGATTCCGGGCTGATGGATAGAATCAACCAGGATGCTGGAGGCTTCCTGAACAGCTTTGAAGAGCTTTCGGTCAGAGAGGAGGTCACCGATACCCGGAAAAGGGAAAAACTGCTCAGCATATTGCGCGACAAGGGTGACAGCGAATTCCGTATTTTTGTCGAATTGCTGCGTGAGAGCGGCAATCTTTGCTGGGCCATGGAACTGGAAAAACGAGTCAGGCAGTTCGCTGCTACAATGGCAGAGCCCGCTGAACAGTGGGAATGTTATCCGCGCAAGGTGGTTGTGGTGCCTGTGGAAACGCTTTGTGATCTTCAAGTCCAGCTGAGCCAGTTGAAGGCCGATGTGTCAGAGCTCCGGGCTCAGGTAGGGCGCCAGATTGCGGTAGCAGGCTGGCAAACTGAAAACCTCGCGCGCTGTTCCCGCGTGATTGAGGAGCAGAGACGGACAATGGAATCCAGGGAGCGGCTTTTGGTCCAGTCGCAGTCGGACAGTGCCCAGGAAATAGCGCGGCTGAAGCAGAAGTTGAGAGCTGTCAGGCCACCTGTGAGTAACGCCTGTAAGTAAATAGTCTTCTGCCGGGTTGGTGCCAGGTGCGCTGTCCGGCCTGGAGGCTGCCGACCGAACGAGAGTGAAGCAGAGGCGTGCTCTGTTGGACAAAGTCAAAACAGGCTCGCACACGTGAGTCTCTGGAGGAATGTAGAGTCTCTTGTTGCCTGGCGGCGAATCGACTGTCACAAGACAACGAGTTGCAAGCCAATCATTGATCTGGTCCTTGATGCGCTCGAGGCCAGCGGGCTTGGATTTGTGCGAGGAACAGGCAGCACAAAACCTGCCCTGCACGAATGGAAAACAACCCAATTACTCGACATTTTCAGCAGTAAGGTTGCCGAGCTGGGAGGCTGTGGAGTCAGGGAGCGTCATGAACAATGGTGAATGTGTCTGAGGACAGTGTTCGCCGGCGTCTGATGGCTCGTTGGCTTTCGGCTTTCTGGTGAGGGTGTTGCGCAAGGTTGCACAAGAGCACAGGCTGTTGGCGACACTGGGCGATTCCCTCTCTCCTGTGGCGGTGCCAGCGAAGGGCGGGGCTATGTGTTTCTCGTTTGCCTCCGCCTGGCTGCGTCGCTTAAGGCTTCCAAGGAGCGTATACTGCGCGAGAATGTCACCTTTCAGGGAACAGCATGTCCACATCATGGCGATCCAGTGATCCGGATGCCGGTCGCGAAGCCGACAAGTATGACCGTCCCGTACCCAGCCGCACATTGATTCTGCAGCACATCGAGCATCGTGGTGCGCCGGCTCGCTACGAGGTTCTGCTTGAAGAATTTGGGTTGGTTGATGCAGAGGAGCAGGAGGGGCTCAGACGACGCCTGATTGCGATGGTGCGTGACGGCCAGCTCCTCAAAACACGTCAGGAAGCTTTTGATCTGATCGATGAGGCCGACCTGATTGCCGGGCGGGTTCATGGGCACCGTGAAGGCTTTGGCTTTGTCATTCCTGATGAAGGTGAAGATCTGTTTCTGACCGTCAAGCAAATGAGAATGCTGTTTGATGGCGACCGGGTGGTGGTGCGCGAGACCGATATCGACAGCCGTGGGCGTCGTTACTGTGCGGTCGTCGAAGTCCTTGAGCGGGGTGTCAGTCAGCTGGTCGGCACATACCACGAGGAGGATGGCAAAGGGATGGTGACGCCAACCGGGCGGCGTATGACCAATGAGCTGGTTGTTGAGCCCGGTGCGCTCGTGCCCACGCAGGGGCAGATTGTGCTGGTGGATATCAAGACCTACCCTTCCCGCCATCAGATGGCGGTCGGTGTTGTGCGCGAAATCCTCGGGCATCGGATGGATCCGGGAATGGAAACGGATATTGCCATACACAGCTATGATATCCCCCATATTTGGCCCCAGGCCGTGTCTGACGAGGTGCAAGGCTTCTCGCCGGAAGTCCCGGAAGAGGACAAGCAGCATCGGGTTGATATGCGCGACCTGCCCTTTGTCACCATCGATGGCGAAGATGCAAAAGACTTTGATGATGCTGTCTATGCCCGGAAAAGGCTGACCGGTGGATGGCGTCTGTTCGTTGCCATAGCCGATGTGTCCTATTACGTAAAAACCGGCTCAGAACTGGATAAGGAAGCTTGTCACAGGGGGACCTCTGTCTATTTCCCCGGCCAGGTGATTCCTATGCTGCCGGAAGTGCTTTCCAACGGGCTCTGCTCACTGAATCCTCATGTTGATCGCCTGGCCATGATCTGTGAAATGACGATCGGTGCCCGGGGGCGGCTGAGTGGCTTCCGCTTTTATGAGGGCTTGATCAGGTCCCACGCCAGGCTTACCTATTCGCAAGTGGGTACCATGTTGCAGGAAGAGGAGCAGCAGGACGAAGAGTGCATTCGTCTCCGGCGAGAGTACGCGTCCCTGGTGCCACACCTTGAGAGCTTGTACAAGTTGTACAACAGTCTGGTGAATCGGCGCAAAAAGCGGGGAGCCATCGATTTTTCAACGACAGAGACCCGCATTATTTTCGGGCCTGAGCGCAAGATAGACAGAATTGAGCCTGTTCACCGCAACCACGCCCACAAGCTGATTGAAGAGTGCATGTTGTGTGCCAACGTGGCAGCAGCCCAATTTATTGAACACCACGGTCTGCCGGGGCTGTTTCGGGTTCACGAGGGGCCAACGGAAAGGAAAAGGGAGAGTCTTCTCCGGTTCCTGAGTGAAAGGGGTTTGAGCCTTCCGGGTCGCGCCGCCCCTACGCCGACCGATTATCAGAACCTGTTGGCGGCCACAGCCGAGCGTTCCGACGCTCATGTCATACAGATGATGATGCTGCGCTCGCTGGGGCAAGCCGTATACCAGCAGGACAATGGCGGCCATTTCGGCTTGGCCTATCCAGCCTACACCCACTTTACCTCGCCTATCCGACGTTACCCTGATCTGCTTGTTCACCGAGCGATTCGTGCCATAGTCCGCTCCGGAAAAAGAGCCAGGCATGTAGTGACTGTCAAAGGCGCTTCGACTATGGACAGGGAAACTTCTTTCCCTTACGACGTGGATGCCATGGTGGCTCTTGGCAAGCACTGCTCAATGACTGAGCGTCGAGCAGATGATGCCAGCCGGGAAGTGATGGAACGACTCAAGTGTGAATATATGCAAAAGCATTTGGGTGAAATATACGAAGGCACTGTTTCTGCGGTCACGGGGTTTGGGCTTTTTGTCGAACTCAAAGAGTTGCTTGTCAGTGGCCTTGTTCATATCAGCTCCTTGCCAAGCGATTATTATCACTTTGATCCTGTCCGTCAGAATCTGTCCGGCGAAAAAGGGGGACTGTGTTTTCGGTTGGGCGATGCTGTAACAGTTCAGGTGATGCGTGTTGATCTGGAAGAAAGGAATATAGACTTTGAACTGGCCAACAGTGTAGCCAGAACAAAGGGGGTGAGGCTTCCTGCAGGCAAGCGCAAGCCGCGCAAGAAAAAGGGAGGCGGACCAGGACTTGGCGAGCTTGGGCAAGGGGCGGCGGCCTCAGGCCGTGCGGCTGAAAAGCCTGAGTTCCGCAACAAAGAAAAAGAGAGTGGCGTGCGCAAGAAGAAAAAGCCAGCACAGCGAGCAGGTGCCGCCGACCAGCGCGGATTCAGGAAGAAAAAGGCGCTGAAGACTGCGGCGCCTCCCCGGAGACGCTGAAAGCACAGTCACTGCGTCTCTGTGCGCGGTGCGTTCCCTGTTTTTTTGGCGTCCAGTCGTTTCTCCAGCTCGCTGAGACGTTTTTCCAGCGATTCGACCATGGCGCGAGTCTTTTGCAGAACGGCTGTCTGTGCGGCAAATTCGTCCTGAGTCAGGAGCTGCATTTTGCTGAAGGCTATGTTCAGGGCGGCCTTGAGGTTTGTTTCCAGGTCTTCCTTCGTTGGCAAGCCCGGGCCTTGGCGAAGGATTTTGTGTACTGCGTCTGCGATTGCGTCTGTCACGCCTGTCTTGTCAAACACGATTCCTCTCCTGTCTGTTTTGCCAAAGAACTGCCTGTTGTAGAGGAGCCTGGGCAGCTCCCCTTGGTCGTGCTGCTCAGTTTACTCCTCATTGCACTCGAAAATGCACTCCTTTTTTCCGCTGCGTCCTGTGGTTGTCACTTGGGGCAGGTGATGGAGTGTCCTACAGCCCAGGCGGCGCCGGAGATAAATTGGCGGCACCCGGGGGCGGCCGGGTTTTTGTTTGACTCAGTCCGAAGAGTCGAACGCCACGGGCACAAGCCAGAGCGGCACCTGCCTTGACGGCTGGAAGAATGTACTGTTGGGTCCGTCAGCTACAGCCCGTTGGCCGAGCATCTGCTGGCGAGGGGGCGACAACGCATAGCCTCGCTATTTTCCTTTCAATTCAAGCCCCTTGTCTCCAGCAGTCTTCCTGGCGAGCGGGAATTGTTCCTGCCATGGTTGACCGATGTTGACCAGCTGTCAGTGTCAAATTAATACATGTTTTGAAGAAAATGTGTTTTTTTCCAATTTGAGTGTCAAGAATCAAGGAGGGCGGTCGATATCCTGGTCAAGAAAGGAAAAGGAGAGCGTTATGACAGACGAGTCCACTCCAGAACACGTGCAACTGGCGCTTGATTTGATTTATCAGATTGAAAGTCTTGATGTCGAAGATGAAGTTGTGCTTGAGGCTGGCCTCCTTGTCATACAGAACACGCTGCACAAAATGAGAAGGGAAGACCGGGCCGCCTGGCGCTACCGGCTCAGTGGCGCTTTGGTGATGCCTCGTGCCGGGAGGAAGGCTGCGAGCTGCTGATCCGGTGCGTGGCAAGCCCCGCCCTCAGGGCGGGGACTGATACACAACGCGCAAAATCGGTCATGGATGAGGCAGCAAGCTGTCTTGCTGCGCTTATGCCTCGTTGGTTGCGCCGGGTTGTGAGAGGGATTTTATGCTGTTGCCGTACTCCCATAATTGCTTGAGCGTTTCCCTGCACTCTGTTCGTGTTTCTGTTTGCAGAAGAGTTTCCGTTTTTCGTATCCAGTCATGCAGGGGAAGCTGGTGACCGCCTGCTCCGCGTTTTATCTGCTCCAGTCTGAATGCCTCCCAGCGTGTTGTTTCCTGTTGTGAAAGCCATTCCGGCCAGTTCCGGGCTCTGTAGCGGAACAACATTTCCGGAAGCCGTGCGTCACCAAAAGCTAGCGACAAGTCACCCAGTTTATCGGGAGCTGTTGCAGCTACCCTGGCTATGTGCTTTTTGTCTGCCGCAGAGAAAAAGCCGCCGCAATAGAGCATTTGATCTGGATCCTGGAGGCGGTTGTCGTCCGGGTCGCTCTCCGGGAGAACTTTGTAGATCGCTGCGATCTTGGCGCGCAGGTCGTTGAGAGTTTGCCGGTCGGAAAATAAAGCCCCGTAGTGTTGACTGCACAGTGTCTTGCTGATGCCCAGTCTGTTCCAGTCTGCCGGATGAAGCGCAGAGCAGGGGGCCAGGGCGGGAGTGCGGTTGAGGTGGACTGCTTTCAGGGGAACGGCCGGTAGTCCTTGCTCCTGAAGTTGTGCGCCGGGTGTAAAGAGCCGTTCACGCAGCACATCTGAGCTCTCACTCAGCAGTGGCCCGGGATCAGCTGACAGGTCACAGACGATTACCTTGTTTTTGTGCAGAGGGTGCGCGGCCAGTGGTGCGATCATGGCAAGACAGTGGCGTGAGGCCGGGTATTTGCCTGAAACGTGAATCAGTGGTGCTGGGCTCTGGGAGATGGTGTCCAGCATGCTGCTGATGCGCCATTTGCTGCGGTGGTTCAGGGCAAAGGCAAAAAGCCTGGGTTGCGTTTTTCGTAAAAGGCGTGCCCAGGCGATGGTGGCTCGCACGTCGGACAGCGCATCGTGGGCGTGGTCATGGGTAATGCCATTGGCTTGAGTAAGGCGTTCCAGGCGAAAACAGTGACTGCCGTCTTCTCTTCTGGGCCAGACAATCCCGTCCGGGCGCAGGGCGGCGCACAGGCGGGTGACATCAATCAAATCCCAGCGAGAACAGCTGTTCATCCACTCTCTGGCATAGGGGTCATGGAAGTTTCTGTACAAGCAGTGGCGTGTGACCTCGTCGTCGAACCGGATGCTGTTGTATCCCAGTGAACAGGTGCCAGGCTGGCTCATCTGCTGGTGAATAAGGTCGATGAATTCACATTCTCTTAATCCTTTCTCCTCAACCTGCTGTGGTGTGATGCCGGTGATGAGGCAGGCTTCTGGATCAGGCAGCCGGTCACCGGGGAGTCGACAGTATTCGACGAGTGGAGTACCGATTTCTCTGAAATCTGCATCGGTTCGCACACCGGCGAACTGGGCTGGCCAGTCCTGTCCCGGGTCTGTTCCAAATGTCTCATAGTCATGAAAGTAAAACGTTTCTTCCATTGTTCCGGATCCTTGCTGGTTTGCGGTTTGCGGTTTGTGCGCGGGATGCGACAAGCTGCCTGACATTTTGGTTTTAAGCCTTTGCCTATTTAGTCAAAAGGGATATACTGCGCCACTGCTTGAGTAGAGCTTGTATTTTCGTGTGTGTTGCGATGTCGGACAACCGGTTTTGCCGGGCTCTTGTGGGGTCTTTGTGGGACCCTTGTGGGGGTCCTGCAGGGTGTTGAAACTCTGCGTGGTGCCGTGTTTGGTTCATCGCCATCCTGATTAATAAGCCAGGCACTTTGTCTTGGCAGCCTGCCGTTTCCGTAGTATTTATGGAAATGGGCCTCGCAGGCGGTGGCTGTCCCTTACTGAAAGAAAACAGGTTAAAGAGTTATATGTCCGAGTCTACTAGTGCCGACAATGCGGCTGGTCATTCGAGGAAAGAAAAAACAACAGGTGTTGTGAAGTGGTTTAACGAATCACGGGGTTACGGTTTCATTCAGCAGGATGACGGCCCTGACGTTTTTGCTCACTTCCGTTCCATCGAAGGCTCAGGCTACCGCCTTTTGGTAGAGGGGCAGAAAGTGCGCTTCTATGTCACTCAGGGTGAAAAAGGTCTGCAGGCAGAAGAGATCGAAGTCGCCGCCTGACCCACTGGTATTCCTCGCTTTCTGGAAGGTCCGCGCTGCTGCAGCGCGGGCCTTCTTGCGTTTATAATGCCGCATTCTGCTCTTGGACGGCGGCTCCGGGCGCAGGTTCGGGCGCAGGTTCGGGCGCAGGTTCGGGCGCAGGTTCGGGCGCAGGTTCGGGCGCAGGTTCGGGCGTAGATTTGGGCGTAGGTTCAGGCGCAGGTTCGGGCGTAGGTTCGGGCGTAGGTTCAGGCGTGGGTTCAGGCGTGGGTTCGGGCGTAGGCCTAGGCGTAGGTCCAAGCATGGGTCCAGGCATGGGGCCGGGCATGGGTTCAGGCGTAGGTCCAAGTGTGGGTCCGGGCCTGGGTCCAAGTGTAGGATTGGTTGTCACGGGAAAGGGGGTGCTGTGTGTGATCTGGCGTTCAGGTGCAAGCGTGTATTGCGCCTGGTAGACAACACTCTTCTCAAAGAAGGGGCTACAGCAGCAGCTGTAGAAAATTTATGTCGCGCGTCTTGCACGTCCCTTGGGCAAGTCGCAGCTGTGTGTGTTTTTCCTGAGTTTGTTCCACTTGCCCGGACCCGGTTGCAGGCCAGCGGGGTAAAGGTTGCTACTGTTGTGAACTTTCCGCATGCCAACCTGAGTGCTTCAGAGCTTGTTGATGAGGTGCGGTCAGCGCGTGAGAAGGGGGCAGATGAAGTGGACATGGTATTTCCCTGGCGTGCGCTTTTGGCTGGCGACAGTGCCAGGGGGCTGAGTCTGGTGCAAGCTGCCAGGGATGCCTGTGGTGACAGGCTCCTCCTGAAGGTCATCATTGAATCAGGAGAGCTGCGGGAGCCGCAGCTGATCGGCTTGGCCAGTGAGCTTTCGATCCAGGGTGGTGCTGATTTTCTCAAGACCTCCACAGGAAAGACGGCCGTTCATGCCACGCCGGAAGCGGCCCGTGTGATGCTGACCTGTATTCGTGATTCAGGTCAGGCGATTGGTTTCAAGGCATCCGGCGGCATACAGACGCTTGCGGATGCTGAAAAGTATTTGAGTCTGGTGGTTGATCTGATAGGGGAGAGCGGGGCTGCCCCGGCTCGTTTCCGTCTGGGGGCCAGTAGTCTTGTGAAAAACCTTCTGGATGCCACGACCTCTACCTGACCATGCCTTGTCCCTGAACGCGTGGTGTGTCTGTCTGAATCTTGTGTTGTTGGCGCAGCCGTTGAAAAATGAGCCCGTGATGCCGTGATGCCGTGATGCCGTGATGCCGTGATGCCGTGATGCCGTGATGCCGTGATGCCGTGATGCCGTGATGCCGTGATGCCGTGAGACGACAAGCTTTGTGCTGAGCGGTAATCGGGGGTAGGTGTCATGGTGAGGACGGATCTGGCTCGGAAAAACTTTCGGATGAATCCGGGGCGAGCTGTTGTTCTATTTGACGAGAGTCAGCATTCGGCATAAAAATGACCTGCTCCGGCTTGTGTGCTGTCAGGACGGTCTGCTCCCGGACATATTCCGGGGCTGTTGATGAAGGAAACATTGATGAAACGTGCCGTTGTGCTGGTCCTGGACTCCTTCGGTATAGGAGCGGCGGGCGATGCAGAAAAATTTGGTGATGCAGGATCCGACACCTTTGGGCATATAGCTCAGGCCTGTGCTGAAGGGCGCGCGGACATAGGACGCACGGGAGCTCTTCAGTTGCCTCATATGAGCAATCTTGGTCTCCTGCATGCGCACCATGCTTCCACGGACCGATGGGCTCCCGGGATGCCATTGCCTCTCGCCCTGGAAGGAGCCTGGGCCTGGGCTGCCGAGATATCCAGCGGCAAGGACACCTCCAGTGGCCACTGGGAAATGATGGGCGTGCCTGTGCCCTCTGAGTGGGGCTATTTTCGGGACAAGTCCGACAGCTTTCCTGAGGCGTTGCTGCAAAGACTGATCGACGTGGAGCAGCTGCCTGGGGTGCTGGGGAACTGTCATGCCTCCGGGACTCAAATTCTGACCAGGCTGGGTCAGGAGCATATGCGAACCGGCCGCCCTATCGTTTATACCTCTGCTGACAGTGTTTTCCAGATTGCCTGTCATGAAGAAACCTATGGACTGCAAGCCCTGTACAAACTCTGTGAGACAGCGCGCCAGCTGGTGGATGAGTATGGTATCGCCCGGGTTATTGCTCGCCCTTTCGTCGGGCAGTGTCCTGAAACCTTTGTGCGCACCGGCAATCGTCGTGATATCTCGGTGCCTCCCCCGGCGCCCACACTGCTTGACAAGCTGCTCCAGTCAGGGGGTGAGGTTGTCAGCGTAGGGAAAATAGCCGACATCTTTGCGCATCAGGGCATCAGTCGCAAGATCAAGGCGACAGGACTGGATGCGCTCTTTGACGCTACCCTTGCGCAGCTGGATCAGGCTCAGGACCGCACTCTCGTGTTTACAAACTTCGTTGATTTTGATTCGCAATGGGGGCACCGTCGGGACCTGCCGGGCTATGCTCTCGGTCTCGAACATTTTGACCGGCGCTTGCCGGAGCTGTTGGCCAAACTCACAGCGGGGGACTTGCTGGTTTTGACGGCTGACCATGGTTGCGACCCCAGCTGGCATGGCTCGGATCACACCCGGGAAAATGTACCCTTGCTGTTTGCGGGGCCAGACGTTCGTCCTTCGGGAATTGGCGGGCGTGATACTTTTGCGGATCTGGGCCAGACACTGGCAGAGCACTTTGGTATGCCTCCTCTGGAGCAGGGGACCAGTTGCCTGCGTGAGCTTGTTCCGGCGCTGTAAATCCGGGAGTGCATTGGCTGACAGGCACTGCACTTTGATAAAATCGATTTCCTCTTCCTGAAACTGGAAATGCGCATGACAACGCCACATATAGACGCACCTGAGGGCGCCTTTGCTGAGACCGTCCTTGTTCCGGGGGATCCTCTGCGCGCGCAATTTATTGCGGATACTTTTCTTGAGAGATCCGAGCAGGTGACCGGCGTGCGCAACATGCTGGGCTTTACGGGTTATTACCAGGACAAACGGCTTTCTGTGATGGGCGTTGGCATGGGTATTCCCTCAGCGTGCATTTACTACAGAGAGCTGGTTGTCGAGTATGGTGTTCGCAATCTGGTGAGGGTGGGAAGCTGTGGCGCTGTGGCACGCGACCTTTCGCTGGGCGATATAGTGGTGGGTATGGGCGCCTGCACCGACTCAGGGGTTAACCGGCTGCATTTTCGTGGCTATGATTTTGCCGCCATCTGTGACTATGGCCTTCTGGCCAACCTGACGAATGTCGCACGCAAACAAGGCGTTGCGATGCGGGTCGGTAACCTTTTCAGCTCTGACTTGTTCTACCACCCCGACACTGAATTGTTGAGCCTGCTGGAACAGCGGGGCATTCTGGGTATAGAAATGGAGGCGGCCGGGCTATACGGCGTCTGCGCAGAACATGGTGTCAAAGGACTGGCCTTGTGTACGGTCAGTGACCATCTCCATACTGAGGAGCGCATGAGTCCTGCCGACCGTGAGTTGTCTTTCGAAAAGATGGTCAGGGTTGCGCTGGGTGCCTGTGTATCCTCTCCGGTGGAGCACACTGGATAAGCTTTCTCCTCAGTCAGGGGTATTTTGCAATGGGCGGCCGGGCGTCCGGGAGCCTGCTTTCGAGCAGACTCTTTAACCAACAACGGAAGGGCTTTGTCTATGGATGATGTCATTCAGGCGCTGCGGGCGTCCAATGAGCCTGTTCCCGTGCCACTGGCATTGCCGGACGATGACGATATTATTTTTGTGCAGGAGTGTTTGCTGCTGCACCTGCCGGATGACTACCGGGATTTTCTCAAGGAAGTCGGGGATGTTGTGTGCGGCACTCTTGAGCCGGGCACGGTGACGGATGAAAGAGCGCACACCTGGTTGCCAGAGATCACCGCCCAGGCCTGGTCCCGGGATTTGCCGCGGGACTTGATCAACATCTGTGACCTGAGTGATGGCTGCTACACTATCGCCGCTGATGGCGCTGTGGGGCGCTGGTTCTGGGGGGAGGGGCCAAGCGAGGAAGAGTGGCCTTCCATCTGGCACTGGGCCCGGGACGTATGGCTGACCAGTTGATCAGTGTTCTGCTTGAAAAGCGTGAATCTTGCCACTATGGTTGCCACCCTTGTGTTGCTTCCGCCTTGCTGTGGCGGGTTTGTAGGTGCAGTTCCTCATGAAAAACCTTCTCGTTGTACCCATACTGGCGCTCGTGTGCGTCGGGTTTCTTGGCTCTTCCGATGTGTGGGCGGGCAAGTTTGGAGGCGGCAAGTCATTTGGACGCTCTTTCAAAACAGCGCCTGGCTTCGGAGCTGGCAAGACGCGTTCTCCCCGGCCTGCTGCCCCTTTTAACAAGACAGAGCCTGGCAAAGCCGGTCTGGTCAACGGGGCTGCGCGTGACAAGGGCGACAAGGTGAACCCGAACGGCTCCTCGTTCAACAAGGCTGCTCCGGAAAGTGGTGGCCCGTCCGGTGCGACGAATGCACTGGGTGCGCAGTCTGCACCTGGTAAAAAGGGCGGTTTTCTGGCAGGTGCCGCAGGTGGAATGCTGGGAGGTTTGTTGGCAGGAAGCTTGCTGGGTTCTCTTTTGGGTGGAGGTGCTTTTTCCGGCGTGGGCCTGACCGATATTCTGCTGATAGCGCTTCTGGCTTTCGGTGTGGTGTGGCTGGTGCGCCGTCGTTCAGCCTTGGCGGGCGGTGGCGCGCAACGACAAGCTGCATCTTCCATGCCCTGGAAGCAGCAGGCTGAGCGCAGTGCCAGTGACAGTCTGATACCTGCTGCGCCTGCCGGATCGGGGGCTGCCCTTCTGGGGGGCGGGGCAGCAGGCTCGGGTTTGGGCGCGACTATGTCAGACGACCCGGATGCGGACTCTGTCCCCTTTGAACTGCCTCCAGGCTTTGACCAGGAGGGGTTTCTTGACAGGGCGAGGGAGCATTACCGTACGCTGGTTGCCGCCTGGAACCGGGGTGATCTGCAGTTGATTTCGGAGTATGTCTCTCCGGAACTATGTCGGGATCTGGAGCAAGAGCTTGCTCGTACGGGCACTGGCTCGGACAGCAAAGTCCTCTACGTCGACGCCTCTTTGGTACGCGCTTGTCGGCGTCAGGGAAGTTATCAGGTCAGTCTGCGTTTCCATGGTCGTCTGATGGATAGCGTCAAGAAGATAGAGGAAGAGATTACTGATATCTGGCACCTGGAACAGAGCGAATCCGGGGGCTCCTGGTACCTTGTGGGTATTGAGCACGCAGAAAGCTGATCATCCGGCCGACCGGGAAGGCTGTGCCCCGCAGGTAGCCTTTCCCGTGTGGACGGCTCTTTTTTCTTTTCTTTTCTTTTCTATTCTTCCTTTTCTTTTTTTTCAGCCTTTGGGGAGGGGTTGTGGCGACTGTTTTGCGTATCGTTCTTGCACAGCTGAATACTCTGGCAGGAGATGTTGAAGGCAATGCCCACAAAGTAGCCGAGGCTGCGCGTCAGGCGCGTGCGTCTTATAACGCGGATATTGTTGTTTATCCGGAGCTGACGCTCTGTGGCTACCCGGCGGAAGATCTTTTGCTGCGTCCCAGTCTCGATGTGCGGATCAAGCAAGCATTGGCGCTGTTGAAGACAGTGGAGGGTGTTGATCTGGTGCTGGGGATGCCGTGGCGCTGCCAGCAACGGGGGCTGATGAATCAGGCTGTCGTACTGCGTCAGGGTGAAGTTGTGGCTCGCTACAGTAAACACCACCTCCCGAATTATCAGGTATTTGACGAGAAGCGCTATTTTGCACAAGGGGAGGATGCTGTTTGTTTCAGTTGCAAAGGTGTGCAGATAGGCTTGACCATCTGTGAAGACGTCTGGTTTCCCGACGCCGTTGCGGCCTTGAAAAGCCTGGGTGCTCAACTGGTTCTCAATCTGAGTGCATCTCCGTTTCACCAGCATAAGCAGGCGGCGCGCCACAAGACGCTCCAGGCACGCTGCCGGGAAACAGGGCTTCCTGTCGTGTATGTGAACCAGGTAGGCGGTCAGGACGATCTGGTTTTTGACGGCGGCTCTTTCGTTATCAATGGGGATGGGACCCTGGCTGCTACGGCACCCAGTCATGAGGCGTGCCTGCTGGAAGCTGTTTTTGATCCGGCACTCGGTGCTTTCGCGGCAGGCCCCAGAGCCAAACCCAAACCTGCTTGCGCCCAGCTGTATGACAGTCTTGTGCTGGGTGTCCGCGACTACGTCGGCAAGAACGGTTTCGGTGGCGTTATTCTGGGGCTGTCGGGAGGGATCGATTCGGCCCTGACGCTGGCGATTGCTGTCGATGCCCTGGGAGCCGAACACGTGGAAGCTGTAATGATGCCGTTTCATTACACGTCTTCGCTCAGTCGGGAGCTGGCAAAAGAACAGGCAAGCTTGCTGGGCATCAAGTACCGGGAGGTCCCCATCTGTGCCCTGTATGATGCTTGCCTCCTGACGCTGGGAGAGGAATTCCAGACAGCAGCAGGACCAGACGTTGCCGAGGAGAACATTCAGGCGCGCTGCCGAGGACTGCTGCTGATGGCCTTATCCAACAGGCAGGGCCAGCTTGTTCTGACGACCGGCAACAAAAGCGAAATGGCTGTGGGCTATGCCACGCTCTATGGTGACATGGTGGGTGGCTTTGCCGCTCTGAAGGACGTGTACAAGACATCAGTCATTGAGCTGTCGCGCTGGCGTAATACGCTCTCCCGTGCCATTCCGGAGCAGGTCATCGCCCGCCCCCCTTCTGCAGAGCTGTCGCCAGGGCAGCTTGATGCCGACAGCTTGCCTCCTTATGAAGTGCTCGACGCCATTCTCCAGCTGTACATTGAGGAGAGTCTGAGTGCAGAACAAATTGTGGAACGCGGTTATGACCGGGACAGGGTGTACAAAACGGTGCGCCAGGTGGACAGCAGTGAATACAAACGCCGCCAGTCTCCGATTGGAACGCGGGTAACACCCTGTGGATTTGGCAGGGACCGGCGCTATCCGATCACGCACGGCTGGAATCCCGGGGCCTGATTCAGTCCGCAATTCCCACAGAAGGACGTTTTTTCATGCATACGAAAAAGGCGCAAGCACTGGTCAGGGAGTCTTTTCCAGTGGGTCCCCTCAGGTGTAATTGCACCATTGTGGGGGATCCTGCGACCGGCCGTTGTTTGGTTATTGATCCTGGGGGAGATGCCCAGATCATCCTCGATAAAGTGCAGACTCTTGGTCTGACAATAGTGGCGTTGATACACACCCATGCGCATTTTGACCACTTTCTGGCCAGTGGCGAGCTGAAAGAAAAAACCGGTGCCAGTGTCCATCTGCACAAGGCTGACAAGTTTTTATGGGACAATCTCGAAATGCAGTGTCAGCTTTTTGGTGTGCCTTACCAGCCTGCTCCTGCGCCAGACTTCTGGCTTCAGGATGATGATCCGCTGCCCTGCTGTGATGGCGTGTGCATGCATACGCCGGGACACAGTCCAGGCTCTATGTGTTTCCATTTTGAGCGGGATAATCTCCTCATTGCGGGGGATACCTTGTTTCGCCGTTCGGTCGGGCGTACCGACCTGTGGGGTGGTGACTATGCATCCATCGAGAAATCCATTCGTGGCCGCCTCTACACACTGGATGAGGATACCCTTGTTGTGACGGGTCACGGGCCGGAAACAAGCATAGGTGAAGAATTGCGGGAGAATGCAGTTATTCGGGGGTAGGGCCGTTCGGGAAAAGGAGTCAGTGGTGAAGCATTGCCGCCCGGCGGCTTTGAAGAAGATGGCTGGAGACAGCAGTCTGGCAAGGTGGTGGCATTATTGACATTACCTGGCCGCTACGGACTTGGGAGAGCAGAGCCGTTGGTGCATTCCATTCCTCTCCGGGATCTGGCCTTTTTCTGCATATCCGGATAGAGGGCAGTATCAGAAGGTCTGGTTTCAGAGGGGCTGGAATCTGAGAGGCTTGTCTGGAATCAGATAAGGGGGCGGGATTTCCCCCCCCTTATCTATTCTGTGCAGGAAAGGGGGAAATCACTGCCTGCCAAAGACGCTCCTCATACTCATCAGGAGCGCTGACCGATCAGGCGTCAGTCTTGCGTCCGCACAAGACCAGGGACAGAGCAAAGCCCGCCAGGCCGGGGATAACCCAGTCGAAACCGGCGTCGTGCAGCGGCATGGCGGAGAGCAGGTTGTCGGCCAGTGTGCGTGCCCAGTCGACTCCCCCGACGGACAAGCCATCAATAATGCCTACGATCAATACGGGAACCAGACTCATGAGAGAAGTGATAACCGGTGATTTGAGTCTTGGCCGGATCAGTGCAAGCAAGACCAGTCCTACTACAAAGGGATACAAAGCCATCAGAGCTGGCAAGGTGATCTTCAGCAGTTGATCAAGCCCGCCTGTGGCAACAACACCACTGGCCAGCGCGCATAATGAGGCCCATCCCTTGTACCCCAGGCGTGGCATCAGTTCGTTGAAATAGCTTGCGCAGGCAGAAACAAGGCCTACGGCTGTTGTCAGGCAAGCCAGAGTCATGGCCACGCCCAGCAGAATCACTCCGCTCTGCCCGAACATCTTCTCGACGTAGCTGGACAGTATATCGGCGCCGTTGGAGGCATCGGGAGCAACGCTGTGGCTGGTGGCTCCCAGCCATGCCAGGGCGATGTAAACGACAGCCAGAGCCAGGGCCGCGATCATGCCGGCCTGCACTGTATGACGGGTAATCTGCTGCGGGGAGTCCAGGCCGCGTTCCTGCAGTGCCGCGATAATGACAACCCCGAATATCAGAGCGCCCAGGGCATCCATGGTTTGATAGCCCTGCAAGACGCCCCAGAAGAAAAGATTTCCATCAATTGTCGGTTCATGTCCCCAGGCAGATCCCTGGGGGATGAACAAGACTCCCAGAAAGATAATGCCAAGAGCTACTGCCAGAATTGGGGTGATGATCCGGCCAATGGTGTCTATCAGTTTGCCGGGAAACAGGGCCAGTCCCAGGGTTGCAGCGAAAAACAGGGCGCTATAGAGCGCCGGGCCCTGGGACATACCGGAAAAACTGTCGGCCAGGGTCATTTCCCAGGACACCACGGCAGTCCTGGGGAGTGCAAACAGTGGGCCTATGGAAAGGTAAAGGGCCAGGCCTGTTGCCAGGCTCATCCAGGCGGGAAGATCGCGGGTGAAAGAGCGCAGTCCGCCCCCTTTCAGCCGGGCACAAGCCACCAGTCCCAGTAGCGGCAAGCCAACACCGGTCAGCAGAAAGCCGGCAACAGCTGCCAGCAGCCCGGAGCCGGATGCCTGGCCAATAAACGGTGGAAATATCAGGTTCCCCGCCCCCAGAAACAGTGCAAAAACCATCGATCCTATCGCGAGGATGTCAGAAGGTTTTGCACGAGCTTGGGAGGGAGGGGAAGAAGTGTTTGTTTGCTCTGACAAGAGCCTGTCCTCTTTTTAGGAAAATTCAATGGCAAAGTGCAGGGCATTTTGAAGTGAAAGCAGCGTGTTGCGCAACAACGTAATGGAAAATCAATCTGGCACTTGCGGGTGGTGACAGCTTCCCCTGCCGGGTTTTTCTGTTTGATGTTTGTCCAGGCGCACGCCCGGGAGCGGCACCTGTGGGCGATGGTATAAAACCGGGAGCTGTTCGTGAGATGGAATGTTTCGCCTGGAGTTCCGTGGCTTTTGTTGCCCCCCGTTATCGGCACGAATTTTTTCTCTTCCCGCCAGTTCATGGTTGCCTGCGGTCTCAGCGGCGCGATGGGTTTCTCTGACGGCAGCGCAGCTTCGGTTCTGTGTCGGGTGCTGGCTTTGCGGTGGCAGGTGGCACAAGCGCGATCGACAGGAGGTGAGTGTAGCTGCCCAGCCTCCGGTCTCGCCTGCCCGTTGCTGTTCTTTTATCCGGGAACTGGACGCAAAGAGTACGCAAAGGAGGGGCAGATGGCGGCTGTCGGTTGTGGGTTTGCGCAACTACTGATGTTCTACAGGATTTTCCTTCGGCAGTACGCGCAGCTTTGTGCTTCAATTATGCGCGACCTTTTTGGGGGCAAGCGTGGTGCTGTGGTAGGGGTGCGGCCGGACAAACGCTACTGCGGATTGGTGGAAGTGTGCTGCAAACGTGGCAGAGGGACGGCTGCTCTACTCTGATGACGACTGCTGGCTTGCATGCTTCTGCTTTCTGGTGCATCCTCGGCCCGCCTCCCAGAACACGAAATCAAGACAAGATCAAGGCAAGGCGATCCCTATAATGTCAGCCCGTCCTGCTTGCCTGGAGAATATTTGCTGGTATTCCAGAGAGATGCTCCCTTGGCCCATCCCGCCCAATTTACAACCTTGGCTGCTGCATGGAGGATCGCTGACAGAGCGTCTACAAAGCTCGTGTGGCGGCGCCTTCAGAGTGGAATTGCTAAGCCAGGCTTGGCAGGTTCCCTCCCCTGATGAGTGTCGGTTTCTGAAGATTTCACCAGCTGCGTGCGCCAATGTTCGCGAAGTTTTGCTGGTGTGCGGTGGTGTGCCCCAGGTTTTTGCCCGCAGTATATTGCCTGCAGATCTGCTGCATGGTGGTGCCAGCTGCCTCCTTTCTCTTGGAGACAAGCCACTGGGACACTTTTTGTTCTCTCGCTCTACTGTGCAGCGGCGCTTTGTCGGCTTTGCCCGGGTCATGAACGAGCGCAACCAACCACTGTGGGGGCGTCGCTCGTTTTTTTCCCTGCCAGAAGGCGGTCTGTCAGTTTATGAATACTTCTTGCCAGGTCAGCCGCCATTGCGCCCAGGAAAAGAGGGAAGCTGTGTTTCTGAATCATGAATGGTCAGCGCGCTTGCGGGCCTATGCGAAACTGGCTCGCTTTGATCGCCCGGTTGGCACTTTCCTTCTGCTCTGGCCGACGCTGTGGTCTTTGTGGTTGGCCTCGGGAGGCTGGCCCAGGCTCCGCTGGGTTGTTGTGTTCAGTTTGGGTACTGTTCTGATGCGTGCCCTGGGTTGCATCATCAACGATTACGCAGATCGTCATCTGGATGGTTTTGTTACAAGGACCTGCAACCGTCCGCTGGTCACAGGTGATGTCAGTGCGACAGAAGCTCTCGTTCTGGCCTGTGTGTTGGGTTTGTGCGCCTTTCTTCTGGTGCTGGCTACTCCTGTCCTGACAGTGATGCTGTCTTTGCCGGCTTTGGCTTTGACTCTTGTCTACCCATTCATGAAGCGCTGGACGCATCTGCCTCAGCTGGTGCTGGGCTGCGCCTTTTCCTGGGGCATTCCCATGGCATGGACGGCCTGCGGTCGTCCACTGGAGCCGGCATCCTGGGTTGTTTTTTTGGCGTGCCTGTTGTGGGTGGTTGCCTACGATACCCAATACGCCATGGTTGACCGGGCCGATGATATCAAGGCGGGGATCCGCTCCACGGCCATTCTGTTTGGACGCTGGGATACCCGTGTAGTGGCTTTCTTGCAGTTGGGCTGTTGTGTGTTGTTGGTGCAGGCCGGAAGACTGCTGGAGAGCGGGGGCGGTTGGTATCTGGGGGTGGGCGTTATGGCAGCCTTGTTTGTCCGCCAGGCCTGGTTGACCCGGCGCCGGGAGCCTTCGGCCTGCTTCAGGGCTTTTTGTGAAAACCAATGGGCTGGCGGGGCTGTATTTGCGGGGGCGGTCCTCGATCTTTGTTTTTTCTGAAGCTTTGCAAAACAGCAGGCGGTGTCTTACGCGTGTTGTTGCCATTGTCTGCGCAGTCCTGCTGTGATGGCAGCATGGAATCCGCGCCGGGTTTGTTGCTGCCTGAGACTGGCAGACTGTGCTCAGGAGGTGTTTGTTTCTGTAAACAGAGGTGCGGGCCCCCTTCCATCAACAAAGGCCTGGATGACTGTGGTGTGCCGGGCTGTGGACTGGGTGGTATTGTGCCCGCACGTGATACTTCCAGGCCTTTTGCATTTCTGATGTGACAGTATGGTTTTCCGGGTGCTTTTTTGGGGGGGTAGCCCTGTTATAGGCCAGCAAAGAAGTGGGAGAAGCGGGAGAAGCGGGAGATGCTGGTGTGATCCCCTCGGGAGCAGGATGCTCTTGGATGTTTATAGAGCCGGGTGTAAGTCAACAGGCCGCCAGGGATGGTGAAAAACCAGCCAGGCAGGAGCGATCCAGCCGAAACCCACATCCTGCAGGGGGATGGCAGAGGGTGGGTTATCAGCCAGTGTGCGTAGCCCGGCAGATTCTCCGATGGACGGCCTGTCAATGACTCCCGGGTTAATGCCGGAACCAGAGGTATCAGGGATCTGGCGCGGTTGTCAGAAGGTTCCCACTCTCCTTGGACGCTCGTCCTGACCCAGTGCGCGGCAAGCCCCGTCCTTCAGGACGGGGAGGATGTCAAGAGGTTGGTTGAAGTGGGCGTTCAACGGTGGTGCTTGCGAAGAGTGTAAAGAGGTGTTGGGGGTGTTCATGAGGTTATACTGGGCGCGACTGTATCCGACTGGAGCTGCGCACATGAGACGTACAACCCTGCTGATATTTCTGAGTCTTCTGTTGACTGCCTGTGGTCAGAAAGGAAATCTTACTCTTCCTGTCAGCTCATCGCCGGCCATGACACCAGGGGGGCAGGCGGCTCCTCTGGCAGCGAGGAGTTTCCGCCCCTTGGGATGACATTGGTACTTGCTGCCGGGTGCTGACTTTTTGGTGACGAGGGTGGAGCGCACTCAATCGACTGGATGGTGCAGCAGATGGTGGTTTGTGGTGCCGCTTGGCCTGCCGGTTGTTTTCTTTTTGTTGCGCAGCCAGAATTTCCGTCCTTTGAAGGCGGGGCAGTTTCATGCCCAAAGTGCGTGAGAGATGCCGACGGGGGTGCTGAGATTCCAGGTGTTTGGGTTGTTTGTCATGCGAAACCTGGCACTGCGGCTTTCGACTTTTGCCAACCCTTCCTCCAGTAAACCCCTGCGGGCCGGAAAGGGTCGTTTGTACGCGTTGGCGCCTGATTTTTTTTCTATTTCTTCCGCTTTTGGGAAAAAACAGGGTCCGTGTGCGCTGTCTTATGTACAGCCACAGGAATTCTTCGCCAAGGCGTCTGAGTTGCCAGGGCAAGCGTTGCTGATTGTCGAGAGAGCCGCTCAGGGGGTGCCCCACTCTGATGGAATTGAGCTACCTGTCGCTTCCTCCATCCACCCTTTTCGTTCCGGGACATGCAGCTCGGAAAAATACACAAGGTTCGTATAGTCCACGCTGTCGCTGTGATCTGGGCAGTCGCCCGGTTTGAAAAAAAAAGGAAGCATGGAAGAGGAAAGGTGAGGAGTATCGGGCGTTGCGAAAATTCTGGGCTGTCCGAGATGCTCCCGCGCAGGGTGCACCTCAGCCCGCGACAGAAAGAGCTGTCTGAGGTCAGCCCAGTGTTGCTCCAGAAAGTGCAGGTGTTTTTTGAGTAGGGGGAGATCATTCCGTACGAAGTCGTGTCCCAGGCGTTCCAGCTCCAGAGACTCGCTCCTGTCTGCGCGTACCCATGACAGCCAGTCGGGCAGGTGCCCGGATGCAGACTGTTGCCAGTGCTGGAACACCTTGTGCGCCCAGAGAGCTGCCGTGGCAGAACATACACCGGTTATTTCCCTGTGGCTGACGGGATAGAAGCGCCAGCTCTGTATCCGGGCGATTGTCAGAATGGATAGCAGGCCGACAAAACTGGGAGACTCAAGATAGCGGCAGGCCCTCTGGGAGCAGTTGCTGAATAGAAGTTCGTGCATCAGGATACTCAGCGCTTTTTCCAGATGCAGCGGTTGCAGTGCCGCAGGCAGGCTGTCAAGAACCAGTTGTCGTAAGCAGCGCCGTTTTTTCCAGTTGCCGAGTGGCGACTCCGGGGTGCTTCCCATCAACGGAATGCGGTGCGCGTCTGACAGGGCGTGGCCCATTTTCGTCAGGGGGGTGATCAGTGCGTTCCCAATGTGGGGCGGGCAGTAGTCGGCACTTAAAGCCAGAGGGCATATCGGCAGCCCGTCAAAACGACACAGGTCGTCAGGATCGAAGGTCTTCCACACGGGCCAGAGCAAGAGCCCTCTATCGTGCATGTTTGTGATCAGCTCATTGCGCAGGCACCAGAAGCTTCGGGAAGTGAGTATTCGGGCTTCATCCTCTCCTTCTGGATTGAGCCCGCCCCAGCGACAAGATACCAGTGCCTCCAGATCGATCGCAGCGACATTGCGCACACCCCTTCCTGGTTCTTCGCGAAACGGAAACAGAAAAATGTCCGGTGCATGAGGAAAGGGCCAGTGGGTGAGGTGGGTGAGGTGCGGCGCGGCCTGACATACGGGTCCAAGAACGTGCTTTTGTACCAGAACATCGTAAACAGTTACCAGCAGGAGTGTCAGAAACAGTGTGCGCTCGTAGGGAGTCTGGGCTTCCAGAGTCCTGTCCACCATGTGCTGCATCCGGATTAGAGCCCGGTGCTCTGCCGGGGTCAGAGGGGTGTGGAAGTGATCGTTTTCTTGTAGGTAACGAATAAAGCACTGCGCGTTTTTCAAAGTGACCAACAGCGGTGGAAACGTATATTCTTTTCCCAGTCTGTCCATGGCCTCACGTCGTTGCAAGAAGTGCTGGCAGCAGTCTTCAATAGCTTGATCATTGCGTAATACCTCTGGAAGGTAGGCATCCGGCTCGAAAGTCAGTATCCCTTGGTAGGCAGGTGGTGCAGGCACAACGCGTTCCGCCTCAGACAGACGAGCGACAGGCGTGCGACTGGTCTGGCGTTGTCTGTCGGTCACTGAAGGGGGGCTGGGCTCGTGTGTTTCCGTCTGGTGTTGTGACACAGAGGCGGCGCCGGCGACGAGGCGTCCCTGGAAAGCGGGGTGCTCCTTTTTTTGCGAGGAAACGGGGGGCACTGCCGCCCCGGGGGCTACAGGTTGCATGTGATCCACCTTTGTTCTCTGCTGCCAGGGATGGGGAGTCTCCTCGGATACCAGGCGCCAGTGAAAAGTTCCTGGCGTTCCTGTGGTTGGCCTGAATTCTGGCAGCCTTGTTGCGGGCGGGGGGCTTCCCGTCGGCGGTGCTTTCCTGTTTTTCTGGTACAATTTTGAGTTTTTCAGCCGGCTGATGTGTTCTCCTTGTTGACTCGCGATGGGAGAGGTTGGCTGCTTCAACTTTTGGAAAGGCATCTGGGGTGGACTTGGATCTCTCTGATTTCGGAATCGATGCCGCAGCCATGAGAGTGCTTCTGGCCAGCTTGCGCGATGGCAGAGCTCATTCTTGTGATGATCTGGCGGGGGTGCTGGGTGTTGGTGCGGATCAGGTGCGGCAAGCGGTGCGGCTCCTGCAGGGTTGGGGGCTGCGATCCGGGTCGGGATCAGATCGTCTGTATCGCTTCCCTTTCGTGCCGGAGCTGCTTGATCGTGCTGCCATAGAGGCGGCTTTGCCTTGTACCTTGCGTCAGAATCTGGGGATGGTCCTGTATTTGTCAACGGATTCGACCAACGACCGGATATGGTCTCAGTCTGATCGGAGCGAAACATGGCAAGTGTGTCTTGCTGATCATCAAAGTCGTGGGCGAGGACGCAGGGGACGCGTCTGGCATAGCCCTTTGGGTGGCGTGTTGTGCCTCTCCCTTCTGTGGCGTCCGCAGCCGGGCTTGGCCAGTCTGGATGGTCTGAGCCTGTGTGTGGGCCTGGTGCTGTTACAGGCAGTGGAGGCATTGGGGATTGGCGGATTGTCCCTGAAATGGCCGAATGATGTGCTTGCCTGGGGGAAGAAGCTGGCCGGGACACTGATTGAAACACGTGTTTCAGCTGGAGGTCAGTGGAGTATCGTGATTGGTCTGGGGTTGAATTTGTGTCTGGCGCCTGAGGACATCAGTAAACTGGATCAGCCCGCTGTCGACCTGGGTTCTCTTTCCTCTGTTCCCATTGACAAGGCTAAACTGGTCGCGCAGTTGTTGGTGCGCCTGGTGGGCATGCTGGAACAGTTTAACGACTATGGTTTTTCTTTCTTCAGGGATGCGTGGTGCCGGTATCACGCATTTTCCGGCCGCAGGCTCCATCTGGACACGGGTGACGGGGAGTCTGTTTCTGGTCTGGCTCTGGGTGTCGATGATTGTGGGGCGCTTGAGCTGCAGACCGGTCAGGGTGTTCGTCTGTTCAGAGTGGGGGATGTGACATGGCAGGGTGTAGGTGAACGTGAACATTCTTGATATGGACGCTGGCAATACCAGAGTCAAATGGCGCCTTTCGCAAGATGGACGTCCCGTGTCCTCGGGTGCTCTTTTTAACGACAGCGATGCTCGCCTGGTAGATGCGTTGGCGGATTCGCTGGGGACCGCCCGTGTAGACGTGTGCCGTTTATCTTCGGTCAGGAAGGAATGCATAGTCCATTCGCTGGTCGAAGCTTTGGCGGATCGACTGGGTGTGATGCC
The DNA here is from genome assembly GCA_002238585.1 of Kistimonas sp. bin40. Taxonomy (GTDB): domain Bacteria; phylum Pseudomonadota; class Gammaproteobacteria; order Pseudomonadales; family Endozoicomonadaceae; genus Sansalvadorimonas. Next base: position 37,895 of record MPMQ01000005.1, on the reverse strand, counting down.
GCAGCTGCCGGAGCCCTGTGCAAGCCTGGGAGGGCTTGTTGTCGAGGGGGTGGAGCCTGTCCGTCTGGGGTGTGATCGCTGGCTGGCCATGCTGGGAGCCGTTCAGCTGTATCCGAAACGCGATGTCCTGATTGTTGATGCCGGGACGGCCATGACGCTGGACTGTGTCAACAGCCGGGGGGTTTTTGTCGGGGGGCTGATTTGTCCAGGGTTGTATATGTTGCGCCAATCCCTGAGGCGATCGCTGGACCGGGTGACCCTGTCACCACAAGCTGACCTCGGACAGCCAGCCTTGGCCAGGCAGAGCACGTCATCGGCTGAAAACGGTATTCTTTGCATGGCTCTGGCGCTGGTGGAACGGGAATTCAGTCGCCTGGGTTCGAACGCGGTTCTGGTATTGTGTGGCGGAGATGCACCCTTTCTGAAGAAGCATCTTCAAAGTTCTGCAAGACTTCACCCTGATCTTGTTTTTCAGGGACTTGGTATTGCCAACCCTGTCTGTGCTTCTGAGTGCACATCATGAAGATGAAGTACTGGTTTCTGGCGGTACTGTTGGTCGCAAATTTTGGATATTTTGCGCACAGTCATCATCGATGGTTGGTGAATTGGCGTGTGGAGGATCGCGCGACCGATTCTGCGGCAGCCACTTTGCCTGGCCTGGACAACTCCCGGGGCTCTGCTGCAACAGACACCCTTTGTATGCAGGCAGGCCCGTTCAAAAAGCGGGATGCAGCCGAGGAAGTGCAACAACGGTTACGGGCTGCAACGGTCGATAGTGTTGTGCACTGGTTGGATATTGCCGCTGCGGGGGGGTATCGGGTCTATATCGAACCTTTGTCTTGCCATAAAAAGGCGAGCGAGGTACTTGATGATTTGCGTGCCAGAGGCATAAACGGTCAGCTCGCTGGTGAGGGGGACGCCAGGAGCGACTCTGTTCTGGTGTACTTTCCGGGCCGGTCCCAAGCCGAAGAATTGGCGGGACAGTACAGGGAAATGGAGTGTGCTGCCGCAGTACGAGAAAGCGTTCGCCATCAAAGGCAATACTGGGTTGAGGTGGGCAGTGAGGGGCGTGACCTTGTCAGTGAGGCGCTGTGGGAAGCGGTGCTGAATCCCTATCAGCTCGCGGGACCCAGGGAATTTGCCTGTCGCTCCCTGGTGGTGGGCAAGAAGCCAGACTCACAGTGATCTGGTGTGTGTTTCGATCCTGGTCAGGATTGCCTGGGCCTGACTGTCTTCTTGTGACAAGAGGCAGGGAGTGGGAGTTTTCCGGGGTGTTTTCCGGAGCTTGAGCCCGCATGGGGCAGGAGAGTGCTCTGGCTTTTTTGTGCATTTGTCGACTGTTGTGGGACTTGGTCAAAAACAAAAGTAGGAACCAGCTCAATAAGGTGACGGCACGCTGAATAGTGTGTCATGTAGAATCATTCAGTTGTTGGCGGCGATCCTCGTCGGGAGTGTGAGGCTGTTGTAGTGGCGGTGCCGAAGATGCGGTCTGTGGCAACATGGATATTTGCACTGTCGTCGGGCTGGCGTCAACCAGGCTATGGCTCCCGGTGTAGCTGCGTTGCCGCAGGTTCAGGTGCCTGCAGTAAAGTGGCAGCCAGGGGAAATTCTCTCGTCCGCTTTCCGCTATGTGCGCACCTTGCGTAAAAAGTTCGTTTGATCTGTGTTGTCAGGGGAGGGGGCAGAATCTGTGGTCTCTCCTGCCCCCCCCTCTTCTGCGTGTTTTGCTCATGAACACCGGTCGCGACTTGCGGAGAGCGGATATTGGCAGCGTGCTCTGGATTATCTTCCATTTCGAGCCAGTTATGTGCCTGCATCGGTGGTTTGGGCTGCTGTTTCATGGGATCGCTGAACGGGTTGTGCCTGTTGCTCGTTGTGGCTCCCGCAGTGGCCGGGGTTTTGTCAGGTGTTGGTGGTTGCCGCAAGTGCGCAGAGGGGGCGGCGTCTGGTAGAGGAGGGGCCCCGTCTCCGGGAGGGGAGAGGTTGTTCGCTTTGTGGTCCCGCTTGGGTGTTGGGTGGGGCGGCAGTGGCCGGTCGCCAGGCGAGACTGCCCCCTGGTTCTTCTTTTTCTGCATCAAGATGTGTTCTTGTTCTTGACAGCGCAAATACCAAGGGTAGAATGGGCCTCGATCTTGGGTGGGGTTCCCGAGCGGCCAAAGGGATCAGACTGTAAATCTGACGCGAAAGCTTCGCTGGTTCGAATCCAGCTCCCACCACCAAGACTTGCTTCGCAGTTTCAGAGCGATTGCTGGCTTGTTTCTGCACTCAAGTTTGCGGGTATAGTTCAACGGTAGAACCTCAGCCTTCCAAGCTGATGGTGCGGGTTCGATTCCCGCTACCCGCTCCAGACTCGGTCAGGCTCTTATAGCTCAGTTGGTAGAGCGCATCCTTGGTAAGGATGAGGTCACCGGTTCAAGTCCGGTTAAGAGCTCCATTGGTTCAGGCTTTTTCCGGCTTTGGTTCTGTGGTGATGATCGCGTAGTTCGGTGTTTCCTCTCGGTTTTGTATTTCTCTCGGTTTTGTGTTCCTCTCGCTTGCTGGCGCGTTAGTCCTGTGTTCCGGTGCTGTGTTGGTCTTGCGCCGAGCTGAGGAATTCGCAGCCATGATGGCGGTATGCTCCTGCACTTTTTCCTTTTCGTTCTGATTGGGTGTTGCTTTTGATTTTGAGTACTGTATAGTACACCGGGCTTTGCTGGGGTGTTTCCCAGTGCTCGGCGGAAAGGGTCTTCAGGCCAGTAGCTCAATTGGCAGAGCACCGGTCTCCAAAACCGGGGGTTGTGGGTTCGATTCCCTCCTGGCCTGCCATGCTGTCTGCTGGGCAGGACCTGATTCTGTAGAAGCCTGAGCCGGTGGGAGATGCCCTTGTGCTAAAAAATACAGATGTTCCAGCTTCCAGTCTGCTGGATAGATTCAAGTTATCGGTTGTTGCGGTTCTCGTTGTTTGTGGCGTTTATGGGAACTCGTTTTTCTCTGGTGAGTCCGTTCTCTACCGCGCCTTGGCGTTGTGTCTTTTGGCTGTTGTTGCAATTGCCATAGGGATGACCACGCACAGGGGTCGTGTTCTCTGGGACCTTATGCGGGATGCGCGCGCCGAAGTTCGGAAGGTTGTGTGGCCTACTCGTCAGGAGACTGTCCAGACGACTGTTGCCGTTGTTTTGGTTGTTGTTCTCATGAGTTTGGTTCTATGGGGTCTCGATAGCCTGCTGAACTGGGCTGTCGGAAGTCTCGTTGGGTAAGGATGCAAGATGGCTAAACGTTGGTATATCGTCCAAACCTCTTCGGGCAAAGAAAAGGCGGCCATGCTTCACCTGCAACGGCGGGCCGAGATGGATGACGAGGACTGGTTTGGTGAGATTCTTGTCCCGGCGGAAGAAATTGTCGAGGTCAAGGGCGGACAGAAGCGTCGCAGTGAACGGAAGTTGTATCCTGGCTATGTGCTTGTGCAAATGGAAATGAATGATGCTTCCTGGCATGCGGTGAAGGGAACTCCTGGTGTTCTGGGTTTTGTGGGCGGAAAACCTGAGCAGCCCCAGCCATTGCGCCAGAAGGAAGCTGATGATGTCCTGCAACAAGTCAGGGAAGGGGCTGACCAGCCTCGGCCGAAGACGAAGTTTGAGGCAGGCGAGTTGGTCCGGGTTATAGAAGGCCCGTTCGTGGACTTCACAGGCACTGTAGAAGAAGTCAACTATGAAAAGAATAGTCTGCAGGTAGCCGTCAGGATTTTTAGTCGCGCGACACCGGTTGATCTTGCTTTTGGTCAGGTAGAAAAGCTCTGAAGTTGGGCTGCGGTTTTTGTCGATTGCTTTTTTTTGCGGATTCTGTGCTGGTGACTGATGATTTTCGGCTTGAGGCATGTTTCAAGCGGCTTGCGATAGGGCCGGGCTCAGGAAGCGGGGGTCTGGCGCGTCGTTTTCGAGGGACACGGTTTTCTTTTTTTCGGGGCCGTGAGACACGTGAAGGCAGAGGTGGAGCGCAGAGGCTCGCTTTTGCAGAGGTTGTGGTTCTTCTTGTATGTAGTTGAAGGTGTTGTTCGGTCGCCTTTAACGCGTCTGGTTTGGTGGATTTCTTTCAGATAGGCTCTTGGCAGAAACGCACTTTGGACTTGGGGTTGTCGCCTGACAATGCGCGATCTTCCCGGCGGGTCTCTTGTAGTCTTTCTGTCGATGGCTTGTCGTCTGACTTTGGGGAGCTGAGCAGCCCGCTGTTTGGGTGCGGCAGCGATTGTACCCTGTGATCGAGGTGGAGTATGGCCAAGGCCAAAAAAAAAGTTACAGCCTACATAAAGCTGCAGGTGGCGGCGGGAAAGGCAAACCCCTCCCCGCCTGTGGGCCCTGCGTTGGGCCAGCATGGCGTCAACATCATGGAGTTTTGCAAGGCATTCAACGCCCATACTCAGGGGCTTGAGGTAGGTCTTCCTGTTCCTGTTGTCATTGCCGTTTATGCTGATCGTTCCTTTACTTTCGAGACCAAGACGCCGCCGGCAGCCGTGTTGCTGAAGAAGGCAGCTGGTGTGGCGAAGGGGTCCAGCAAACCCAATGTGGACAAGGTAGGTGTCGTAACTCGCGAGCAGCTGCTGGAAATTGCCAGGACCAAGGCACCCGACTTGACCGCATCCGATGAAGAGGCGGGTGTGCGTACTATTGCGGGCACAGCACTTTCTATGGGTCTGAAGCTGGAGGGCGTGTGACATGGCGAAATTGACCAAGCGTGCCAAAATCATCGCCGAGAAGGTAGAGCCCGGAAAGCTGTATGCGTTCGATGATGCTGTAAAATTGTTGGCGGAACTCCCCAAGGTTCGCTTTCGGGAATCGGTAGACGTCTCTGTTAACCTGGGTGTGGATCCACGCAAGTCGGATCAGGTGGTGCGCGGATCGGCGCTTATGCCTGGCGGAACAGGTCGGGAAGTGCGTGTGGCAGTGTTTGCGCAGGGCGCCAATGCCCAGTCGGCGCAGGAAGCCGGTGCGGACATCGTCGGGATGGATGACCTTGCTGAAACAATCAAGGGAGGGGCGATAAATTTCGATGTTGTTATAGCCTCTCCTGATGCCATGCGGGTAGTTGGCCAGCTGGGACAGATTCTTGGGCCGCGCGGTCTGATGCCGAATCCCAAGGTTGGCACTGTAACGCCCAACGTGGCTGAGGCTGTTACGAACGCCAAGGCAGGTCAGGTGCGATTCCGTACTGACAAGAACGGCATCATACATGCCAGCGTGGGCAGAGTGGATTTCGATGCCGCAGACCTCAAAAGCAATGTTGAAGCACTGATTACTGAGCTGAAAAAACTCAAGCCCAGCTCAGCCAAGGGTGTGTATCTCAAGAAGATTTCCCTGTCGTCCACTATGGGGCCGGGGATAGCTGTTGATCAATCCAGTCTGGCTGTTTGAGCCGGGCTGGTTTTTTTCTTTGTGGGTTGCCGTACTCAGGTGCGGGAGCCGTCAAAGACCGCAGGTGCATCGGCAATAAGGGCAGTAGCCCTTTCGATGCTTAATGTCCTGCGCAGACGGTGGGTATTGGGTGCCGTGTCTTGAGCGAGCCTTTCACCGTAGTAGTGTGCCACCGACTTCCCCTGTGATCCTGATGACCAGGTGGGGGAGCGGTGTGCGGTCTTTTTTGTCTGGAATGAGGGTTGAAGCCAGATGGCACTGGGTCTCGAAGACAAGAAGAGCATAGTGGCTGATGTCAATGAGGCTGCAAGGAACGCACTCTCAGCGGTAATCGCGGATTACCGTGGCCTGACAGTTGAGCAGATGACGACCTTGCGTCGTGAAGCTCGCAGCGGTGGTGTTTACCTGAAAGTGGTGCGTAACACTTTGGCGCGGCGTGCTGTAGAAGGTACCGAGTACGCTTGCCTGAAAGAGTCATTTTCAGGACCTACTGTCCTGGCATTCTCTCAGGAAGATCCGGGCTCAGCTGCCCGGGTTATGAAAGCGTTTGCCGAAGAGAACGAAGCGCTGGAAATCATTGCGCTGTCAATAGGTGGGCAGCTGCTTGATGGTGGTCAGATTGACGTGCTGGCCAATATGCCTAACCTGGACCAGGCGCGAGCGATGCTTATGAGCGTGATGATGGCGCCTGTAACCAAGTTGGCAAGAACTCTCAATGAGTTCCCGGCCAGGGTGACGCGAGTTATGTCAGCTGTTGCGGACGAGAAGAAGAAGACTTCCTGAGTCTATTTTCTTCAAGTTGTGTTTTAAATGCCTGCCAAATGGCCGTTTGAGGATGACACCCTGGCGAAGAGCGCAGAAAACGGAGCTTGATAATTCGTTTTTACGCTCTGCTGTGAGGTGGTCCGATCCTGAATGGCGTTTGCGGTGATTGTTTTTTTGTTTGAGTGAATTCTGGAGAAGCAAAAGATGACCTTGTCCAAAAAAGAGGAACTTCTGAACACTATTGCTGAAATGAGCGTCATGGAGGTTGTGGAGCTTGTTGAGGCAATGGAAGAGAAGTTTGGGGTATCGGCTGCTGCCGTTGCTGCCGCGCCGGCTGCTGCTGCTGGAGAGTCAGCAGGAGAAGCAGAGGAGCAAACAGCGTTTGATGTTTCCATGACTTCGTTTGGTGGAAATAAAGTTGCCGTTATCAAGGCAGTGCGCGCGATAACTGGCCTGGGGCTTAAAGAAGCCAAGGAATTGGTAGAGGGTGTTCCTGCCAAAATCAAGGAAGGCGTGACCAAGGAAGAATCTGCGGAAGTCAAGGCCAAGCTTGAAGAAGCCGGCGCAACTGTCGAGATCAAGTAAGTCGGGGTTTTCGGCATCCGGTTTTGCTTGGCTTGTGATAACCCATATAGCTGGTGCCTGCGGGCACTGGCTTTTTTTTCTGTTGCGGAACCCAGGTTCCCGACACCCTGGATCTTCGACATGCTTTGCCTTGATCCCCTGAATCTTCGGGTGAAGATCGGCAGAGGTTTGGATACCGGATGCATCTTTTGTTTTGCTTGCTCCGTGAATTAAAAAAGAGGCTGCCTGAGTGCTCAATGCGCTTGCCCGCCGGGGTGAGGGCGGGGTGTTTGCAGGTGGTTTGGTAGGGGAATGCTGATGGCTTACTCGTATACAGAGAAAAAACGTATCCGTAAGGACTTTGGCAAATTGCCGCAAGTCATGGACGTGCCTTACTTGCTGGCAATACAGCTCGACTCCTACAGAAAACTGCTGCAGAACGACGTGCACCCGGATGCGCGTGAAGATGTGGGTTTGCACGCCGCTTTCCGCTCGGTTTTTCCTGTGGTCAGCTATTCGGGCAATGCAGCGCTTGAGTATGTTGGGTACCGCTTGGGGTCGCCCGTTTTTGACGTCAAGGAGTGCCAGTTACGCGGCGCGACTTATGCGGTGCCGTTACGCGTCCGTGTGCGCCTCATGATATACGACAAAGAGAGCTCGAATAAGGCGATAAAGGATATCAAGGAGCAGGAAGTCTACATGGGAGAAATCCCATTGATGACTGGAAACGGAACCTTTGTTATCAATGGAACCGAGCGGGTCGTTGTCTCTCAGTTGCACCGCTCTCCTGGCGTCTTTTTCGATCATGACCGAGGCAAGACGCACTCGTCAGGCAAGCTGCTCTATTCGGCTCGCATTATCCCTTACCGCGGTTCATGGCTTGATTTCGAGTTTGATCCGAAGGACCTTTGCTACGTCAGGATTGACCGTCGTCGTAAGTTGCCCGCCACAACCCTGCTGCGTGCGCAGGGGTATACCAGTGAGCAGATTCTCGAGATGTTCTTTGATAGTGACAATTACGCTATCAGTACTGAAGGTGTGACCTTCGATCTTATTCCGGGGCGCTTGCGGGGAGAGGCGGCTGGTTTTGACATTCGCGATAGTGACGGCAGTGTCATAGTCGAGCAGGGTCGCCGGGTGACAGCCCGTCATATCAGGTTGCTGGAGGCGGCCAATGTACGCAGGCTGACGGCACCGGCAGAGTTTATTCTGGGCAAGACATTGGCCAGGCCTGTTGTTCATCCACAGACAGGTGAAATACTGGCGGAATGTAATACGGAACTGACATCTGAAATTTACGCGTCCATGCTGGATGCAGGTGTTGAGTCCGTTGATATCATCTACACAAACGAGCTGGATTGCGGCTCCTATATTTCGGATACCCTGCGTATCGACCCCACGACCAGTCAGGTTGATGCGCTTGTTGAAATCTATCGCATGATGCGCCCGGGGGAGCCCCCCACGAAAGAAGCGGCAGAACAGCTGTTCCAGAACCTGTTTTTCATGGCGGAACGTTACGACCTCTCTGCTGTAGGACGGATGAAGTTCAATCGTCGCCTGGGGCGGAGCAGTGACACAGGTCCGGGCACGCTGGAAAATGACGATATTGTCCAGGTTTGCAAGACGCTGGTAGACATCCGTAACGGAAAAGGCGTCTGTGACGACATAGACCACCTTGGGAACCGCAGGGTGCGTTCTGTGGGTGAAATGACCGAGAACCAGTTCCGGGTCGGCCTGGTGCGTGTGGAGCGTGCGGTCAGGGAGCGGTTGTCAATGGCTGAGTCCGAGGGATTGATGCCTCAGGACCTTATCAATGCCAAGCCCGTTGCTGCCGCGATCAAGGAGTTTTTTGGTTCAAGTCAACTTTCGCAGTTCATGGATCAGAACAATCCCTTGTCCGAGGTGACCCACAAGCGCCGGGTTTCGGCTTTGGGGCCGGGTGGTCTTACACGTGAGCGTGCCGGTTTTGAAGTCAGGGACGTGCATCCTACGCACTACGGCCGGGTATGCCCGATTGAAACGCCAGAGGGGCCGAACATTGGTTTGATCAACTCCCTGGCCACTTACGCCCGTACCAATGCCTATGGATTTCTGGAGTCGCCTTACCGCCGGGTTGTTGAGGGGCAAGCGACGAGCACCATTGATTACCTGTCTGCCATCGAAGAAAGCGAATTTGTTATTGCGCAGGCCTCTGCGGCAGTTGACGCCGAAGGGACTTTGACAGAAGACCTCGTCAGTGTACGGCACCGCAATGAGGTGACACTGATGGCTCCTGACAAGGTGCAGTATATGGACGTGTCTCCCTGTCAGGTTGTGTCGGTGGCTTCGTCCTTGATTCCCTTTCTGGAACATGATGATGCCAACCGGGCATTGATGGGTTCCAACATGCAGCGCCAGGCGGTGCCTACGCTGCGAGCCGAGAAGCCGTTGGTCGGAACAGGTATGGAGGGTCACGTGGCTCGTGACTCAGGAGTGTGTGTTGTTGCCCGGCGCGGCGGGGTGGTTGACTCTGTCGATGCCAGCCGGATTGTTGTCCGGGTCAATGATGACGAGATCCAGTCCGGAGAGGCGGGTATTGATCTCTACGCCATGACCAAATACACCCGTTCAAACCAGAATACCTGTATAAACCAGCGGCCACTGGTTCGGGCAGGAGACCGGATTTCAGGTGGGGATATCCTGGCAGATGGTCCATCTATTGACTTGGGTGAGCTGGCACTGGGCCAGAATATGCGTGTGGCCTTTATGCCGTGGAATGGCTACAACTTCGAGGATTCCATGCTGGTGTCCGAGCGTGTTGTGCAGGACGACCGTTTCACGACTATTCACATTCAGGAAATCACTTGTGTTGCCCGTGACACAAAGATGGGCTCAGAAGAGATCACAGCGGACATCCCCAATGTTGGCGAGTCTGCGCTGAGCAAGCTGGACGAAGCCGGCATCGTTTATGTAGGAGCCGATGTCGAGGCGGGCGATATTCTGGTGGGGAAGGTGACGCCCAAAGGTGAGACTCAGCTGACTCCTGAAGAGAAGCTGCTGCGCGCCATCTTTGGAGAGAAGGCCTCTGACGTCAAGGACACATCCCAGCGTGTGCCTACCGGTGTGAAAGGCACAGTGATCGACGTTCAGGTGTTCACGCGTGATGGTGTCGACAAGGACTCCCGGGCACTGTCTATCGAGAAAGCCCAGCTTGATGATGTGCGCAAGGATTTGAATGAAGAGTTCCGCATAGTGGAAGGGGATACTTTTCAGAGACTCTGGACAGCACTGGAAGGCCAGGTCGCAGAATATGGGCCTGATTTGCGCAAGGGCGACACTGTGACCAGCGCATGGCTCCAGAGCCATGAGCATGAGCGCTGGTTCAGTCTGACCATGGCCAATGATTCGCTTAATGAGCAGCTGCAAGCGGCACAAAAGCAGTTGGCTGAGCTGAGATCCCAGCTGGACGCCCGTTTTGAAGACAAGAAGAAGAAGCTGCAGGTCGGCGATGATATGGCGCCTGGCGTTCTGAAAATTGTCAAGGTTTACCTGGCTATCAAGCGTCGTATTCAGCCCGGTGACAAGATGGCAGGTCGCCACGGAAACAAGGGGGTTATCTCCATCATCATGCCCGTTGAGGACATGCCTTACGATGAGCAGGGAAACCCGGTTGACATCGTTTTGAATCCTTTGGGTGTCCCCTCACGGATGAATGTGGGTCAGATCCTGGAAACACACCTGGGGGCGGCGGCGCGCGGTTTGGGGCGCAAGATCGAAACCATGATTGAATCGCGCCAGGCCATTGCCAAAATCCGTGGTTTTCTGGATGAGATTTATAATCGTGTGGGTTACGGACGGCGCGAGGAGAACCTGGCGTCCCTGAGCGATCAGGATGTTATGGAGCTGGCCCGCAACCTGTGTGGTGGAGTCCCTATGGCGACAGCAGTTTTTGATGGCGCCAGAGAAGAGGAGATCAAGGCCTTGTTGCGACTTGCTGACATGGATGACAGCGGACAGGTGTCACTGTATGACGGTCGAACTGGCGAGCGCTTCAATCGTTCGATCACGGTGGGCTACATGTATATGCTGAAACTCAACCACCTGGTTGATGACAAGATGCATGCACGCTCAACGGGTTCCTACTCCCTTGTGACCCAGCAGCCTCTGGGCGGCAAGGCGCAATTTGGCGGCCAGCGCTTCGGGGAAATGGAAGTCTGGGCTCTGGAGGCCTACGGCGCAGCCTACACACTGCAGGAGATGTTGACCGTCAAATCGGATGACGTTGCCGGGCGCACCAAGATGTACAAGAACATTGTGGATGGCGACTATCGGATGGAAGCGGGTATGCCCGAATCTTTCAATGTATTGGTGAAAGAAATTCGTTCCTTGGGTATCGATATTGAGCTGGAGTCCTAGGAAAGCTGTCCGGCGGCGATGGTACCAGTGGTGCAGAAAGCAGGAATCAGAGGGCCTGATTCGGTTTTGTTGCAAGGAACAGGTGTTCTGTTCCATGGATGAAATCGCGTTTTTGGTAGCCGTTTCCAGCTTGCACTGCCGGGCAGTTCGTTTCTGGACGAATTTTGGGGACTCAAGGTTTCAGTGGCACTGGTGGGAATGGCCTGTCAGTGTCTGTGGGGAAAAGTGATGAAAGACTTACTCAATCTGTTGAAGGCTCAGGGACACTCGGAAGAATTCGATTCCATTCGTATATCCCTGGCGAGTCCGGACATGGTGCGTTCCTGGTCCTACGGTGAAGTGAAAAAGCCGGAGACCATTAATTACCGCACATTCAAACCAGAACGTGACGGTTTGTTTTGCGCCAAGATATTCGGTCCGGTGAAGGACTACGAGTGTTTGTGCGGCAAGTACAAGCGCTTGAAGCACCGGGGCGTTATCTGCGAGAAGTGTGGCGTTGAGGTCGCCCTGTCCAAAGTGCGGCGCGAGCGCATGGGGCACATAGAACTGGCGGCTCCTGTAGCTCATATCTGGTTTTTGAAGTCCTTGCCCTCCCGGATCGGCTTGTTGATGGATATTACCCTGCGTGATATCGAGCGGATTCTTTATTTTGAAGCCTATGTTGTCATTGATCCGGGGATGACCAGTCTGGCAAAAGGGCAACTGCTCAACGACGAGGAGTACTACGAAGCCCTTGAGGAATTTGGTGACGACTTTGATGCACGTATGGGAGCGGAAGCTGTACAGCTTCTCCTGGCGGATATTGATCTGCAGGAAAACGTAGACCGCCTGCGGGAAGAAATTCCACAGACGAACAGCGAAACCCGGATCAAGAAGCTGACCAAGCGTCTCAAGCTTCTGGAGTCGTTTCTGCAGTCAGGAAACAAGCCTGAGTGGATGATCATGAACGTACTGCCCGTTCTGCCACCAGACTTGCGTCCCCTGGTTCCTCTGGATGGTGGGCGTTTCGCCACCTCGGATCTTAATGATCTTTACCGCCGGGTCATCAACAGGAACAATCGTCTCAAGCGACTCCTTGAGCTGAGTGCGCCCGACATTATTGTCCGTAATGAGAAGCGGATGCTGCAGGAATCTGTGGATGCGCTGCTGGACAATGGGCGCCGTGGGCGAGCCATCACCGGCTCAAACAAACGCCCGCTGAAATCACTGGCTGACATGATAAAGGGCAAGCAGGGTCGGTTTCGTCAGAACCTGCTTGGCAAGCGGGTCGATTATTCAGGGCGTTCCGTTATCACTGTGGGGCCTACTCTGCGCCTTCACCAATGCGGTTTGCCCAAGAAGATGGCGCTGGAACTCTTCAAGCCTTTTATTTTTGGAAAGCTTGAAGCGCGCACCCTGGCGACAACCATCAAGGCTGCCAAGAAGATGGTGGAGCGCGAGGAGCCTGTTGTCTGGGATATCCTTGACGAGGTCATTCGTGAGCATCCTGTGATGCTGAACCGGGCGCCGACTTTGCACCGTCTGGGTATCCAGGCATTTGAGCCTGTGCTGATTGAAGGCAAGGCTATCCAGCTTCACCCTCTGGTTTGCGCTGCTTATAACGCAGACTTCGATGGTGACCAGATGGCTGTGCACGTTCCGCTGACGCTTGAAGCGCAGCTTGAAGCGCGCGCCCTTATGATGTCTACAAACAACATCCTGGCGCCGGCCAGTGGCGAGCCGATCATAGCACCGTCTCAGGATGTGGTTCTGGGTCTGTATTATGTGACCCGTGATCGTATCAACGCCAAGGGTGAGGGGCTTGTCTTTTCTGATCTCAATGAAGCTTTGCGGGCCTGGAGCACCGGAGCGGCAGATCTGCATGCCCGCATTCGGGTAAGGATCGGTGAGACAGTCAAGGACGAGCAAGGAATCGTGAGTAAGCGCAAGTTTCTGGCTGAAACCACTATGGGGCGGGTGCTGCTTTGGGACATTGTGCCGGAGGGCTTGCCCTTTGAGCTGGTTAACCAGCCCATGAAAAAGCGTGCAATTTCCAGGCTTCTGAACGCTTGCTATCGCAATGTAGGACTGAAGGAAACTGTCATTTTCGCTGACCAGATGATGTATATGGGCTTCAGCTATGCGACAGCTTCTGGCGTGTCCATCGGGGTCAATGACTTTGTTATCCCGAAAGAAAAGGGCCAGATTATCGAAGAGGCCTACGACGAAGTCCGCGAGATAGAAAGTCAGTTTGCCTCAGGCCTTGTCACCCAGGGCGAAAAGTACAATAAGGTGATCGACATATGGTCTCGTGCCAACGAAGTTCTGGCCAGCCGTATGATGAACAACCTGAAGACGGACCTGGTTCTTAACAAAGATGGAAAAGAAGAAGAGCAGGAGTCCTTTAACAGTGTTTACATGATGGCCGACTCCGGAGCGAGGAGTTCTGCCGCGCAGATTCGCCAGTTGGCGGGTATGCGGGGGCTGATGGCCAAGCCTGATGGCTCCATTATCGAAACGCCGATCACAGCGAACTTCCGTGAGGGGTTGAGTGTCCTTCAGTACTTCAACTCGACGCACGGGGCACGTAAGGGACTGGCTGACACGGCCTTGAAGACTGCCAACTCTGGTTATCTTACGCGTCGTCTTGTCGATGTTGCCCAGGATCTTGTTATTACGGAGCATGACTGTGGCACGACCAAAGGCCTGCTGATGACGCCGCATATCGAAGGGGGGGATGTTGTCGAGCCCCTGGGTGAGCGGATCCTGGGACGTGTGGTTGCCGAAGATGTCTGTATTCCTGGTACGGGAGAGGTGGCTATCGCGGCTGGCACGCTGGTCGATGAAAAATGGGTATCTCGTCTTGAAGCCCTGAACGTAGATGAAGTTCTGGTGCGTTCACCTATTGCCTGTGAAACCCGTTACGGCGTTTGCTCCCAGTGCTATGGGCGGGATCTGGGACGCGGTCATATTGTCAACCAGGGTGAGGCGGTCGGTGTTATTGCCGCACAGTCCATCGGGGAGCCGGGAACGCAGCTGACCATGCGTACGTTCCACATTGGTGGCGCAGCTTCCAGGGTATCGGCGCAGGACGCAGTTGTAGTGCGCAATACAGGAACGGTCCGCCTGACCAACATCAAGACAGTGGAACGTGAGGATGGCTGCCTTGTGGCGGTATCACGTTCCGGCCAACTGGCTTTGGCTGATGAGTTTGGTCGTGAGCGTGAGCGTTACAAACTTCCCTACGGTTCTGTTTTGTCTGTTCAGGATGGAACTCAGGTGAAGGCGGGTAGCCTGGTGGCCAGGTGGGATCCTCACACGCACCCGATTGTCTCCGAAATCGCAGGTCAGGTGTGTTTTGTTGGTATGGAAGAAGGAATTACCATCAAGACGCAGACGGATGAAGTGACCGGGTTGTCCAGCATTGAAGTCATTGATCCCAAAGATCGGCCCACTGCGGGTAAGGATATTCGTCCTGCGGTGGCACTGGTGGACGAGTCCGGCCGGGAGCTGATGCTGCCCAATACCAACAACCCTGCTCAGTACTTCCTGCCCGCGAATGCCCTTGTGAGCCTGAAGAATGGTGAACGGGTAGAAATCGGTGGCGTTATCGCCCGTATGCCCCAGAAGACAGCCGGAAACAGAGATATCACCGGTGGTCTTCCCAGAGTTGCGGACCTTTTTGAGGCGCGCAAGCCCAAAGAGCCGGCCATTCTGGCAGAAAAGACGGGGGTCATTTCTTTTGGCAAGGAAACCAAAGGTAAGAAGCGGCTGATTATCACGCCGACTGATGGAGGCGAGCCTTATGAAGAGCTGATTCCGAAATGGCGGCAGCTCAACGTGTTCGAAGGCGAGCAAGTTGTACGGGGTGAGGTTATATCGGATGGCCCATCGAACCCACACGATATTCTGCGGCTGCTGGGTGTCTCCGAGCTGGCCAAGTATATTACGAATGAGATTCAGGAGGTTTACCGACTGCAAGGTGTGAAGATCAACGACAAGCACATTGAAGTCATTTTGCGCCAGATGTTGCGCAAGGTGGAAGTCACTGAGCCTGGAGACAGTGAGTTGATCCGCGGTGAGCAGGTCGAGTACACCAAAGTGGTGGAAGTCAACGAAACACTGACTGGAAATGATCGTATTGCCGCTCACTATGAGCGCATTCTTCTCGGTATAACGAAGGCTTCCCTGGCGACAGACTCCTTTATCTCGGCAGCTTCCTTCCAGGAGACGACCCGCGTGTTGACGGAGGCGGCTGTCACCGGCCGTTCGGATAACCTGCGAGGTCTCAAGGAGAACGTTGTAGTGGGGCGTCTGGTTCCAGCTGGTACGGGCCTTGCCTATCACGAACAGCGCCGGAGGCGTGATCAGGCGCAAACGGCTGCTGTCTCTGCGTCTGAGGTCGAGGCAGCCTTGTCTGAGGCTCTCAGCCAGGGTGGTGTTTCATAGTCTCCCGGTGCCTCTGGATCTTTGTGTGACAAAGGTCCGGAGCTTCTCACTTTGTTTCTGCATCCTCGCCGGTGCTGTGAGCCTTGTTCGTTTCCATGGATAAATAAGGAAATGAGCAGGGCTTGGCAGTGCTGTGGGGAGAGCAGTCCCTTACGGATTCAGGGTGGCAAGTCGGTGCGAGCTGTCGGCGATTCCCGCACTTTAGCCGCCATAGATCGCCAGGCATCGCATTCGCGATAGTGCGATATCCTTTACAGGATAGGGAGTCAGGGAAACATCCTGGCATCTTCCAAGTGCAAAATTCAATGAAAAGCACATAAATGGCGCTGATCGTGTCGCCATACTCCTCGAATGAATCCTGAGAAAATTCCTTGCGCGCAAGAGGTTATAAGTGCGCCTGTATGCTTTTGTTAACAGCTTTCGCAAAATCTGAATTTGTTTCGTTCGACAGCTGGTTATAAGCGGCCACATCCCCTGTCGACAAAGGGAGCGAATACCGTTCACGGCAACTCCAGCGGCAGAGTAGGCATAAAAGCAGGAATGGCTGGTTGACGGGTGCGACCTTTGTTTTTTGCTGTGCTGCCCATTGGGAAAACCGTCGTTCCACCAGGAAGGCAGAGCTCTATCCGGGTATGCCATCAATGCGATTCCGGGTTTTTATCCTGTGGCTCCTTTCGGCCATAGCTCTTCATTTTACTTGCACAACTTCCAGACCACCGGCTGTCTTGCGTGCAGGACCTCCGCCAAAGCAATCCGCAAGGGGTAACAGAATCGTTGGGACGGTTTGGTGAGCCTGATCTGTGCCGGCGCGCTTTGGAGCCTGATTTGCCGGGAGAGTTTGGCAAGCGGCACTGTCGTTGTGCTGAATATGTAGTCTGTGTTGGCAAAGACTGGTGCTCGAAGGGCATCTCCGGCTATTTCCGCAGTGTCGATACAGCCTGATGCAGTCAGCTTTTTCTGGAAATCAATTTCAAGCCTCGAAACTGTTCGCAAGCCTGTGGACGGCTCCATGCCTGACCGAACCCTCCTGCTGCGCAGGCCAGCCAGAGCTCTGTACATAATGAGTGGCGGAATACTGACATGGCTTGCACTTTATGCTCTTTGTCAGCTTCCGGCCGGACAGCTTTTCAGTGGGCTGACACAGTTGCTGGCTTTCATTGGCCATCGTTTTCTAGAGTGGATTGTGAGGTAAGCAGTAGAAGGATCTCACGCTATGTCCCAAGACAAAACTTTCGATGGTTATGATCATTCTGACGATCCGTTCCTGGATTGCGTTTTGTCAGAGTCGTTGCAGAATCGCTGTAGAAAGTCCCGTCAGAACAAATGCAAACACCAACAGGCGCGCACTATTCGCCAGGGAATAGACGATTATTTTGATAGTCGGGATGAGCACATGGGCAACGGCTCGTCTTTTCGTCCGCCGGAGTATTGATGTGTCTCTCGGCAGGGCAGTCCTGCGCTGTTTCCCGGTAGCCTCGTGAGGCGCAGGGAGTCATCTGTTGCAAGGGACAGTCCTGTTTTTTCATTCAGGACCTATTCCCTCTCCCCGGCGAAAGGAGGGGGTAGCCAAGTCCTCTGGCTCTGCTTTACCGCAGAGCCTTTTTTGTACCCGCCCCCCGCTGAGCGCTTCATCAACAGGCTATGAATTCGCCGGTCACAATAACCCTGTCGCCAGCACTGGTGTCTGCAGCACTATTCGCGAGCCCGGCGAAAAACACATTGACACAGCCGAGTGATGCGCTGTTGCCGGGCTGAAAGAGACGGCTCCCGGATTTTTCTGGAGTTGGGCTTGGGGCGACGTTTCTTGCTGTCTTTTCTGTTGGTTCACCACCAGCGCCGGCACAAGCTGATCCATCACCCCTTCATGACTGTCTTCTCTGGCTATTTGTTGGAAAAAATTTTGCTGAGCATTGATCTGAGCAAGGCCGAACACCAAACGGCGATGACGGAGACCAGAAGCTGGGCTTCCACTACGCTTTGGTGCCCCCGGTCCTTCCCGGAAAATCGTTTCACCGAGACGTTGCTCCCCTTGGGAGGTGAGAGTAAACAACAGCCCTGCCCGGTGTAACAGTGCATTTTCAGCTGTTGTGCTACGCCTCGGCAGGTGCGCAGTCTGCTGCGGGGGCGAGTGGTGTTGGGCTGGCTCTGGCTGTGGCGCCTTCTGTCCGTAATCAGACGCTGGCCCCTGAGTGGAAGCGGAATTTGGCGTCCGGTGTGGTGACTGCACAGCGATCGGCTTCCGCAAACAGGGCTATCCGGTCGTCCAGGGATTCGCCATCGGCGGCTGCCTGGGCCAACTGCAGATAGACCTGAAAGTGGCGAGCTTCAGAGGCCCGCAGACCGGTGTAGAAGGCATTGAGCTCTTTGTCCAGTAAAGGTGCCATGGCACCAAACCTTTCACAGCTGCGCGCTTCGATAAAAGCGCCGACGATCAGGCTGTCAATCAGTCGCTCAGGCTCTCTGGTGCGTATGTGTGCGCGCATCTGGCTCGCATAGCCTGAGGCTGCCAGGGGTCCATAGCTGATGCCCCGGCGTTTCATTATGGCTAACACTTGTTCGTAGTGACGCAACTCCTCCCTGGCGAGGCGTGACATGCTGTTTTGCAGTGCCAGGTTATCGGTATAACGGAACATCAACTGGAAGGCGGTAGCGGCGGCCTTTTTCTCACAGTGAGCGTGGTCAATCAGCAGAATATCAAGCTGACGTGGTGCCTGCTCCAGCCAGGCTGGCGGCGTCGGGCACAAAAGGAACTGAGAAAGTTCAGGAAAAGCCTTTCCGGTGGAACGAAGGTGGGCTTGTCGTGTCATGGATGGTCTCTACGTAAATGCCAGGGATGCGGCAGCACCTGGCCCATCATATCAGCTCGGCAGGTGCACTCCAGCTGTGCAGTGTATCTTGACCCCTGCATTGGGTTAACGGGTTGCCGTCTGTTCGGTTATACTCCTGCGACCCGTGTTGGTGTGAGCTGGGGCGGGTGTTGCTGCTTCGGTTGAGGCCTGTTGCCTCTCTCCGGGCTGGCTTGCAGGTGCGGCACTGGGTGCCCGGTGCTTTGTCCAACCGTTAGACGAGGGTGAACAACAATGCTGGAAGCCTATCGCAGGCAGATCGAGGAGCGCACAGCGCAAGGTATCCCCCCCAAGCCTCTCACAGCAGAGCAGGTAACGGGGCTGGTGGAATTGCTGAAAGAGCCACCGGCCGGGGAAGAAGACTTTTTGCTCGATTTGCTCACTGATCGTGTGCCACCTGGCGTGGATGAAGCCGCCTGCGTCAAGGCTGCATTTCTGTCCGCCATAGTGGCAGGTGAGACTCAATCTCCTCTGATTGACCGGGAAAAAGCAGTGATCCTGCTGGGCGGGATGCTGGGTGGTTACAATGTTGCCCCTCTGGTGTCCTTGCTGGATGACGAGGAGATGGGGCCCCTGGCTGCAACGCAACTCAAGCACACGCTGTTGATGTTTGAGGCGTTCCATGATGTGGAGGAGAAGGCGCGTGAGGGCAAGAATCCACATGCGCAGTCTGTTCTGCAGTCCTGGGCTGATGCCGAGTGGTTCACCCGCCAGCCTGCGGTTCCCAAGAGTATCCGGATGGTTGTCTTCAAGGTTTCAGGCGAAACAAATACTGATGACCTTTCCCCCGCGCCTGATGCCTGGTCCCGTCCTGACATTCCCTTGCACGCTCGTGCTGCCTACAAAATGCCGCGCGAAGGATTGACCCCGGACGAGCCGGGTGTCACGGGTCCCATGCGTCAGATTGAAGCCATCAAGGCGCGGGGGCTGCCGGTTGCCTTTGTGGGCGATGTTGTGGGTACAGGATCGTCACGCAAATCGGCCACCAACTCGGTTCTCTGGTTTTTTGGTGAGGATATTCCTGGTGTGCCCAACAAAAGGTGCAAAGGGGTGTGTATAGGGGGCAAGATCGCGCCTATTTTCTTCAACACCATGGAAGATGCTGGTGTTCTGGTTTTTGAGGCGCCGGTTGAAAAGTTGAACATGGGCGATGTCATTGAGATTCGGCCTTATGAAGGACTCGTCCTTGATGAGGCTGGCGAGACACTTTCTCAGTTCAGCTACAAGTCTGAAGTGATTCTCGACGAGGTGCGAGCCGGTGGGCGGATCAATCTGATCATAGGACGCGGCTTGACTGAAAAGGCGCGGGACTCGCTGGGTCTGGGGCCATCAAAGGTGTTCCGTTGTCCGGTCGAACCTGGTGCGAGTGGCAAGGGATACACCCTGGCCCAGAAAATGGTGGGACGGGCTTGTGGCGTAGAAGGTGTGCGCCCCGGGCAGTACTGTGAGCCGCGTATGACGACTGTTGGTTCCCAGGATACCACGGGACCCATGACGCGGGATGAACTCAAGGACTTGGCGTGTCTTGGTTTTTCAACTGACCTGGTGATGCAATCTTTTTGTCATACAGCGGCCTATCCCAAGCCGGTCGACATTGAAATGCAGCATAGCCTGCCGTCTTTTATTATGAACCGGGGTGGTGTGGCGCTGCGTCCTGGCGATGGCATTATCCACAGCTGGATGAACCGTATGCTGCTGCCGGATACGGTGGGCACAGGTGCCGACTCCCACACGCGCTTTCCTATGGGAATATCGTTTCCGGCGGGATCCGGGCTGGTGGCGTTTGCCGCTGCGACCGGGGTGATGCCTCTGGATATGCCAGAGTCGGTGAAGGTGTGCTTTCGAGGTGAGATGCGACCTGGCATTACACTGAGGGATCTGGTTCATGCCATCCCGCTCTATGCTATACGCCAGGGCTTGCTGACTGTGGAAAAGGCCGGCAAGAAAAACATTTTTTCTGGTCGGGTACTGGAAATTGAAGGCCTGGAATCCTTGACGGTAGAACAGGCATTTGAGCTTTCTGATGCCTCGGCCGAGCGTTCAGCCGCAGGCTGTACCATCACCCTGTCCGAAGAATCTGTATCTGAATACTTGCGTTCCAACATTACCATGCTGCGCTGGATGATCAGTGAAAAATATGGTGATCCGCGGACGTTGGAGCGTCGTGCCCGGAAAATGGAAGACTGGCTTGCCGACCCTTCCCTGATGCGTGCGGATCCCGATGCTGAGTATGCAGCTGTTATAGAAATTGATCTGGCAGATATCCATGAGCCAGTGCTCTGTGCGCCGAATGATCCGGATGATGCCCGGCTGCTGTCTGATGTTGCCGGTGACAAGGTGGATGAAGTTTTTCTGGGCTCCTGCATGACCAACATTGGACATTTTCGTGCGGCTGGAAAGCTGCTGGATCAGAATCGGGAGCCCTTGAAAACGCGCTTCTGGATGAGTCCTCCGACCAGAATGGACAAGGATCAGCTGACCCAGGAGGGGTATTACGTTATCTACGACCGCGCAGGTGTGCGTACTGAAATTCCTGGCTGTTCTCTCTGCATGGGGAATCAGGCTCGTGTCGAGCCTGGAGCGACGGTGCTGTCCACGTCTACACGCAACTTCCCGAACCGGTTGGGTGATGGTGCCAATGTGTATCTGTGCTCTGCGGAACTGGCTGCGGTTGGCGCTCTTCTGGGACGGATTCCGACTCTGGAGGAGTACCGGCGTTATGCCAGTAAAATCGACAGCATGTCTGCGGATATTTACCGCTACATGAACTTTGACAATATGGACACCTACCGCGGGCCTGCAGAGGAGGTGATTGCCCGCGTCAGCTGATCTGGCTGGCGTGAGGCTTGCTGTCCGGGACGGGGACAAATGTTTCTGGCTCCTCCACGCCAACGCGGGTGGAGGAGGATCCCAGAAGGTCCTAGAGGTTGGTCTCGGCGAAAGCGGCCAATTCTGAGCGGGGGACGCCGTTGAGGTGGATCATGCCGCCGTGCTCGAAGTGACGAAAACGCTGGGTCAGGTAGGTGAGTCCCGAGCTGACCGGATTCAGATAAGGCGTATCAATCTGGGCCAGGTTTCCCAGACAGATCACCTTGCTGCCGGAGCCGGCCCGGGTGATGATGGTCTTCATTTGGTGTGGTGTCAGATTCTGGCACTCATCAATGATAATGAGACTGTTCTGAAAGCTGCGCCCCCTGATGTAATTGAGGGACTTGAAGTGAATGGGCACACGATCAAGTATGTACTCCACGCTGCTGCGGCTGCTTTCGTCATCACTGTGTAGCGCTTCCAGATTATCTGTAATTGCACCCAGCCAGGGCTCCATTTTTTCTGCCTCTGTGCCCGGCAGGAAGCCTATGTCTTCATCGAGTCCCCTGGTGCTGCGGGTAACGATGATGCGTCTGAATTGGTGGTCTGTGACGGTCATCTCTATAGCGGCAGCCAGAGCGAGAATGGTTTTTCCGGAACCGGCAGGACCTGTCAGATTCACGAGCTGAATGTCGGGATCCAGCAGCAAATGCAGGGCCATTGCCTGGTAGATGTCCAGCGGCTGCAAGCCCCAGGCCTTGCGGTTGAGCAGTGCATTGCGGTCCAGATGTTGCAGAACGAGCGTACTGTCCTGGTCGTCGCCTGGTTGGTATGGCACGACTTTGCCAACGAAGTCCTGCTGGTCGGTGATAAACTCATTGACGGCCGGGTTGCCAAAGGCTTCCAGCTTGGGAAGTTTGTGCAGGGTGCGTCCGTTGTGCTGCAGTGTTTCGACCTGGTGGATTCTGTCCCACAGGCAACCCTCGATTTCCCTGACTCCTCTGGGCAGGTATTTGACATCCGCTATCTGCTGATCGCTGTGATAGTCTTCTGCCATCAAGCCGCAGCCACGTGCCTTGAGACGCATGTTGATGTCTTTGGTGACCAGCACAAAACTCCGATCGGGGTTCTGGTGCTTCAGGTGGCACACATCGTTGATAATTCTGTTGTCGTTCAGCTCAGTGGGTAACATGACAACAGAGGGCGGTGAGTTGTTCATTTGTATCGAGAGCGATCCCTCGGTTGAGCCCTTGTCACTTCTGTGGATGGGGACGCCCTGCTCGATTTCTTCGGGGGAGGCCTTGCCCACAATGCTGTCTATCAGTCGGATTGCCTGACGACAATCGGCTGCTATGATCTGCTTTCCATTTTTCAGCTTGTCCAGCTCTTCGAGAACAATGATGGGAATAACAACCTTATGCTCCTTGAAGTTCAGGATGGCATTGGGGTCGTGAATCAGGACGTTGCTGTCCAGAACATAGGTAGTCTGATGCGACGGTGGAACCGACGTCAGCGTCACTGCATCCTGCATGACTGCTCCTCATTCCCTTGCACACTGGACTCGACGACATCCGGTGTGGATCAATTTTTTTCCTGAGCTGTCTCAGTTTGCCCAGAAGCCAACTGGGGGCACAGACTGCAGGCCAACAAGACCTGATTATGTGGTGATTGTCTGGAGATAATCAAGACACCCTGCGTCATTCCCCCCCAGGCCAGATGCGAGGGGTTACGTATTCGGTGAGGTGGTTCCTTGCCATCTTTCGAGCTGCAACCGCTCTGGGGCCTGCGTGGATTTTGCCGTAGTTGTCGTGTATTACTTCCTGTTCAGGAAAAACACAAGTTGATAAAGCATTGGGTCAGAGACGCCGGGTGCAGCTCTTTTCCTGCGACAAGAAAGGCTTGCGTCAGTGATGTTCAGGAGAATTCCCGCGAGAAAAGGAGCCGGTCGGATGCTGTGCTGGGGGCCGCAAACTCATACATTGACACCCTCCCCGCCCTGAAGGACGGGGCTTGCCGCGCACTGGGTCAGCCGAGACAAGGGGCATTGTGGGGTGGCATGATTTTCTGTTCGACTGTATTAACAGCTTCACAGCAGTGTTGCGCAATTCTTTGTTCAACACTTTTGCAAAGATGCCAAAATCGGATGTCCATTGTCGCTGAAAGCATAGCCTGCACTCGTCTGTTTTTCGGGCTGGCGGGAAGCGGTCCTGGAACAGGTTTCGCTATTGCGGAGGCCGACAACGATGGTCTTTCAGCAGAGCCTGTACTATCCGGGAGGCGGCTACAAAACCGAAACTGGCGGTGACCATGGTGCTGGTACCCAGTCCACTATCGCAGCTCATGCCTGAGACCTTTTCAGGCTTGGTTGTCGCCAAGGTCCCGTCGGGCTGTGGGTAACGGATCATTTCTGTAGAAAAGACACAGGTGACGGCAAAGCGGCGCTTTCTGTTGCTCGGAAACCGGTAACGGTAGCGCAGGAAGTCCCGCGTTTTTTTGGCAAGGGGATCCTGGATGGTTCTTGTCAGATCTGCCACTGTTATGCACAGTGGATCAATCAGTCCGCCGGCAGCTCCTGCGGTGATCACGGGTATTTTGTGGTAGCGACAATGGGCGATGATGGCGGCTTTGACGCGAAAGCTGTCAATAGCATCAAAAACATAGTCAAATCTGGACGTCAGATGCTCGACCGGGTTGTCGGGAGTGATAAAGTCTTCTACTTCGTTTACCTGTATGGCCGGATTGATCGCACGCAGGCGAGCTGCCATGACAGTGACCTTGGATTGTCCTGTGTTGTGCTCCAGGGCATGAAGCTGGCGGTTGATGTTTGTTTTGCAAATGTCGTCCATATCAATCAGCGTGATATGTCCTATGCCAGTGCGCGCCAAGGCTTCGGCCGCCCAGGAGCCCACACCGCCTATACCAATAATGCAGACATGGGCGTGACGCAGGCGCTCCAGTGCCAGGCCGCCATACAGACGAGCTATTCCACCAAAGCGGACCAGGTGATCCGGCACTGCGGTGGGCGGAACGGGTGGTGAGGCAGTGTCAGCCATAGCATGTAGCTTTTCAGGAACGGAAGAAGGGCGACCATTGTACCATGTTCGCACGGGCGGCCAGGGAGGGGGGAAGCTGTCCCCGGATGAATTTACAGCCGTGTTTGAACCTGTATCTCTGGAGAAAATGGGTGCAGTGAGCTTCACTCCCTGAAATGGGGTTGTTCTCATGAAGGGTGGTGATGCTGTTGGGGAGAAGCAGAGCAGGTTGTGTATTCAGGATAAAGCCATACCGCCTGACAGGAAGAGGTAGGGCTTGACAGAAGGTCGGCGTATTTTTAGAATGCGTCGGCGCGATGGGGATTTATTCAGACGCAGCCGGACTTTGTAGCACAGAGGCGGTGGCTTGGATATTCGCAGTGCAGCGGGGCCTTAGCTCAGATGGGAGAGCGCAACACTGGCAGTGTTGAGGTCGGCGGTTCGATCCCGCCAGGCTCCACCAGATTTCTTGTTTCCTCCACACCTTCTTTTGTTACCCAGCTTACAGGCCGGGCCGTTCTGTTGCGCTTGCTTCTTCAGGAAATTCACACACCTGCAGGTTGTCCTTTTTGCTGACCAGCCTTTTCGGTCAGAAGCGGCCAGAGTGGGCGTAAAACGATCCGGACAAAAGAAAGGAATATCCAGTCACGGATTTTTCTTTGGCGTGCTTTCGCTGATCCAGGACCGGTTCAGGGCGTACCCTGTCAATCATTTTCCGTCAGTCATCGTGTGAGCTCCAGACGACTTGGGTGCGGTTCCTCTCCTGCGACAAAATGCGACAAAAAATATTTGTCAGTGCTCGTCTGGTGTGTGTGCACATGGATCTTGAATTCTCCAGGTGGCTGGCAACTGTCGATTCTCGTCTCTCATGATGCAGAAGGTTTTGCAAATGGTTCGGCAGGAGGAGTCGGAGTAGTTCTTCGCTTGCACGACGGGCGTATAGCTCAGCACTTGGCGTGATTCAGGGCATTTTCGGATCCAGACTACTGGATCATTGCATCCTGACCCAGTGCGCGGCAAGCCCCGTCCTTCAGGGCGGGGAGGATGTCAAAAGTCTGTGCAGGTGAGAGGAGCGGTAGTTCAGGAGAGCAGGCGTAAAATGCAGCCCTCTTCATTCACAGGTAAATGGCCTCAGCCAGGGAATCTGCTCCCATCGTACGCCAGGAGTCTTTGGCAAAGGTGTGCAGGAAGTGAGGTTGAACCCGCCATCTGTATCGATAGAGTTCAATCTATGGGCCCTGGAGTTTGTCCGGGGACAGATAGCCCTGCGGCACAGGACGGAGCGCAGTGGCTTGAGGTGCGTTTTTGTTCGTTGGGGCAGGGCCGGTTTTTTCGTCAGGCCATGCTTTTATCTTCCTTGCCTACTCTCTCGTGCCGGGAGGGGCGCTATACCTGGCCAGCCTCCCGGGCGTAGAGAGGGCTATAGCGCCCACCGGACAGATCATCCTGCTCACGACAGAGGATGCACTTCCACTGTTTTGTTTTTTTTGCTCTGTCGCAGTCGTCAATTATCTTGCTGGTTGGCAGCCCCTATATCCGATCGAAAGCAGCAGCCTTTCCAGTGAATTTTGCCAACGGCCTTGTAAGCCTTTTCCCTGGCGTGCTGAAGGCTGTCTCCTGATGCAGTGACACACAGCACCCGACCACCGTTCGTCACCAGTTGATCATCACGCAAGGTCGTTCCGCCCAGGAATACTTTTGCGTCTTCGACTGCATCCAGGCCCGTGATGGGGTCTCCCCGCTTGACGGCACCGGGATAGCCCTCGGCTGCCATCACAACACCCACGGCAGGACGTGGATCCCATTGGCACTCATGACCGCCCAGTTTTCCTGTGGCGCCTGCAAGACAAAGCTCGAAAATATCAGACTCCAGGCGTACGAGAATAGGTTGGGTTTCTGGATCACCAAGACGACAGTTGTATTCCAGTACGTGAGGAACACTGTCAGAGTCGATCATCAGCCCGACATAAAGAAAACCAGAGTAGGCATGCCCTTCCGCCTCCATGCCGCGCACAGTAGGCAGAATGATCTGCTGCATAATGTGTTCATGTAAAGAGGGCGTCAAAGCTGATGCTGGCGAGCAGGCTCCCATGCCGCCTGTATTGGGTCCTTGACCACCATCATAGCGCGCTTTGTGGTCCTGGCTGCTGGCCAGCGGCAGTACCTCTTTGCCGTCAGTCATTACAATAAAACTGACTTCTTTCCCTTCAAGAAACTCCTCGATAATGACGCGGCTTCCAGCCTTTCCAAACACATCGCCCGCCAGCATATCCCGGACAGCCCCCAGGGCCTCATCTTCTGTTCTGGCGATAACAACGCCTTTCCCTGCGGCAAGGCCATCGGCTTTGATAACCAGTGGAGTTCCTTTTTCGCGAATCCAGCTTTCTGCGGAATCCAGCTGGGTAAAGCTGGCGTACTCCGCCGTTGGAATACCATGGCGTTTCATGAATGCCTTGGCAAAGTTCTTGGATCCTTCCAGCTGTGCTGCTTGTTGGCTGGGGCCAAAGACAGTCAGGCCTCTTGCTCTGAAACGGTCTACAAGACCCTGCACCAGAGGATCCTCGGGCCCTACGAGCGTGAGGTCGATACGACTGTCTTGAGCAAAGGACACAAGAGCATCAGTATCTTTGGCGTCTATGGCGATATTGGAAATGCCTTCTTCCTGTGCCGTACCGCCATTGCCTGGTGCGACAAATACCTCCTGCACCAGAGGTGACTGGCGTACCTTCCATGCCAGGGCATGCTCCCGGCTGCCGGAACCTATTATCATGACTTTCAAGAGGTTGACTCCTTTTCGTTGTGGCCCCATTACCGAGGCATTCAACCGACAAGTTCAAGGTATGTTTGTGCCCTGCGTCAAGTCCTCCTCGACAGAGCAGGCGGTCGGAGGAGGACGGTGGCTGGTGTAGACACCAGAAGCTGGTCCGGGCGGAGCGCTGGTGGTGAGAATCAGTCCGGCTGGAAGCCGTCTTTATACTGATTCAAGGTTTCTGGTTGTTCTATTAATAACGACACAATGCGTAAGAATTAAATATAAAAGGATAAAACGACAAACGTCTAATTGTACGGAGGGGCCGGTCATCGAATAGCCTTCTGTCACGAGGGCTCTCGAAGGCTGCATCCCGCGTGTTGCATGGCTGCCAACATTGGGTTTCTTCTCTCCCTGTCGACTTCTGGCCGGCAGGATAATGCGAGGCGTTCGTTCTCTGTTGGCCCGATGTTCATATCCAGGCTTTATCATTAAACTTTTGTCGTGCGTCAATCGTCGCAAATCCGCGTCTTCAAGTTATATGTCGTTTATCTGGCGCAGGAGGCGCTGAGAGCTCTATACCGCCTGCCAAAAACAGGCAGGTACAGGGCATCTCTTCGTTGCCTTTGGGTACAGCAGCTCCGTACTGGGATCAAGACTGCTTGTCCCGCAGTCAGGCAGAGTCGCCTGACGGATCCTGACTCCTGGCCGAAGCGGGCTTGTAAACAGGGAGCTGCCTGCATAAGTGAACGACCTTGTCCTGAGTATCTGTCACCACCTGGCCATGTTGGTCAGTTCCTATGCTGTCGAGTATGTCAGCGATCCAGCCGCCCAGAGCCACACAGTCTTTTTCCGTGAATCCCCGGCGTGTTATGGCTGGAGAGCCCAAACGCAGCCCGCTGGTCACAAAAGGAGAACGAGGGTCATTGGGGACTGTGTTCTTGTTGACCGTGATATTGGCTTTGCCCAGTGCTTGTTCCGCATCGGCGCCGGAGAACTCTTTTCCGGTCAGGTCAACCAGCAGCAAGTGGTTATCTGTTCCACCGGAGACGATGGTAAGGCCGCGCTGTGCCAGGGTGTCAGCCAGTGCACGTGCGTTATTGAGAACCTGTTCCTGGTATGCACGATAACTGTCTTCCATGGCTTCGAGGAAGCACACGGCTTTAGCTGCTATCACGTGACACAAGGGCCCCCCCTGACTTTCAGGAAAGACTGCAAAATCGAGGCTCTTGTGCAAGGCGGGGTCATTTTCGCCAGACAGGATCAAGCCACCTCTGGGACCTGCCAGTGTCTTGTGGGTTGTGGTTGTGCACACGTGGGCAAAAGGCAGCGGACTGGGATAAACGCCTGCCGCTATCAAGCCTGCAACATGAGCCATATCAACGAGCAGGCGGGCACCGACCTCGTCGGCAATCTGGCGAAAACGGGCCCAGTCAACCTTGCGGGAATAAGCGGAAAACCCGGCAATAATGACACGAGGCTGATGTTGGTGGGCCAGGGTTTCAACCTCTTCATAATCGATTTCACCTGTATCCGGGCTGAGTCCGTACTGTACGGCGTTGTAGATGCGACCGGAAAAGCTGACGTTGGCTCCGTGTGTCAGGTGACCGCCATGCGCCAGACGCATGCCCAATACAGTGTCGCCGGGTTTGCACAGTGCCATCAGTACGGCGGCATTGGCCTGAGAGCCGGAATGAGGTTGTACGTTGGCATAGCAGGCATCAAAAAGACGACAGGCTCGCTCTTTTGCCAGTTCCTCCACCTTGTCGACATGGGCGCAGCCCCCGTAGTACCGCCTGCCCGGATAGCCCTCGGCATACTTGTTGGTTAAAACACTGCCTTGGGCTTCCATTACCCGGGGACTGGCGTAATTTTCCGAAGCAATCAGTTCAACGTGCTCCTCCTGACGCTGAGCCTCTGCCGCCATGGCAGAATGAAGGTCAGGGTCGTAGGTGGCAATATCGTGGTAGCTTGCGAACACAGTAGCCTCCGGTACATCAAAAAAAGGACCTGAATTTCCCTCTGTTACAGACAAGGAAAAATGTGCAGACAGAGAGCGGTATTAAAGGGGCTTGCCACGCCTGGGTGCCTCCCTGGGCGAGAATAGTGCGGCCTGCGTGCTCATCACGCAAGGGGCACGTTCATGGGCAGGGAGGGTCTGGAACTTTCTTCAGCGCGGGTATTCAAAAAGTTCTGAATAGTGTTTGCGGGCTCAGACGCCTTTTGTGCCCCAAGGCTCCGCAGGAACAGGAGCTTCAGGGACAGGCGTCATATAACTGCTGGAGCGACTGTTTTGTCACGTCAGGCGCCTGCTGCGTCAGGATGGCGTCAGGAATTTCTGGGATGAAGTCGGGCCTTTGCGTCGTAACTCACGACACGAGAACCGGATTCGCCCTCTGTGTGTTCTGGGGACGTGACCAGCTCGGCTACAGAAGCAGCATTCCAGGAATGCGTAGTGAGTAACCGGCGCGCCAGGGAAGCGCCGCCGCGCATCAAGTTCTCTTTTCCGTCCACGGATATTGAATTCTATGGCTCCTTTGAAGCCTCCTTTCACGTTCGGTAGGTGGCGCATTTTGGAGCAGAATTTCAAGCCTCTGTGCTGCAATCCAGCTCCAGAAACTGTTCGCCATGTCAGCTGTCACCACTCCTGCGTCGAATCCGTGACAAGACGATATTAGACGCCTGTCTCCTCAGACGTTTTCCCACCCTTGAGTAGAATCTTTTATTTTTCAGGGACATCTGCTCTGGATACAGCAGCACAGTTACCCACATAGCCAATCAGAGCGGTGCTTGCCAGGAGGGGAGCCACTTTGTGCATATCAAACCTGACGATAATGGATCTGCGGAGTATCCGCTGTGGAAGAGGTCGGTAGTTTTTTCGCTGAGGAAAATCATTGCAACAAGAGTACTGAGCGAAAAAACATGCACAGCAGTAAAGCGCCCACCAGGAGTGCACCCAGCCCGGAATGCAAAGTGCCGGAATCCGTCTTGCTGCAAGAGGAAAAAGGCAATAACTTGTCCGACCATTACTGCCGCAGCACAGGGCTTTTATTGGCGCAATAGTCTCGACCGGGGAAACAGCAGGGCTACCTGAAGAAAGCAGTGCCGTCATTCCCCAGAGGTAGTGGTGCGAACTATCGGAATATTCAGGCCAGCATGGAGTATGGTGATGCTATCCATGCAGGCTCCAGCAGTCTATCCATGCTGCCAGGCGCGGCCTGGCAAGGAAGTAGCAAGACAGGGGAAAAAGCCATGAGGACGAAGGCCATGCAAGAACCCGAGCGGGCGGCGGGCGGTGGGGCCCCCCAGTCCGGATAAACCGGCAACCCCACATAGCACCCCGACTTACGCGGAACGAATCCCGCTGCGTGTTACGGCCGGGGGAATATCACCGTGTCACGCCCGCCGCGCGGAAAAATAGCAAAAAAAACAACCGGCAGCCACAGATCAAACCGGCCTCACAGCTTGTTCGCCATCCCGGAGAATGGCCTGTTCGCACTTTTCTGCCAAGCCGCCACTTGGCCAACGCTGACATGGAATGGGTTTGCTGTTTGTGATGCACGATGAAGGTCGTGAGTTTGTGTTCCGGTAAAATTTTTAATAGCCAATAGTTGTTGATGCAGGTCTGGGCTGCAAGAATTTACGTATAAAAACAAAAATAGTGTTGACAAAAGAAGCAGGATCCATAAGATGGTCACCAGTGCCGGCATAGCTCAGTTGGTAGAGCAACTGACTTGTAATCAGTGGGTCCGGGGTTCGATTCCTCGTGCCGGCACCAGATAAAAAAGAGCAATACCGAGGGGGTGTGCTAAAAAGCAGATCCCCTTTTCGTCATGAATCCTCTTTCCCCATTGCACTCCCTGTAGCTGTAACACTTGGTTCGCGCTCAGCTCCTGACTGATGATCTTTGAATAAGGCATTCCACGATCTGAGTACTCGCACTGGGAGATGTAATAAAACCTGGTGGTTGAGAGCATTATCGGGCGACTTCTTGATCAGCATCACTCACGACTCGGACACAGCCCCGAAATTGATGCCTTGCACGACACTGGGCAACAGCTTGTATCTCCCGGCCGTGCTTGTGGTCTTTCGCGATTGCCGTGACTTCCGGCAGGGCGCCCCAGGGGATTCAAGCACTCTGACAGGATTGCGTCTTGTTCCGATTTTCTCAATATGTCGTCTGACTACTCCTGAAGCTGCGCACCAGGATCAGTTCTTTGGAAGTCAGGAGCTCTACACTTTTGGGTCCTTATATTCTGAAGCATATAGTGGCACGAGGGCTGTAATTTAAATGACCATGCTCTCCTGTTTGCGTACTGCCGCGCGCTTGCGCTGCTGTGCTATTCGTTGAGGTTGTATGAAATTGATGAGACTAAGGCCTGCGTTCTTCGCGAATGTGAGGAATCTGCGCTGCGCTCCGGCGACAGGGAGTTTGGCTGCGCGTCACAAGCTGGATCTGGTGAACGCAGTGAGTGCCGTTGCGAACAAGGGCGACTGGCATGAATGGAGATTGTGGCGTGACATTCAGATTTCACCGGGGCCGAGAGTTGATAGCGCGTTGATGCACACTGTCGCCCGCAAGGCTGGTGAGTCTGCAGGCCCGAGTCTGCAGCAAGCGGGTACGCGCGGCCCGGAGCTGCACAGGTTGCCGGTGCTGCAGCCTCCACAACAGCGGCCCAAATGGGGTAGCCAAGGCGATGGGCAGGCTTCGATTGAGCGTGAAAATCGTGACAGGGCGAGTGAATACGCGAAAAAATCGCACAGGGGTACATCTTCTCATTCAGGCGTGCTGCTGCCCCCCCGGCCACCTGCGGAGGAATTGAAGTCGCCCCGTCTTGTTATGGAAGCCATGCGCCTGATGGCGAGTGACGGTCAATCCCGGCGTCACAAGGCTCAAGAGCAAGGAATGCCCAGTCCCCTTTCGGCAACGCCGGGCACAGGGCAGCAAGAGCAGAAGCTGCTGCCCCCTCCGCCACTTGTGGGGGGATTGAAGTCGCCCCGTCTTGTTATGGAAGCCATGCGCTGGATGGAGAGTGACGGTCAATCCCGGCGTCTCAAGGCTCAAGAGCAAGGAATGCCCAGCCTCCTTGCGGCAACGCCGGGTACAGGGCAGCAAGAGCAGAATCTGAGCCTGGGAAAATCTTCCCCATTAACGCAGCTTCCCTCAATGGCGGCGTTATCAGCTGATGCGGGGGAGCCGTCAGGCGTCACCTATGGTCCCAGGAACCGGTTGCAGTCGAAACTGTATCAGTTGAGCGAAGATATCAGAATGCGAGACAGGGAGGATGCGGCAAGCCAGACGAGGAGCGCAATCGTAGCTAAAGCGGGGACGAGAGAGTCGCTGTCCGAGCCGCAAAGACTGGGCAGCAGGGAGTGTGGTCCACGCCCGCAGCGGTTGGCAGAAAGAATGCCAGGGCCTCCGGTCACGGCAAGGACGGGCCTGAACCTGAAAGAGAAAAACACGAGGCTGAATGAGATGTCTCCATCGCTCAAAAGACCGTCCCTCTCAGCTGAAGATTGGTCAGCCAGTACAGGGGAGCCGTCAGGCGTCACCTATGGTCCCAGGAACCGGTTGCAGTCGAAACTGTATCAGTTGAGCGAAGATATCAGAATGCGAGATGAGCAGAATTCGACCAGTGCAGCAGGGAGAGCGGTCGTAGAGCGAGAGGGCAGGAGGCCATCGATAACAGATCCGCAACAACAGGTGAACAGGGAGAGCCGTTTACTCCAGCAGATCCTCGACCAAGGAGCGCCCAGGTTTGAGAAAACACGGAAGACAAGAACACAGGGGCCAGAAGCTTCCTCCATTGGCGGTGAAAAAACGTTCGCGGAGCCAACGCAAGACAGCGCGTTGCCGGTGAAAAAGAAGATGGAGAAAGTACGGCCGGGTAATGGACCTGTACGCCCAGGGCCGCATGTCGCGGATGACCTGGAGGGGGCCGGTACGGACAGCCACTCTGCCCGGCTGGCGGTGCTGTCGGGGACGCGAGTGCGGTCAGACCAGCCCCCTTCCTCGCCAAAGAGACCATTGCGGCGAGACTGGGCGTCAATGACACCCTTGCTGGAAAAACGGTAGAGAAAGCCGCCAGAGATACAGCGGCGCTAACACGACCTGCTACCCGGGTTTATTCATTCAGCGCCTTCAAGCGACTGGCATTCCGGATTTGCTCGATGATGACAGACCAGGCCCGGTCGCGTGTGGGGCGCCAGGCGACGCGTTGAAATGGCGGGCTGGCAGTCAGCAGAAATTGTATATACACCGTCGTGCCGTGACCGGTCGGCCCTGACGGGCTGTAGCTGCCCTTCAACGTTGGGTGGTGAAGATGAAACGCTCCGGCAGGTCTATGCACAGGCCCGCCTGCCAAACAGGAATGGATAGAGGCGGGCAGGCGGCCAATCACTTTTTCCCAATGGCCAAACGGGTTGTTACCGGAAGCGGGCCGTTACACGGGGCCGTTGCCCGGGTCAAGTTGTCTCTCTGGACCCTCCAGCCGGTCTGCCAGCTTGTAGGCCAGCAGGTAGAAGCCTCTCACCAGAGAGAACAGCGGCATTTTCTTGCTCTTGCATGCCAGGTGATCCCGGCCTTGCGCATCGGTAAAGTCTTTGGGGTACGTGAAATAGAGCGTTGGATGCTCAGGGTAGAGAGACGGGCAGGGGCGTCCGTTTTCCCGCAGGTGCACGGCAAAGCATTCTTCCCCCGGGCGGTTCTGGCGGGCACTCCAGTAGAGAATCTCCCGGGCGGTGTTGTCCAGCCATTGCGCGTAGCACGCCGGGCTCGGAAATAACTGTTCCAGTCGGGTGTCATCACCCAGCAAGCCCTGTATAAAACTGGTGAAGCGCTCGTCAATCCAGCGTTGCAGCCGCAAACATCCCTCCTTGTTTTGGTAGTGCCAGTCCGGCGCGTCCCGGTGCAGGCGCATGTAGTGCAGCAGTCCGGCCAGCAGATTGGAGCACAGTGTGTTCATGAAAGCCCCGCGTTCAGCGAAGGATGGCAACTGCCAGTCGGTATCGCTCCATGACAAGAAGTCTTCCATCAAGCCGTAGAGCTCGACATCTCCAATATCGCGCAGCCCGGTAATGCCCCAGTCTGACTGGTCGGTGGCTATAGTATCCCAGCAGCTCAGACTGCCGGGATAGCCGTTGCAGGAATTCCTCTGCCACTGCAGCAGCGCGGGCAGTATTACTTGCGTGCGCCGATCCCGGAGGTTGTGAAACAGGGGGGCCGTCGAAATGTGCAGGCACCCCAGGCTACTCCACACGCCCAGGTCATGAAAGGTGCGTTTCATGCCCTCTTCGGCCGGGGCGGTGTCCCCGCTGGCATCCTTCTGCCAGGCCAGATGACTGTAGTCCTGGTTTTTGGTCGTAAATTCGAAGGCCAGATACCAGCCGCCGCCGGGCTCTTCGCTGCCGAGTACCTCCAGTCTGGAGGTCATACCTTTGGCAACCGGGTCAGGCAGCATTGCCACTGGCACTCGCCAGTAAGCCTGGGGTCTGGGAATTTCACTGCGTAACTCCAGTTGGCGCTGGTGCTGCAAGGCGAATTCCTGCACGGCATACTCGGGCAGCCAGTTGTCCAGCTTCTCCCCGGCGCGCAGGAATTTCAGGCGTCGGCACGGGCTTTGCCCGGTGTGACACAGCACCCGGCCGCCATGCACCTGCCAGTCCTGTGCGGTCTGCAAGTTTGATGACCACATGGGGGAGTGAGCCAACTCGGGAGCGTAGGTCTGACAGTGCTGTTGAATGAAGCTGTGCAAGTGCCAACCCAGTTGCTGGTTGCGAAACACAAAAGGCTGACAAAACTGCAGGCGCTCACGAACCTGCATCGGCACTTGGGCGGCCTGCAGGGGGATGCACGATTCCTGGGCCGCGCAGGTCAGGGCGTCGGCGGAAACAGGCTCAAGACGGGTTCCCCAGAGTTCAGCTGGCCCGTCCGGACCGCCGTGGCGCATCAGATGATCGATCAAATGCGGTGGTAGCCCGCGCGTGTGGACATCGGGACCGGCGGCCAGGCACATCCAGGGAGGAACGCCGGGGCGTAGCCTGATTCTATCCAGATGCATGAATCGCCCGTGCGCCTGGCACTGTTCTCTACAAGCTTGCGGATTATTGTCTGGTAACAGATTGACCGGCAGGTATTGGTAGTGATCTGCCAGACTGGGGGGGATGCTTTTCGGCGATCGCCATTCAGGGTGCTTGTCCAGAATCTGTGCAGGAATCAGGTGCAGAGCATCCGGGTATTGCTGCACAAACTCCAGGCACAGTTCTTCGGTACGTTCGGCTTCGGGAAGGCCCGCCAACCAGTGATAAAAGCGCTTTCGATGCTCCATGAATTCAGGCCAGCATTGCAGAAAGTCCTCCGGATAGTATCTTGCGATGTCTCCCTTGCTGGCGTTGTTGAGCGCCGGTGCCCGCTCCAAAGCTTTTATGCAGACTGCGTCTGTACGCAGGTGCGCGGGTATGTCAGCTATACCGGCGACGGGGTCATGTTCCAGCGCCAACATAACCAGTTCCTCAGTAATGCGGTGCTCAGGGATGTACCGCAACGCATCACCTTGCTTGTTCAAGGCTGCCATACAAAGAGCGGTGTATCCCGGTTCAGGGTCTTCCTTGAAGAGAGAGAGTCGTTCGGGAAAAAGGCCGACAGCCAATCTTTTCAGTTCCTCGGTGCGCTCGTGGGGGGGCAGTTTGCCAATGAGATGTGGCTGGGCCCGTATTTTCATTTCAAGCGTTACTGGGTACTCGGGGTGGAGGGATATCACGCTGGCTATAGCACTGGATTGTTCCCTGTTGTCATTGACATAGGCATCAATCAGCCCGGGAGTGCGTGATCGAGCTGGCAGGTCATCAAAAAATTGCGGGTGTGTCTGCAAAAGCTGGCGGCTCAGAGACTCGTCAAACAGGGCGTCTCGTTGTTCTACGGGCAAGGACATCCATAGCCTTGAGAGCGGATAGTCGGGCAGAAGCGGTTCCAGTGCGGCCCGCACATCTTTCATGGAGGCGGTCACAGGGATATCAAGGAGGCATGGATCGATTCCGTCACGAATCATATGCAGGAGCAAGTTGGCGTCGCTGATTTCCCTGGCTTGGTACAGGCAGGACATGGCCGCCGCGTTGTACTGCTGCCTGGCTATGAAGGCGGCCGGAGGCTGCAGGGCAATGGAACGACTGGCCATGTTTCTTTGTTGTGATCCGGTCGCGGAGAGAGGCCGGAAGCTGTGTTGCCTGGCTTCCGCAGGCTCAGCAGGCACGGGTTCGGATGAGCCTGGTGTATGCAGTCTTGAAGATATAGAGCTGAAATTCATGGTGACTCCTTGTCCGGATTGGGTGACGTCCTTTTGTCTTGTGCATGCGGTCATGGCATCTCCTTTATTGGAGTAGGCAAAGCGCGTCCAGGTTCCCGAACAGGCTGCCGATAGTGTGCACGAGGAGGCCGGACATCCTGGTTGGGTCATGTGGAAAGTCAGGCACATGGGGGCCATGGGAGCCGGGGCCGTTGCGGGCACGGGCTCTCATACCGCAACAGCGCCCTCCTGCAAGAGAGGGCTGTGATTACAAGATGCCACAAGGCATCGGAGCTGGAGGAGGTCCTTGCCTGGGCGAGTCGGGCTGTGCGTCCGATGGCATGGGGGCCGATGGCATGGAGTCCGATGGCATGGGGTCCGGTCCCTCCAGCCGGTCTGCCAGTTTATAGGCCAGCAGGTAGAAGCCTCTCACCAGTGAGAACAACGGCATTTTCTTGCTCTTGTATGCCAGGTGATCCCGGCCTTGCTCATCGGTAAAGTCCTCGGGGTAAGTGAAGTATTTTGTTGGATGCTCAGGATAGAGAGACGGGCAGGGCCGTCCGTATTCGCGCAGGTGCACGGCAAAGCATTCTTCTCCCTTGCGGTTCTGGCGGGCACTCCAGTAAAGAATTTCCCGGGCGGTGTTCTCCAGCCATTGCCTGTAGCACGCCGGGCCTGGAAACAACTGTTCCAGTCGGGTGTCGTCGCCCAGCAGCCCCTGTATAAAGCTGGTGAAATTGTCGTTAATCCAGCA
The DNA here is from genome assembly GCA_002238585.1 of Kistimonas sp. bin40. GTDB lineage: Bacteria > Pseudomonadota > Gammaproteobacteria > Pseudomonadales > Endozoicomonadaceae > Sansalvadorimonas. The sequence continues at coordinate 889 of MPMQ01000005.1, read as the reverse complement.
TTGCAGCCGCAAACATCCATTATCGTTTTTGTAGTACCAGTCCGGTGCGTCCCGGTGCAGGCGCATGTAGTGCAGCAGTCCGACCAGCAGATTGGAGCACAGTGTGTTCATAAAGGCCGCGCGCTGATCGAAGGAAGGAAACTGCCAGTCGGTTTCATGCCAGGACCGGAAGTCTTGCATGGTGCCGTAGAACTCAACATCTCCCATATCGCGCAGCCCGGAGAGCCCCCAGTCTGACTGGTCGGTGGCTTGTGAATCCCATTGGCCCAGCGAGCCAGGATAGCCACGTATCTGTTGGTGCGGTAACGCAAGAAGGGCCGGTAGCACTATTTCTGGTCGCTTCTGTTTGAAGTTGTGAAGCAGGTTGGCTGTCGAAATATGCACGACGCCCAGGCTGCTCCATATGCCGAGGTCATGAAAGGTACGTGCCATGCCCTCTTCGGCCCGGGCACAGCTGCCATTGGCGTCCTTCTGCCAGGCCAGATGGCTGTAGTCCTGGTCTCTGGTTGTAAACTCGAAGGCCAGATACCAACGATTGCCGAACGCGTCGCTGTGCACTTCCAGCCTGGAGCGCATGCCCCTGGCAGCTGGATCAGGCAGCATGGCTTCTGGTACCCGCCAGTAATTCCGGGGTTGGGGAATTTCACTGCGTAATCCCAGTTGGCGTTGATGCTGCAAGGCGAAATCTTGCACAGCATATTCGGCGAGCCATTCGTCCAGCTTTTCACCGGCGCGCAGGAATTTCAGACGTCTGCATGGGCCAGGCCTGGTCTGACACAGCACCCGGCCGCCGTGCCCCTGCCAGTCTGGAGCTGCCTGCAGGTTCGATAGCCACAGGGGGGCTTGCTTGAGTTGGAGCCTGGCTGTCTGACAGTGCTTTTTAATGACG
>MPMQ01000063.1 GCA_002238585.1 Kistimonas sp. bin40 | reverse complement strand
CATTCAGAGAGACTCCAATGGGAACTGAGCAGAGACCTGGCGTGACAGAAACGGGGATCAGAACAGAGATCAGAACGGGGACCAGCACGGGGACCAGAACGGGGACCAGCACGGGGGCCAGCACGGGGACCAGAACGGGGATCAGAACGGGGATCAGAACAAGGATCAGAACAAGGATCAGAACAAGGATCAGAACGGGGACCAGCACGGGGATCAGAACGGGGATCAGAACGAGGACCAGCACGGGGATCAGAACGGGGATCAGAACGGGGATCAGAACGGGGATCAGAACAAGGATCAGAACAAGGATCAGAACAAGGATCAGAACAGGGATCAGAACGGGGATCAGAACAAGGATCAGAACAAGGATCAGAACAAGGATCAGAACAAGGATCAGAACAAGGATCAGAACAGGGATCAGAACAGGGATCAGAACGGGGATCAGAACGGGGATCACAACGGGGATCAGAACGGGGATCAGAACAAGAATCAGAACAAGGATCAGAACAAAGATCAGAACAGGGATCAGAAAGCGGATCAGAACGGGGATAAAAACAGGAGAAGAAAACGCAAGACAAAAAAAAGGGATCCGCTTTCTCGCGCAACCCCTTGATATACCTAAAGTTGACTGGCTCCCCGAGCAGGGCTCGAACCTGCGACCCAATGATTAACAGTCATTTGCTCTACCAGCTGAGCTATCGGGGAACAATATGCTCGACAGTGCTATCCGGAAGCTGGAACCCGAACCACTTGCCCAACGCAGACAATGATAAGGATTCCAGAGCGCAGGTCAACCCCCTTTTTCACTGAATTCAGGCAGATGCGGATAATTTCCCTGCAGGAGGCTCGGCCCTGAAGACCAGCTCGTCACCCTCCAGCACCGCGCGAACACAGGAACCCGATGCAAAACGCCCCTCAAGAACTGCGCGCGCCAAAGGATTTTCCAGTTTACGCTGGATCGCTCGTTTCAGAGGACGAGCACCATACACAGGGTCAAAGCCAGCCGACACCAGCTGCTCCATCACCGCAGATGACACCTCCAGCCCCAGCTCCAATGCCCCCAGCCGGGCCCGCAGTTTCTCAAGCTGTACCGACGCAATCCCCAGGATGTTCTCCCTGTCCAGCGGATGAAACACCACCAGCTCATCAATACGGTTGACAAACTCAGGACGAAAATGACGCGCTGCCAGCTCCGTCAAGGCCTCCTTCACCGTATCGAAGTCTTCAGGCTTTTCATTCTGGATCAGATCCGATCCGAGGTTGGACGTCATCACCACCACCGTGTTACGAAAATCCACAGTGCGCCCCTGACCATCGGTCAGGCGTCCATCATCCAGCACCTGCAGCAGGATATTGAACACATCGGCATGTGCCTTTTCCACTTCATCCAGCAACACAACACTGTAAGGACGGCGACGCACGGCCTCTGTCAGATAACCGCCCTCTTCGTAGCCCACATAGCCCGGAGGAGCTCCCAGAAGCCGGGAGACGGCATGCTTCTCCATGAACTCAGACATATCAATGCGTACAACAGCTTCTTCCGTATCAAAAAGAAACTCTGCCAGCGCCTTGCATAACTCTGTCTTCCCCACCCCCGTCGGGCCAAGAAAAAGAAAGGACCCATTGGGGCGTGCCGGATCAGACAACCCCGCCCGGCTGCGCCGCACCGCATCGGCAACAGCCTCAACCGCCTGCCTCTGTCCTATGACCCGACGGTGCAGTACCTCTTCCATCCGCAGCAGCTTGTCACGCTCGCCTTCCTGCATCCGGCTGACCGGAATCCCGGTCCAGCGACTGACAACCTCTGCCACCTCATCATCCGTCACCTTGTTGCGCAGCAGGCGATTCTCACTGCTGTCAGTGCTCTGGCTGGAGGCTATGGACTTCTCCACCGTCGGCAGCTCACCATATTGAATCTCCGACATGCGGGTCAGATCACCGGTGCGCCGCGCTTCATCCAGCTCCCGCAACAATTTCTCCCGCTCTTCCTTGAACTGCTGGGCTCCCTGCAGCCGGGCTTTCTCGGCAGTCCATATTTCTTCCAGATCGGCAAACTCTTTTTCCAGAGCCGTAATTTTCCCATCCAGGGCCGCCAGCCGTTCACGGGCCGCAGCATCCTCTTCCCGCTTCAAGGCCTCCCGTTCCATTTTCAGCTGGACAAGATGCCGCTCCAGCCTGTCCATCGCCTCGGGTTTGGAGTCAATTTCCATACGAATACGGCTGCCAGCCTCATCAATCAGATCAATCGCCTTGTCCGGCAACTGGCGACTTGTTATATAGCGATGCGACAACCGCGCGGCTGCCACTATGGCAGAGTCCGTGATGTCCACATGATGGTGGACTTCGTAACGCTCTTTGAGCCCTCGCAGTATGGCGATGGTATCGGTCACTGAAGGCTCATCAACGAGAACTGTCTGAAAACGGCGCTCCAGGGCCGCATCTTTCTCAATAAACTGGCGGTACTCATCCAGGGTGGTGGCCCCCACACAGTGGAGATCGCCGCGCGCCAATGCCGGCTTGAGCATATTGCCCGCGTCCATGGCCCCCTCACCCTTGCCGGCGCCAACCATGGTATGCAATTCATCAATAAACAGGATGACCTGCCCTTCCTGCCGGGCCACTTCCTTGAGGACCCCCTTGAGTCGCTCTTCGAATTCGCCTCTGTACTTGGCACCCGCCAACAGGGCCGCCAGATCAAGAGCCAGTATTTTTTTGTCACGAATCCCTTCGGGAACTTCGCCATTGACGATACGCAGTGCCAGACCTTCGACAATCGCTGTCTTGCCGACACCCGGCTCGCCGATCAAAACCGGGTTGTTCTTGGTACGGCGCTGCAATACCTGAACAGTTCGCCTGATTTCGTCATCGCGCCCGACCACAGGGTCCAGTTTGCCCTCCCGGGCCCGTTGCGTCAGATCCTGGGTGTAGCGTGCCAGCGCATTGCGGCTGTCCTCTGCATGGGGATCATTAACAGACTCACCAGCGCGCAAGGCGGTGACAGCCGCCTCCAGTTTTTTGCCCTCCACGCCCTGTGTGCGCAACAACTGGCCGGCCGGCCCGGTATCATCCAGCAAGGCCAGCAACAGGACCTCTGTACCGATAAACTGGTCTTTTTTTTGCTGGGCAATCTTGTCAGCCCGGTTCAGCAGGCGCTGCAAATCGCGCGACACCTGCATATCTCCGTCGGGATGACTGGCCACCGCCAACCCATCAAGAATCGCGGCCAGCTCCCGGTTCACCACTGCGATATCCACACCCAGACTGGACAACAAGGCGCTTGAGGCGCCTTGCTCATCCTTGAGCAGGGCATACAGGAGATGGGCAGGCTCGACGGCCGTGTGATCCCTGCCAATGGCAAGGGACTGCGCTTGCGTCAATGCAGACTGCGCTCTGCTGGTCAATTGATCTGGACGCATACAAATATTCCTCCTCTTTTCTGGCAGGGCCGCTACACCCCTTTACAAGTTTGCTGTGTACTGATATGCGCATCAGACAGACAGGTTTCAAGTGCCAGAGAAAGAAGTTGTTGGATTCAGCTGACCGGCATGCCCGGCCTGGCCCCCGCATCCGGCTGCACAAGCCAAAGGTTCTCCCCACCGGAACCGGCTGTCAGAACCATCACTTCACTGACCCCGAACCGCATACGGCGCGGCTTGAGATTGGCAACAACCAGGGTATGCCTTCCGATCAGATCCTGCGGCTGATAGGCCTTGCGTATCCCGGAAAAGGCTGTACGCGTGCGCCCTTCGTCCAGATCAAGCGTCAGACGCAGCAATTTGTCTGCACCTTCCACCGGCTGGGCATCGACAATACGCGCCACGCGCAGATCAATGCGGGAAAAATCATCGATCCCGATTTCATCCGCTCTCGCAACCTTTTCACCAGCCACTGCCGATGCCGCAGCTGGCGCGACCGGGGATGAGCTGGCGGTGGACTGCTGGCTGAGCGCCTCAACGCGGGCCTGTTCCAGCACCGCATCAATCTGCTTTTGCTCGATTCGTTTCATCAATGGCGTAAAGGTGTTGATGCTGTGATCAAGCAGCAGGGTCTGGCTGTCATCCCAGCGCAGGCTGTCCGTATTGAGGAACCCAGCCGCTTGTTTTGCCATGGCAGGCAGCACGGGAGCCAGATAAATCATCAGCAACCGGAACACATTGATGCCCACCGAACACACAGCCTGCAAACGATCTTCCTCACCGGGCGTCCTGGCAATCACCCAGGGTTTGACCTCATCGATCCAGCTGTTGGCCTTGTCGGCCAGACTCATCACCTTGCGCATGGCCCGGGCAAAATCCAGCTCTTCATACAGGCTGGCTATCAGGGGAGCCGCCTGCTGACAGGCATCAAGCAACTCAGGCGCCGCATTGGTGCTGGACAGACGCCCATCAAAACGTTTGGTAATGAAGCCGGCATTGCGGCTGGCAATATTGACCAGCTTGCCCACCAGATCACTGTTGATACGCTGCACAAGGTCGCTCGTATTCAGGTCGAGATCTTCCATACGACCCGACAAGCGGGCAGCGTAGTAGTAGCGCAAAGATTCAGGTCCCAGATGGTCCAGCCAGGTACGCGCCGCAATCAGGGTGCCACGCGATTTCGACATCTTTTCGCCATTGATCGTCAGATACCCATGCACATGCACTTTGGTCGGCGTGCGATAGCCAGCCCCCGACAACATGGCCGGCCAGAACAGACAGTGGAAGTTGATAATGTCCTTGCCGATAAAATGATGCAGTTCAGCGTCCGAGTCGGGCTTCCAGAAAGCGTCGAAGTCAAGCCCCTCGGTGCGGTCACACAAATTCCTGAAGGCCGCCATATAGCCCACCGGGGCATCCAGCCAGACGTAGAAGTATTTGTCCGTTTCGCCGGGAATCTGGAAGCCAAAGTAGGGCGCATCCCGCGATATGTCCCAATCCTGCAAGCCGGCATCCAGCCATTCGGACAACTTGTTGGCAATTTCCTGGCGAATGGTTCCGCTGTCTATCCAGCTTCTGATAACAGAAGAAAAGTCAGACAGCCGGAAAAAAAGATGTTCAGATTCCCGCTCGACCGGCGTGGCACCCGACACAGTGGAGCGCGGATTGATCAGCTCGGCCGGGCTGTAAGTGGCAGAACAGCTCTCGCAGTTGTCTCCGTACTGGTCAGCGGCACCACAGCGGGGGCAGGTGCCTTTGACATAGCGGTCGGCCAGAAAACGTTTGCTCACCGGGTCGAATGCCTGGGTAATGGTGCGCCGGACAATGTGACCTTTCTCTTTCAGGCAGTTATAGATGGCGGCAACCTGCGTCCTGTTTTCCTCACTGTGCGTCGAATGGTAATTATCAAAATCCACCAGGAAGCGACGAAAATCTTCCATCCGCTCTTCATGAACAGCCGCCACTGAAGCCTCTGGCGTGATGCCCTGCTTCTGCGCATACAAGCTGATAGCCGTACCATGGGCATCATCGGCACACACAAAAGTACAGGCGTGCCCCCGCATTTTCTGGAAACGCACCCAGATGTCCGACTGGATGTACTCGACAAGATGCCCCATGTGCAGCGGACCATTGGCATAAGGCAAGGCACTGGTCACCAGCATTTTGCGTGAACTGCTGTTGTCTTTGTCAGTCTGTGACATGAGAACTCCGATGAGAAAAAAACAACCGCACAGCCAGGCGCCTGTCTCATGGGGACAGGGACTGGCTGCCGGACAAGGCCGCCCCCTGGCAGGGTTCAGCGCGGCTCGGGCAGGCTGTCTGATGTCGCAGACAACCCGACATTGTTGTGAATTGTTGTGAGGGGAACCAGGCTGCGGGCTGGATGATCACCTGACGCAATCTGCGTCCGGCAGCGGCCCCGGTGCGGCAGTATACACCGGCTGCCATGATTCCTGCGAAAGCCGGACAGACAGATCCCGGCCACCGCTTCATACCGCACCTGTCACAGGTCGCTCCGGTGAAACTTTTTGACCGGCCAGGCAGTCCTCCGTAGTTCCACATTGCATAAATTACGCAAGTTTTTGCTAGCTATTTCGAATTTCGAAGGAGAGGACATCATGGCCATGCCACCACCGGGCGGAGGACGCCCCCTGCCCCCCGCCACCGGAGCTTCAGCACGCGACCTGGCGAGCACACCCGTGCCCACTGATGCGGCCGTCTTTGGCCGCTCCCTGTCACCCGGCACCGAAGCGACCAGCCCGACCCGGCAAGCCGACGCCGAACCGCTTTCCCCCTTGCGCGCCCTGACGTTGGGCATGCTGTATCTGGCACTGCGTGAACAGCCGGCTGACACAGCACTGCGCGAGCGGGCCTGCCGCTGGCTGGAACAGGGCAGCACGGAACATTCAGCAGAACGCGCCCGGCACCTGGTGCCCGGTTACAGCAGTCGCTCCCGTCCCTGGCTGGCATCCTGGAACAGTACCCACCTGCCCAGTCTGGATCGTCAGCGTAATATGCTGCTACAGCTGCAGAACTTTACGCCACCACAGGCGCAAGCTCAGCAGCGCTGGCGCCAGCGCGAACAGGAGGCCCATCAGCAGTTCGCAGCATCCCTGATCTACAGCCTGCACGATCAGATGATTGAGGCCAGCCAGCTGAGTCTGCGCCCTGTCACCATCGACTGGGATCCGGATGACCAAATCCAGGGCTACGCTTTCAGCCCGTGCAGCCGATGGCTGGCCGTCAAGTGCGGAGAGGACAACATCTTCGACGCCGTGCTGCAGATCTACGGCTGGCAGGATGGCAACTGGCAAAAGGAGAGGCTGGTCAATGCACCGGATATCCCCTTGATATCCTTCACCTTCACTGAGGCTGTCCCGGGCACACTGGTCAGCCTCCATCCCAAGGATCTCTTCGTCTGGAAAAGACAGCCGGACTCACCCCACTGGCAAGCCGGATGGCTATGGCATCAGGAGTCGCTGCCCTGGTTTGTCGTGAAGCTCCGGGCGATGGTAAACAACGACCTGATCGTCATGTGCGCCCCCCCGTTTTCCTCCCGTACAGAGACTCAATTCCTCTTCTTCAACTACCAAAGCGGCAACAATAGCTGGGACAGGCCGCCAGCGTCCCACAGCTACGCCCATGGATGGATGGCTTTGTCCCATTCAAATCTGGCATGCAAAATGGCGCTGGCAAGACCAACTGCCGAAGGGGCCAGTCTGGGCAATCAGATACAGGTCTGGGCCAAAGGCTTGCGGCCAGACCAACCGGAACAATGGAACCGCCAGACGTCTGAACTCAGAGCGGGTCTGGCGAGTGTCCACGAGATAAGCTTCACCCCCGACGGCAACCTTCTGCTGGGCCTTCTGGCCACCGGGACCGTCTGTCTGTGGGGACTGGATGCCCAGTGCAAGCTGCAGGAGCGCTTGACAATATCCACCGGCTTCAGCCCGGAAACAGAGCGGCTTGCCGCCCTGAGAAGCTTCCGGGGTGATTACAGGCAAATGGCCATAGCCCTCTCACGCAGCCAAATCCAGTTCTACAACGCGCAGGAAGACGGGCATTGGCAAAAAGGAGACCTTATAGAAGGCCCGCCCGCTCGTGCGGATGAAGAATTACACGACATTCTACTAACGGACAACGGCCAGACGCTGGTACATCTGAGCACAGATCGCATACACATCTGGCACCGGGGCGGTGACAACCGCTGGCAACAGGTGGTGCAACGAGAGACAAGGTCGCCGCAGGATCCCATGCCTGCGGCCTGTCTGCTGGGATGCAACCAGACGGTCTGCACGACCGCAAGCGATCCGCACCTCTCACTCTGGATTCATGGACCAGACCGCGCGGGCAATCTTGTCAGGAAAGCCTGTATCCCTGTCACAAACCCCATGGATTACAGCAGTCCCGATGGGCTGTCCCTGTTGCTGCATCCCAGTGACGGGATACCGCATTTGCTGCAAATACTTCCGCCGACAACCCCTGACAGACCGCGAGAGGAACGCGTGCCACAGCAAAGCTGACAAAACCACACGCCGCCGCAACTGGCGGCCGCTGACCGGGTCCTGCAGGCCATAACTGCACCTTGGTGGATGAGGTAGACCCCATAGCCATGGCACCAGGCGGCGCACAGCCCCCACACTTCCCCAAAAACGCGCAGCTTGCAGGGTCCGGTCACTCACTGAACCCGCAATCCTTCGATCACCCGCAGGCTCTGGTTCCCCTGGCGACCGGGCCCAACAACAAACCTGCGACCGGCAGCTGCCCACCGAATACACCGGCGATTCCTGCGCAAGCCGGAAAGACAGCTCCCGGCCACCGCCTCATACCGCACCTGTCACACGCCTCCCCGGTGAAACTTTTTGACCGGCCAGGCAGTCCACCGTAGTTCCACAGTGCGTAAAGCGCGTAACTTTTTGCCTTCTGTTTCGAAGGAGAGGACATCATGGCCATGCCACCACCAGGCGGAGGACGCCCCCTGCCCCCCGCCACCGGCGCTTCAGCACGCAACCAGGCGAGCACACCCGTGCCCACTGATGCGGCCGCCTTTGGCCGCTTTCTGTCACCCGGCACCGAAGCGACAAGCCCGACCCGGCCAGCCGACACCGAACCGCTTTCCCCCGCACAGGCCCTGACATTGGGCATGCTGTACCTGGCACTGCGCGAACAGCCGACTGACACAGCACTGCGCGAGCGAGCCTGCCGCTGGCTGGAACAGGGCAACACAGAACATCCCAAACGCGCCCGGCACCTGGTGCCCGGTTACAGCAGTCGCTCCCGTCCCTGGCTGGCATCGCAAAACAGTACCCACCTGCCCACTCTGGATCGTCAGCATGAGATGCTGCTACAGCTGCACAACTTTACGCCACCACAGGCGCAAGCTCAGCAGCGCTGGCGCCAGCGCGAACAGGAGGCCCATCAGCAGTTCGCAGCATCCCTGATCTACAGCCTGCATGATCAGATGATTGAGGCCAGCCAGCTGAGTTTGCGCCCTGCCACCATCAACTGGCATCCCGACGACCGAGCCCATGCCTACTCTTTCAGCCTGTGCAGCCGATGGCTGGCCGTCATGTGCAGCCAGGGGGGCCAGCTCAAGACCGTGCTGCAGGTCTATGGCTGGCAGGATGGCAGCTGGCAAAAGGAGAGGCTGGTCAATGCACCGGATATCCACTTGACATCCTTCACCTTCATTGAGACTGTCCCGAGCACGCTGGTCACCCTCAATACCTATGATCTCTTCGTCTGGAAAAGACAGCCGGACTCGCCCCACTGGCAAGCCAGTCGGCTATGGCAGCAGGAGTCGCCGTTCTGGGTTCCCCTTACTCTCCAGTCGATGGCAAACGGCGACTTGATCGTCATGTGTACCAACGCGTTTATCCGCTGCACAGAGAATCGATTCCTGTTCTTCAACTACCAAAGCGGTAACAAAAGCTGGGCCAGGCCGCCAGCGTCCCACAGTTACGACCATGGATGGATCGCGTCGGCCTACTCAGATCTGGCATGCAAGATGGCCCTGGCAAGACCGACTGCCGAAGGGGCCAGTCTGGGCAATCAGATACAGGTCTGGGCCAAAGGCTTGCGGGCAGACCAACCGGAGCAATGGAGCCGCCAGACGTCTCAACTCAGGCCTGGTCTGGCGAGTGTCCACCAGATCAGCTTCACTCCCGACAATAACCTTCTGTTGGGCCTTCTGGCAGATGGGACCGTCTGCCTGTGGGGGCTGGATGCCCGGTGCCAGCTGCAGGAGCGCTTGACAGTAGCCACCGGCTTTGACCCGCAAGCCGTGCGGCTGGACGCCCTGAGAAGCTTTCGGGGTGATGGCAAGCAAGTGGCCATAGCCCTCTCACACAGGATCGAGTTCTGGAATGCACAGGAAGACGGACACTGGCAACAAGGGGACCTTATAGAAGCCCCGCCCGCGCGTGCGGATGAAGAATTACGCGACATGCTCCTGACGGACAACGGCCAGACGCTGGTACGACTGAGCACAGATCGCATACACATCTGGCACCGGGGCGGTGACAACCGCTGGCAACAGCTGGTGCAACGAGAGACAAGGTCGCCGCAGGATCCCATGCCTGCGGCCTGTCTGCTGGGACGCAACCAGACGGTCTGCACGACCGCAAGTGATCCGCAGCTTTCACTCTGGATTCACGGACCGGATCGCGAAGGCAATCTTGTCAGGAAGGCCTGTATCCCTGTCGCAACACCCATACATTACAGAAGTGCCGATGGGCTGTCCCTGTCGCTGTATCCCAGGGGTGGGATGCCGCATTTTCTGCAAATGCTTCCGCCGACAACCCCTGACAGGCCGCGAGAGGAACGCGAGCCACAGCAAAACTGACAGAGCCACGCGCCGCCGCAACTTACGGCCGCTGACCGGGTCCTACAGACCATAGCTGCACCTTGATGGACGAGGTAGACCCCATGGCCATGGCACCAGGCGGCGCACAGCCTCCACACTTCCCCACAAACACGCAGCTTGCAGGGGCCGGTCACTCACTGGACCCGCAAGCCTTCGGTCACCGGCTGGCTCTGGCTCCCCTGGCGGACCGGGCCCACCAACACAGCTGCGACCGGCGGGACACCACACCGCCCGGACTCTCCGGTGCGCCACCGGGAACCCGGCAGTTGCCCACGGAACTGCTGTACCGGATATTCGAGTATCTGCCACTGTCCTCCCACAGCCAGTGCGCGCTGGTGTGCCACCACTGGCGTGCCAGCCTGCCTGACATCCGGATGCGGATAGCGCGATGGATGGAACAAAGCCCTCTCTGGCAACAGCAGAAAACGGTGGCGCTGGTGCCCTCTTACAACAGCCGCGCCCGTCCCTGGCTGGCAGCCCAGGGTTGTGTGTGGCTACCAATGCTGGAACGCCAGCACCAGGCCTGGCTGCGCCTGCACACTCTGGCGCAGTCGAAACAGGAGGACGACACACAGCTCATCGCACAACAAGAAGCGCAGCAAGCCCGGAAGCTGTTCGCCGGGGCCTTGCACTACAGTCTGCACCACCAGATGGTCCAGACAGACCAGTTGACCCTGGATTCCAGTGCCATCGACTGGTCGCCCACAGATCTTGTACAGACAGGCACCTTCAGCACCTGCGGCCGCTGGCTGGCAACAATCTGCACGCTGCGCGACGCCCCCGCGCGCTTTCTGCGCCTGCACGGCTGGCGAAAGAACATCTGGAAGCCGGAAATCATGCGTCCTCCCCCCAATGAACCTGTCACAACATTCGAGTTTTGCAGAGCCGTACCAGACATACTGATCAGCGTCCACGACCGCAACCTCACTGTCTGGCGCCAAGACCCCTGCCAGGACTGCTGGCTTGGCAATCAGCTGTGGCGTGCACAGGATTCATGCCGACCACAAAGGCTCACATGCATGTCCTCCGGCGACCTGATCCTTCTCTCCACAGACCGGCGTGAAGGAACCCTGAGCCAACTGGCCTTCTTTCACTATCTCAGCGACAGCCGCAACTGGACAAAGCCGCTGACACACCTCTACCCCCTGAGACCGACCTTCATGACCTGGATTCCCCAACCTGGCCTGCTGGGCCTGACAATGATGCGTCCCAACGGCCACGGGGGCACAAGGCCGGAAGTGCACATCTGGCGCAAGGGAGAGGATCCTGCCAACCCGCAACCATGGCACCGCCGGGTGTTTTGCCTGCCGCCTGCCGCGACACCTGTGCGCAAAATATACCTGGCGCCGGGCGGCCTGTTGTTATTGCTCCTGCAGGCCGACCGCCAACTGAGCTTCTGGACGCCGGACGCACAGTTCAACATGCAACAGCAACTGGCTCTGTGCTGCCACATGGATCCGGACACCCAGCTGCTGAGCGAACTGGTCCCGGTCCGCCCTGATGCCAGACAGCTGGCACTGCCCTGCTCGCTGCAAAAGATACTGCTCTGCGACAAAAATGACAGCGGCCAATGGCTGCGCGGTGACACTATAGACATGCCGCCGGCCTCCCCTGACGAACAGCTGCGCAGGCTGCTTCTCACCGGCGATGGACGCACCCTGGTACGACTCACCGATCGACAGGTCACCATCTGGCACAAGAACACAGACAGCCGCTGGCAACCACTGGTACAGCGCCAGACAGCCCATGGCAAGGCGCCCTTGCCCGGGGCTTGTCTCCTGACAATCGGCCATGCCGTATGCACAACGGCCGCTGACCCGGAACACAGCCTGTGGATTCATGGGCCAGACCGCCATGGCCGCTTCGTCAGAAAAGCCTGCATAGCCATCGAGGCTCCCGTGTTTGCCACCAGCCCGGACGGCATTGCCCTCATAGCCTCCTTCAGGAACGCCATCCCGATCGGCCTGAACCTGGGGCGCCCCTGCCCAGCGGGCGAATACGCGCCAGACAGCCAATCGCACCCCAAAGAGCTGCCCGCCCCACAAAAGAACGACCCGACACAACGGGGAAACCGGCCGGGGTGATCGCAACTTGTTCTCCTTGAGAGAGTCCCGGAGACACACCCACAACCTGCAAGACGGAGACACGCTCCCATGGCCATGCCACCCGAGGCGACGGGCTCTTCGCGCCCCGCTGTGAATACGCCCTTGTCACAGGCTGCACACCTGGCAACAGATGCCGGAGCCTTTGGCCGCCACATCACCCGGACCGGGGCCACACCGATGGGGCAGCAGGACTGCCTGTCGCCAGAGACGCCTGCGACTCCCGATCATGCCGCCGGGCGCCCCGGCACAGCGCCCACAGGGGCCCTGCCCCCTGAGCTGCTCTCTCTGATATTCGACTATCTGGCGCCCTCGACGCACAACCAATGTGCGCTGGTCTGTCGTCGCTGGTGTGCCTGCCTGCCCGGCATCCGGGGGCGCCTTGTCCAGTGGGTAGCACAAAGCGATCCCGAGCCGCTGGGGACAGCATCACAACTGGTGCCCGCTTACAGCAGCCGCACCCGCCCCTGGCTGGCAGCACATCAAAGCGCGTTGTTACCGGTGCTCGAACGCCAGCATGAGGAGTGGCAGCGGCTGCACAAGCTGCCAGCGTCACCCGTCATACAACAGCAAGAGCAGCAGGCCCACCGCGCCCTGGGCAGGTTGCTGCTGTTCAGCCTGCATCATCAGATAATCCAGACACAGCAGCTGCATCTGCAGCCCGTTGCCATCGACTGGCAGCACACAGACAGGCTGTCCGTCTGTAGTTTCAGCACCTGCAGCCGCTGGATGGCCCTGCTGTACGAACAGGGCACATCCACCGGATTGCTACGTCTTTATGGCTGGCGCAATGACAGCTGGCGCGTGGAAACACTGCTCCCCCCGCAGACTGCACCGATCAGCCTGTTGTGTTTCAGTGAAATGATGGAGGACACGCTGATCGCCATCCATGGACGTGAGCTTGTGTACTGGCAACGAGAAGCGGGCACCAGCACCTGGCTGCGCACGCAGCTGTGGGAACTGCCGGGCGGCTACCTGCCCGAATATCTTGATGCCATGCCCAACGATGATCTGATCGTCCTTTCCAGGGAGCGCGGCGGTGGCATGGCGGCCCTGCTGCTCTTGTTTGCCTGTCAGGACCGCGAGTCTGGCTGGGCTGCGCCGACACAACACTTCTACGTACAAAGACCGCACTTTATTGCCCTGACCGCCCTGTCCTGCCAGTTTGCGCTGGCCGTTATCAAACCCCAGTGCGACGACGAGGACAGCTACAGGAATGAAATACACATCTGGCACAAGGAGCCCGGTTGCGCCCCCCCTGGCGCGCAGGAGTGGCTGTGCCGCGTGTCGCATTTCGTGACCCGGATGGCGGCAGTGCGAAGCATGTACTTTGTGCCGGCCAGTCACCTGCTGCTGACATTACTGACAGACAAACGCGCCTGCCTGTGGACACTGGACGCAGAGCACCGGCTGCAGGAGCAATTGACTGTCCAGCTTGAAATAGACCAGGAAGAACAATGGATGGGGGACGAGGTCGCGGTCCGGTCCGACGGCAAGCAACTGGCGCTGCCCTGCTCCATGGAAAAGATCCAGCTGTGTGACAAGGACCGGGACGGCCGCTGGCAGTGCGGCGACATCATAGAAACATCGGCCGCTTTCCCTGACGAGTCGTTGCGCACTGTACTGCTGGCTGCTGACAAGCGGACCCTGGTGTGGCTGACAGATCGTCAGGTCGTCATCTGGCAGAAGGACACACATAACCGCTGGGAAAAACAGCTGCAACGAACGACACAAAACGCCGCAGCGCCCGCGCCCCAGGCCTGCTTGCTGGGTATTGGCCATGCTGTATGCACAACGGCCGCAGATCCGGAAAACACACTGTGCATTCATGCCCCGGACGCTGATGAGCAACTGGTCAGCAAAGCCATGACTCCCATCGAGGCCCGCGTTGTCTTCAAAAGTCCGGACGGGCTTTCCCTGATGCTTCATTCCGGCACAACGCCCCCGTTTATTCTTCAGTTGATGCGCCAACCAGACAGCAAACAGTGACCACAGACACCAGGCAAGCAAACCGGGAACGCCACACTGCGACATTGAGGACCACAAACCTGAGAACCTGGCAGCAGGCAGCAAGGCCTGACCGGCTGAAAAAACACGGCCGGCACGCAACCATTGTCCCGCTACGCAGTCCAAGTTCCTGTCACCTCAGCAAGCAATCAGGAATGCCCGCTATGACCACACCCCTGCACACGGGACATCCATCGCACGGCCTGTCGCCGCAATGCCCGCCGCTGTCCGCACCGGCCCCGGCAAAAAAAAATGGTCTGCCGCCTGTGACCCTTCCTTCTGCAACCAGAGAAGAAACGGCCAGCCCCGGGCAGCAGACCGGCGCAGGGGCCGGGGGCCGAGGCCCGCTGGAGCCGGGCCAACCCAGTCTGCCCAGGGCTCCCGCCGCCTTGCCCCGTGCCCAGACTCTACCCACCGAGCTGCTGTACCAGATATTCGGCTATCTGGCCCTCTCAACGCACAACCAGTGCGCACTGGTGTGCCACCACTGGCGTCGAAGCCTGCCTGACGACCGGCAACGGCTGCTGCACTGGCTGCAACAGCATCGGCCGGTGCTGAATCTGCAACATCCCTACCTTGCACCGGGGTATAGCAGCCGTAGCGCGCCCTGGCTCACAAGCCTGGGACACCCGCTGCTGCCAGAGCTGGAACGCCAACACCAGCAGCTGGTACTGCTGCACGAGCGTGCACTTTGCGAAGCGCGCCCGGATGTGCAGCAGCAGGCGCAAGACGCCAGGCGTCTGCTATCCGGGCAGGTCCTCTACAGCCTGCACCAGCAGATGACAGCGGCTGACCAGCTGTCCCTGTCTCCGATCCCCATCCGCTGGGCAGAAAGCGATCGCCTGCGCCTGTTCGAGTTCAGCCCCTGTAGCCGCTGGCTGGCCATGCTCTGCGCGGGAACGCGGGACACGGGCTGCGTTCTGCGCCTCTATGGCTGGATGCAGGGGAGCTGGCAAGGGCAGGACCTGTTTCCGCCTGTGGCGACACCTGCCAGGCTGCTGCGCTTTCCCTGCACACCCGCCGACAGCCTGCTGAGCGCCCATGGAAACAGGGTGCAGGTCTGGAAAAGGTGCCCAGGCACCCGGCACTGGTGCGCCAGTCCGCTGTGTCAGGCACACAAGTCATATGCTATCCGCGCCCTGATCAGCATGGGCAACGGTGATGTCATTACCTTGTGCTGCAAGCAACATCCCGAAGCACCGGGCTCCCAGCTGCTGTTTTCCCGCTACCTGGGCGAGGCACGCGGCTGGGCACCGAGCCTTGCTGTCGTCGACCCGCTGTGGCCGCTCAACTATGCCTTCCATGCCCCCTCATGCCTTCTGGCACTGGCCACCTGCTCCCCCTCTGGCGACGACAAAGGCTACAGAAATGAAATACACATCTGGCACCAGAGTCTGAGGCTCCCTCATACGGCAGGATGGCGCTGCCAGACCTCAGCCCCGGGCTTCACGGACAGCTGTTTGAAACTGACACAATTCAGCCCGGACGGCCGCCACTTGCTGGGCCTGCTGCACAATGGGCAGATGCGACTGTGGACACGCGATGCCCGGCACCGGCTGCATGAGACGCATCTGATACAGTCATGCACCCAGCTTCCCGTCGCAGAGCTGCGCGAGCTGGCGCACTTTCGCAGCGATGGCAAGCAGTTGGCGGTGGCTTGCTCGCCACACCAGATCCAGTTCTGGAATGAGAACCCGGACGGCCGCTGGACGCCCGGCGATCTCATAAGCACCCCTGATGGCGAAGCGTCGGAAGACGCGCTGCGCTACATCCTCTTGTCGGGTGATGGTCAGACACTGGTGCGGGTGGGGCGTCGACACATGCTTGTCTGCCGCCGCAGTGCCGGGCGCCGGGAGTGGCTGGTGCAACGCCAGACGTCACACAACGGTCGCTTCCCACCACAGGCCTGCCTGCTGGGCGCCACCGATGCCATTGCCTCAACGGCGCAGGATCCAGACTTGTCACTCTGTATTCATGGACTCAACAGCCAGGGGCAGCTCGTAGAAAAAGTGCGCATGGCCACCAGCGTTCCTCTGGGCAAATACACGCCCTGCAGCCCGGACGGGCTGTCCTTGCTGCTGGGCACAGCCTCCCGTCCCCCCTGCTTGTTGCAGCTGACCGGTTCTGCCGCTGTGCCCCCGGCCCGTCCCCCCTCACCGCACCAACAGTAGTTCCCCCTTTACAGGCCGGCCAGAGAGTCCTTGCGGACAAGCTGCCGGGACGGCCCCTGTCGGCCTTGCTACAGCTCTCCCCAGACCCTGGCGTCACCCTGAGGGTGTCCCGGACGCAACTTTCCACCGGCGACAGTGTCCAAGGCTGCGCAAGAAATGGCGAGGATTTTCCCCATGGCCATACCTCCACCTGGTACGCCTGCACCAGTGTTCCCGGGAACAGGACAAACGCCATTGTCCGACACGGCAGGCACAACGCAGCAACTGCCAACCAGCCCCGGTTCAACCGCTTTGCACCAACGCCTGGGCAGCACTGATCAGGCCGGTGTGCCAGCCCGGCAGAGCCTGATGCCGTCAGGCGCTACATTACCGGGGCCGCTGCTGCGCGCCATCCTGCGCCATGTGCCGCTCTCCAGTCACGGCTCCTGTGCGCTGGTGTGCCGCCACTGGCACACCCACCTACCCGATACCCGCACGACAGTTGCCCGCTGGCTGGAAAGCTGCTCACAGCAGCAACGCCAGCGCAGTCGTTATCTGGTCGAGGGCTATAGCAGCCGTATCCGTCCCTGGCTGGCAAGCCTGGCAAGCCCGCACCTGCCACTGCTGGAGTCCCAGTATCAGCAATGGCGGCACCTGTGTGACGCGCTGAAACGCAACCGCTGTGCCCTGTCCAGACAGGAGGAAGAACAGGCGCGACAGCAGCACCAGGCCGCGCAGCGTTTTTTCTCCGGTCTGCTGCAATACTGCCTGCACCGGCAACTGGTCGAGACCCATGAGCTGGAGCTGCGCCCTGCACCCCTTCCAGACACAGGCAACCGGGGACCGATCACCACCGCCGCTTTCAGCCCCTGTAGTCGCTGGCTGGCCCTGGCACAGCGCGTCCATGACACCTGCGACAGCCCCGCGTTGCTGCGTCTGTACGGCTGGCAGCACGGCAGCTGGCAACGGGAATCACTGGAGTCATCGCAAGGGTACCCCTCTCTGGCAGAACAGCCGCTCGAATGCCTCGCCTTCAGTGACAGTGCGCCAGACAAACTCTTCACGGGGCAGCGCGGGGGACTGGTTATCGGCTGGAGCAGAGCCCCGGACGCCGCCCTCTGGTACCCGGCTCCGGTCATCAAGACGGATCAGGATGCCTGTGTGTGCAGGCTTGTACCCGCCCCGCATGCAGATTTGTTCATTCTGTTGCGACGGCCCGCCCCCTGCCCGTGGCGCGTACTGATACTGCACGAACGGCGCGACCGGCCTGGCTGGGAGCAATGCGCATCACAAGACTATGGAACCCTGTACAGCATCCAGGTGGCGCCACGCCAGAACCAGGTTGCCCTGGCCACACAGGACGCAGACGCCAACACGGTGGTGCACATCTGGCAACGCGACCTGAACAGTGCCCAGCCCGGCGGCTGGGGCTTTGCAGCTTCCACTCTGGACAAGAGCGCGCCCCTGCTGCACTTGCACTACAGCCCGGATGGACGCTGTCTGCTGGGCTTTATGGCCGGCCAGCGCGCGAGCCTGTGGGAACTGGATGCCAGTCACCGCCTCAGCCCACAACTGTACTGCCGCTGCGTTTTCAGCGAGGACCGCC
>MPMQ01000062.1 GCA_002238585.1 Kistimonas sp. bin40 | reverse complement strand
CTGGCTTCTGGGATCCACTCTGTAGGCCATGACCATACGGTAGTTACGATTGACAAAGCGGGTAGCCATATCCGGTGTATCACCAAACAGGCTGGCGCCGGTCACAGGCTGCAGCTGCTGTTCCAGCGACTGATCAAGATTGAAAGTCAGCTGCAGGCGCACGCTGTTGTCATCCGCACCCGGGAGAATCGCGCGGGTCGCAGACAGCCGCACCAGCGGCAGAGGCTGGTAATTGAGTGTCAGCTCGCCGGAGACAGGCTCTGACTCCGTCTGCTGCCCGCCACCGGCCACATCGACATGATCGCCCAGCCATTGGGTGACGGTCGCTTCGGCAGTCAGCTGCGGCAGAAGCGGCAGTCCGCCCTCCAGCGACAGGTCATAGCCACGCGCCGGTCTTTCCTGCAGGGGCGTGTCCGCCGCAGCGAAAGCGAAGTCCAGCGTCATATTCTGGTCTGTGGTTCTCCAGTCGGTCAGCGGTGCATAGTAGTTGCTGGTCAGCCGCCACCAGGGGGCCATCAGCTCCAGCCCGACGCTGGCCCGGGTGTGGCTGTGTTCCAGATCCTGGTCGACAAACAGGTTGGTGCCCAACATGGTGTTGTCGCCCAGACCGAAGCGGTAGATCAGACCGGCATCTGCCAGCATGCGATCATCCAGCCTGTGGCTGCCCAGAGCGTAGAGAAGGGCACTGTTTGAGCCGCGATACAGTGGCTGAATGTAATCAATTCCCCAGCTGAAGTTGCCTTCAAACCCGGCACCCAGAGTGACCTCGGCACGACCATAGCTCGACAGCCAGCCTTCAATGCCGGAACTGACGGCACTGTTGAGGTAATGACCAGCCTGCTGCTTGGCTCTGTCGTAAAACAGATCATCAGCATTCAGGTTGCCTTGCTCCAGCGCCTGGCCGGCATCGGCTACCAGCCGGGCCAGCTCAAGCTCGAGGGTTTCAGAAATGGACTTGCCATTGTCTGTTGAGCCGCCTTGCTCACTGCTGCCCAGCTGTGGCAGAGAGGGCGCAAAGGGAAAGTCGGCCCCGTCTTGCTGTGCAGGAGAACTGTCTGCCGCTGCCGTGTGAACAGCGAGGGCCAGAGCTAGAGGAACAAAATTCAAGCGCATCGTACTACCTGGTTACTACCTGACTACTGACCACTATCTGGCGAAAGCAGGCTGTTGAAATTTGGGTAAGTTGGGTTTCCCGGTGGCGGGTTAAGCCTATAAAAACCGGGACGGCGCGCATGGTACATATCCTTTGTCTTTTAATCAACCCGGATCATGCGCAAGTGCGTGTCTTCTTCCCTTATGCGTCAGTGCTCGGTGATTTTGGCGTTGGTGGTGGCTTGTTGTCAGGGAAAAAGTGTTTTTATCCTTTGTCGTCTGTCTGTGAGTCTGTGGCTGCATTTGCGCAGGTCTCGGGGGGGAGGGCGGTGCAGGGAAGGCTTTTCATCAGGTCCAGGACAGGACAGGGCAGCGTCTGCATCGGGAGCAGACAACAGAAGGACTCTGCGATGGAGTGCCGGGATTGTTTCAGGTGACTTGACCGGCAAGCCTGCTGCACACAGGGGAGCACCGCACCAGGACTTGCGGCAATGGACAGTTATCTTGTCTGCACTCTCAGCACAGCCGCACACCGAAGTGCACCTTGCGTCACGCGTGTGCAGGTGTCAGATCCGCGTAATCGCCCGGACCTGACAAATAGCGAATGGTGCTGGCAGGTATGACTTCAGAGCACGGGCCAGCGAAAGCCCCGCTGACCCTGGCCGGAGAAATCCCGGTTTGGCTCTGCCGTGTTTGTTGTAAAGGCTGCAGGTTGTTACAGCCCGGAGCAGCAGGGAGGGCACGACTGACAGCTATCAGATCGGCCAGAAGGATTTGATAACAAGAACGGCCACCATGCCAAAGACGCTTCTTAACACCCAGCTATGCACTGCCAACTCGCGTTCTACGCCGGTGATTCTGTCCCCCAATGTTTTTTCGACCCGGATGACTTCAGCCGTTACAGTTTTCTCCACCCGGGTGACTTCAGCCAGTACAGCTTTGTCTCCTTGCTCAATCTTGGCGCCCAGATCCTTCTCCACCCGGGTGACTTCAGCCAGTACAGCTTTGTCTCCTTGCTCAATCTTGGCGCCCAGATCCCTCTCCGCTCGGGTGACTTCAGCCAGTACAGCTTTGTCTCCTTGCTCAATCTTGTCGCCCAGATCCCTCTCCGCTCGGGTGACTTCAGCCAGTACAGCTTTGTCTCCTTGCTCAATCTTCTCGGTGAGCTCTTTGCCCAGCTCTTTTTCGACACGCACTATTTCGGCCTGTGTAGCTTTGTCTCCTTGCTCAATCTTCTCGGTGAGCTCTTTGCCCAGCTCTTTTTCGACACGCACTATTTCGGCCTGTGTAGCTTTGTTTCCTTGCTCAATCTTGTTGCCCAGTGCTCTCTCGCCCTGGACAACATCCTGTCTGGTCGCCAACAAATCCGACGACAGAGCTTTCGCTGCTGACTGGGCCGCCTCTTCTGACGACCCTGCCTCACGGAAGGCGGTGTATACCTCGGATAGCATATTGGTCATGCCAGACTCTCCTTCGCAATGTACTGCTTCTTCGGGGCCGCAGGCTGCGCCCGGTTTTTATATAGCAGACGTGAGAGCGTTGCCGACATTTTTGTGCCCGGTATTTTGTAAGGATTTGTATCACATGCCGATGGGCTCCCTCAGGTGTGACTTGTGATGCAGCTCCGGCTGGTCCCGGTCCTGGGTCGCCAGCCTTCGCCCCTGGCGCACAACCGCTGAGGTGGGCCTGCACGGGCGCGTAGGGCAGGGGGAGACGGGCCACTGCCCGGCGCTGGTGGGCACCGCAGGCTTGCAGACACTGTTGCCGACGCTGTCTGTGATTCGCCAGTTATGATCATTGTCGAGACGGTGTGCGAGTAGTGAGGGATGCTGATCACAATGTCGCTTGATCATGGTCTCAGACACCAGATTTGACTATATCCCCAGCACAGCCAGCCGCAGGTTGTGGATACGATAGTAAAGTTTGCTGACCGCCTGGCTGGCTTTCGCGCAGCGGTGGCTTCCTTTTGCTTTTCGGCTCAATGCCCGTTGCTTGCGAGCCACAGGTTTCAGCGAGTGCCTTGACTTCTGGTTGGCAGCAAGGGTTTTGCCGTTCGAGCAAACAGCCACATCTTTAATGCCAAAGTCCAGGTCAACGGATTCATTACCTGTAGGGGGCAGGGGCCTGGTGCTGCGTATCGACCCGTATGGCAGCCAAGTATTTTCAGCCCGTTTGCTGATCGTGACTTGACAGGCTATGCCAGTAAAACGTAACGCTTCCCGCATGTTGATACGGGTGCCAGCTTCTCTATACGGATCTATACACGGATCTATACGCAGTGTACGACCTTCGACATCAAACCCGGGTTTTTGACGCAAGACAAAACTGTCATGAAGACCCCGCTTTCTGAATCTGGGGTATCCCGGTTTATCGCCTTTCTGTACCCGGCGGAAAAAGTGAGCAAAAGCATTATGGAGATCATCAAGCCTGTTGCGGGTGACTCGCTGACTGGCCTGCGCGTAGCACGGCAACGCGATTCTTGATGATGTGTCTTTCTGATTGGTCGCTTTCTTCGACCTCTTCACGCCTTCTGGCGAGGAGTGTGCCAGCCACTGATTAAAGGCGTGATGGCGTCAACCACAGGATCAATCAAGATACTCTGCCTGTTTCCGTATGGGTACAGCTCAATCTTGTGTACCCGCAACGTCTTTATAGGTCTCCAGCATTTTTTCGTGTTTCTTGCTTCGGCTGCCATAGAGTCTTGCGCGAAATACAGTGATCATCTCCTGCACATCAGTGGCCAGCTCTTGTTCAAACGACGGCTGGTCGCCTTTGTTCATGATGACAATGGCAATACCTTGTATCTCACCGAGAGAAAAACCAGTTCGGCACCGAAGCTGGGGAGCCTGTCCTTGTGGGATGTTACCAGCCGCTGGATTTGCCGTTTCATGCTCAGCTCAAGCCACTGGTTCAGACCTTTGTTTCTATAGCTCACGCCAGAACCCGGATCACAGATAACCTGAGTTGGCCGTCTTTGGCAGAACATCAGGCTTCCAGTAGTTTTTGTTGTCTGTCCAGATCGCCCTTTTGATCATGACTGGATAGACGGCAATAGCATAGTGTCGCTGCGGCCTCGTCAGCAAGGCTCGTTAAGGCAGCCAGATCGTAAGAGTGGGAGCCGCCCCGGGGCTTTCTGGCAGGCAGTAACTCACCGGTGTTTTCCCTTCCCTTGATACTGATGGCTGGTGCCCAGCAAGCGAGCAGCTTCACCAATCATGACTCATCTCTTTTCCATGGTGAGAGGTTACAGCCGGCAAAAAAAGATCGTTGCAGAGTACTCAACGCTGTTTCGAACTGCGGGGAAGGGAGAACACAGGGCAGCTTAGTGATCCGGCTCGGGGCAGAACAGTTCCAGCAGCTGGTTCAGAAAAAGAAGCCCCTGCCCTGTGGCCCGCAGTTGTGTCCTGTCGTCTGCCAGCAGGCCCTGGTGCCGGGCCTGTGCCAACACCGGCTGCAAGGCCTTCAGCGACAGCCCGGTCCGGGCCTGGTACAGGTCAGCAGGCACGCCTTCAGACAGGCGCAAGGCGTTCATCATGAATTCCAGCGGCAGTTCCGCAGCATTGAGTCTGCGCTCGCCTGCCACAAAGGCCTGCTGCTCGCCCGCCCGGCACAGGTCCAGGGCCGCCAGGTAGCCGTCCGGCTGGCGCTTTTTCCAGCGACGCTCAATCTGGCCGCTGGCAGCCTGGGTGATCTTGCCGTGGGCACCCGCCCCTATCCCGATAAAGTCGCCAAACTGCCAGTAGTTCAGATTGTGGCGGCAGGGCGCGCCGGGACGTCCCCAGGCGGAGACTTCGTACTGCTCGAAATCCTGGCTCTGTAACAAGGCCGTGCCCTGCTGACGAATAGCCCAAAGCACCTCTTCGTCGGGCAGCTCCGGCTGCTGGCTCCAGAACAGGGTGTTGGGCTCGATGGTGAGCTGGTACCAGGACAGGTGGCCGGTCTCGAAAGCCAGCGCCTGCTGCAGATCCGCCAGGGCCTGCTGTTCCGTCTGGCCCGGCAAGCCATGCATCAGATCCAGGTTGATGCGCTCAAATCCCGCTTGCCGCGCTATACCAACCGCCAGGGCCGCCTGCTGCCCATCATGCACACGGCCAAGAGCCTTGAGACTGGTGTCGTTGAAACTCTGGATGCCCAGCGACAGCCGGTTGACTCCCGCTGCCCGGAAACCGTCAAAACGTGCCTGCTCGACAGTGCCAGGATTGGCCTCCATAGTCACTTCCATGGCCTCAAAATCCGCGTCTGTCAGCGAAAACTGACGCTTGATGCCAGAAAATAACTGCACATAAGCTTCACTGGACAGCAGGCTCGGGGTGCCGCCGCCAATAAAAATACTCTGCAGACAACGCCCCTGCACCGCCGTCGCTTCGGTCGCCAGGTCAGCCAGCAGGGCCTCCACATAGCGCTGCTCGGGCAAGGCACCCCCCGCCTTGTGTGAATTGAAATCACAATAAGGGCACTTGCGGATGCACCAGGGAACGTGAATATACAGCGTCAGGGGCGGCAGCCGCAGTGCGTGTTCCGCTGGCGGGCGTTGTCCCCTCACAACCGCCGGGCGCGCGGCCTTGCCTGCAGCGTTCACAGGGCCGACAGCCGTTCCAGCATCTGCTGCAGGGCCTGGGCCCGGTGGCTGATGCTGTTCTTCACCTGCATATCCAGCTCCGCCGCCGTGCACTGCCGCGCCGGTACCTCGAAAACCGGATCATAGCCGTGCCCCTGCTGTCCGCGCGGGGCCTCCAGCACCACGCCTTCCCATGTGCCCTGGCAAATCACTGGGACCGGGTCCAGAGCATGGCGCATATACACCAGAACACACTGGAATCGCGCCCGGCGTTGCGCGCGGGGGACGCCCTGCATGCGCTGCAGCAAGCAGGTAATATTGTCGGCATCCGTCGCCTGACTGCCGGCAAAGCGACGCGAGAAAACACCAGGCGCACCCGCCAGACAGTCCACCTCCAGCCCCGAATCATCCGCCAGCGCGGGAAGCTGTGACAGTTGTGCTGCGTGTCGGGCCTTGATGATGGCGTTTTCCACAAAGGTCGCACCGGTCTCTTCCGCTTCTTGTGAAAAAAAGTCACTCTGCGGATGCAAGTGAATGCCCGGCGACCGGTGCGCCATCAGCTGGCGAAACTCGGCCAGCTTCCCGCTGTTTCCGGTCGCCAGCACCAGCTCCAGCGCCGGGCTGCGGCCCGGTTCGGAGTCAGAAGCCGAAACAGGCATGCTCAGTCCCCTCAGAATTTTTGATTGAATTTGAATTGATGTGAAGTCTGGCTTTTTTCTGGCGTGATACTCAGGTCGAACTTGAACAGTTCACCGGGTGTAATGTCCAGAAAAACCAGATAGTAGATGGCGTCCCCTTCTTCAATGAGCCGGGGTTTGAGCGTTTTTCTCTGTCCCATCAGGTTGGAGCGCGTGATGGTAATCTGAGCCCGTTGCGGCTTGTCATTCTTGTGTACGGCCAGATTGATGCACCCTTTACGCGAGGAGCGCTCAATGCCGTAGCGTGCCGCTATCTCCGGGCTGAGAAAGGCGGTGTCAAAGGTGCTGTAATGCACCAGGATGTCACCGAATTTTTTCTCATACGCCAGTGCCGGGCTGCCCATGGTCACGGCCAGCAGTGCCAGACTGGTCAGGATGATCGACCTGCAACGCCAGCCAAAAAGAAATCCTGTGTCCATTACAGCCTCCGGCTATGACGTAAAAAAACCGCTCCGCTCAGGCGCGGGGTGCCGGGGCCGCGCGGGAAGGCTGGGCCGCCATGCGGTCAAAAACCCGTCCCGCCGCCTCCAGCGTGTCCTCGATATCAGACGCGCTGTGCGCACTGGAGAAAAAGCCGGCCTCAAAAGCTGAGGGGGCAAGGTAAATGCCCTCGGCCAACATACCGTGAAAAAAGGCGGTAAAGTCTTCAAGGTTGCAGGCGGTGACCTGCTCCAGACAGGTCACCGAAGCCTGGTCAGTAAACAGCAGGCCAAACATGGCACCGGCCTGGTGAACGCGCAGCGGGATACCCGCCGCCCGGGCGCGTTGGCGCAGTCCTTCCAGCAAGCCCGCCAGCGCAGATTCCAGACGCGCGTGAAAACCGGGTGCTGCCATCTGCTCCAGCGTTGCCAGCCCGGCACGCATGGTCATCGGATGTCCGGACAGGGTCCCCGCCTGATACACAGGCCCGACCGGTGCCAGATGCTCCATGATGTCACCGCGTCCGCCAAAAGCCCCTACCGGCATGCCGCCGCCGATGATCTTGCCCAGTACCACCAGATCTGCCTGGACGCCGAAGCGTTGCTGCCCGCCGCCTGGGGCCACCCGAAAACCGGTCATGACCTCGTCAAAAACCAGCAGGGCGCCGTGCTGGTCACACAGGGCGCGCAGGCCTTCAAGAAAACCGGGTACCGGCGGCACGCAGTTCATGTTACCCGCCACCGGTTCCACCAGCAGGCAGGCAATGTCCGGGCCGTAGCTGTCGAACAGTGCCTGGACGCTGTCCAGATCGTTATAGGTGGCCGTCAGGGTATGGCGCGCCAGGTCGGCCGGAACACCCGGTGAGTCGGGCACGCCCAGCGTCAGAGGCCCAGAGCCCGCCTTGACCAGCAGCGAGTCGGCGTGACCATGGTAGCAGCCCGCAAACTTGATGATCTTGTCGCGCCCCGTGTAACCGCGGGCCAGACGAACCGCCGACATGGCCGCCTCAGTACCAGAGTTCACCAGGCGCACGCTTTCCATGCCCGGCACCTGGCTGCACAGCCGTTCTGCCAGTTGCAGCTCGATCTCGGTGGGTGCACCAAAGCTCAGGCCAAGATCCGCCTGCTCCTTGACCGCCGCAATCACCGCCGGATGACTGTGCCCCAGAATCAGGCTGCCCCAGGAGCCAACGTAGTCGATGAAGCTGTTGCCGTCTTCATCCGTGACCCGGGAACCTTGTGCCTGACGGAAAAAGGCCGGCGTTCCCCCGACATTGCCGAAAGCACGTACCGGGGAGTTGACGCCCCCTGGAATGCAGTCGAGGGCTCTGGCAAAGAGTGCTCCGGATCGTTTCATGGCATTGACACCCTGTCTTGCTGCAAAAAGAAGCGTAAAAAAGGCAGGGAAAGCCGACGGCTCAAGCGGTCGTTCACTGACGCCCGTCACCAGAACAAGCGCGGCTTTCTCTTTTTCTTGCGATAATCGTTGCGTTTTCTTGCGATAGTCTTTACGCAGGCTCCACGCGGGCCGGAGGGCTGCTGCGCCTGTCTTTGACAAAAACAGCAGAACAACGGCCATGTTTGACTTGTGCGCAGCAGGACGCTGTTTGTCTTGTGCGCAACAGGGCTGTGTGGCTGTTGCCGGTCAGGCCTCTTGCCCGGCCAGACGCAGGCTGGCTACATCAACCCGGGGGCTGGCGTTGACTTCACGCCGCCGGCTTCTGATTGCCCCCACCAGGGTGACCCTGGTCTCAGGCGAAATACGCAGACCACCCCAGTCAGAACGGCTGATCTGCACAGCAATGGAGCCGGTCTCGTCGTGGAATGTGTACAGCCTGCGCCCCAGAGCCTCAGACACAAAACCAGTCAGCTGCACAGCGCGGCCATCGCTGGACGCCGGGGTCTCCAGCACTTCCTTCACGCTGTTCAGTGTGATGTGCGGCCCTGAAAAACCACCCCAGTTACCACCATTGTCTTTTTTGTTGTGATGATGGTGATGGTCGCACGAGTGGCCGTCGCCGAATGCAACCAGAGGAAAAGCGAAGAGAGAACAGAAAAACAAAGAACGAAGGGAAATCATAGGAAGATGCCTTGCCGAATCCAGTGGTCAATTGTTTGTTTGCAGGACGGCCTGTGACCGCGTCCTCCCCCGATGGGCGAGGTTCCTGACTTTCCGGGCAGCACCGCGCAATGCGCCCGGCCAGTGCGGGCTTCCATCAGCAGATGACGGGCTGTCTTGCCGTCTTCACTGTCAGGGGAAGCCAATGATAACGCCCCCGCGATGAAAGACAAGCCCGAAGCACTGTTGCAACAAGCAAGGTCGCTGCAGGCTCGGGGCCGGCTGGTCGCAGGGGTGTTTGTGCGCCTGAGGCGTACCGGCGTCCGTTTGCTGTCAATGCGCCGCATCCGGCGGTCACAGGACATCCAGCGCTTCGGCCAGAGTACGCACCCCGATGACTTCAGCCTCTGTCACTTGCCTTGCGAGGTTGGCGGCCGGAACAATCAGCTTGGCAAACCCGTGTTTCAGGGCCTCTTCGATGCGCTCCTGGCCATTGGCGACCGGCCGTATTTCTCCCGCCAGTCCCACCTCGCCAAACACAAGAAGGTCGCAGGGCAGGGGCAAGTTGCGAAAACTGGACGCCAGCGCCAGCAGGCAGGCCAGATCCGCACAGGTTTCCGTCACCCGCACGCCGCCCACAACATTGAGGAAGACATCCTGGTCACTGGTGACAATGCCTCCATGGCGGGTCAATACTGCCAGCAGCATGGCCAGACGGTTGTGCTCCAGGCCCAGAGTCACGCGCCGGGGATTGCCCAACTGGGAGTCAACCACCAGCGCCTGAATTTCCACCAGCAGCGGGCGCGTCCCTTCCCAGAGCACACTGACCAGACTGCCCGGTATACTGCCGGAGCTGCGTGACAAAAACATCGCCGACGGGTTTTTCACCTCCCTGAGTCCGGTCCCGGTCATGGCAAAAACACCCAGCTCATTGGTTTGACCAAAGCGGTTCTTGCTGGCGCGCAGCAAGCGGAAACGGGCGTCATCGGTGCTGTTGAGCATCAGGTGGGTATCGATAATATGACTGAGCGTCATGGGTCCGGCCAGGCTGTTGTCTTTGGTGACATGCCCGATCAACAGCAGCACCGTGCCCGTCTGTTTGGCAAAGCGGGTCAGAAAGGCGGCCGATTCGCGCACCTGCGCCAGGCCACCTGGCGTACAGTTGAGTTCCTCCCGGTGCACAACCTGGATAGAGTCGATAACAATAAATGCCGGTCGTTCCTCGCCCGCCACCTGCACTATGCGTTCGACCGAGGTCTCGGTCAGCAGGCGCAGCCGGGCCCCGGACAGTCCCAGCCGCTGCGCCCGGCTGGCAATCTGCTGCTGCGACTCTTCGCCCGAGACGTACAGGCAAGGCTGTTCGCCGGCCGCACGACACAATGTTTGCAGCAGCAAGGTGCTTTTCCCCGCACCAGGAGCCCCCCCTATGACAACGGCGCTGCCAGGGACAAAGCCGCCACCGAGCACCCGGTCGAACTCCGCGAAGCCGCTGCCCAGACGGGGAACATCCTCAATACTGATCTCTGACAGGCTGGTGACTGGCTCACCAGTTGACACAAAACCGGAACTGTCGCCGCTGGTTCGTGTCTTACTTATTAGAGGAGGAAAATTTGCAGGATGTGCAAGAACAGCCTGGATGGTGTTCCAGGAATGGCAGTCCGGACATTGACCTTGCCACTTGCCTGATGTGCTGCCGCACTTCGCGCAAACGAAGGCAGGACGATTCCGGATTCTGGACATGGGCCGACAAGGGGTAGCTCTGAAAGGAACAGAGTAGCTATTTTTGTTGCGAAAAATGAAGAGGTCAACAGCCGTGACTATCCTCAGCCCAGACCAAATACGCACGGTATCAACCGGAAGGGGGAGAACAACATGAAACAGATTGCCCGGCTAGTTACAGGAATGGCTGTCGGGGTGAGCGTCGGGCTGTTTGGCCCGCCCACCCTGGTCGCCACCTTTAGTTTGTTTAAATTGCTGTTCGGCCAGTTACTGGGGTTCAGCGTTCCTCTCATTATTCTGTTTTACATCATGTCCGGCATTGGCGGGCTTCAAAGAGGCTCCGGGCGAATGCTGAGCCTGACTGTGGGGCTGGCCTATGTCTCCACTGTCCTGGCAGGGTGCCTGACCTTTCTGATCACCCAGCCATGGATTCCCGATATGGTGCCGCATGACTTCCCCTCCCTGTCCCAGGCGGCCAGCACCAGCTGGTTGCCGCTGAGCCTGCCGCCCCTGATGGACGTCTCAACGGCTTTGGTGACCGCGCTGGTGTTCGGCACGGGACTTTCCGCCATTGGCAGCCAGCCGCTGGCCAGCCTGGTGGAGGATGCCCGGCGCATTACTGAAAGGTTGTTGCTCAATGTCATAGTGCCGGGCCTGCCGCTGTACGTGGGGGCTGTCTTTGCCGAAATTGCGGCAGCCGGCGCCGTGGTGAGCACCCTGAGTGTTTTTGTAGGAGTGCTGGGGCTGGCCATTGTGTTGCACTGGGGCTGGCTGACGCTGCTGTTTACCCTTGCCGGCTGTTGGACCGGGCGCAATCCCCTGACCATGCTGCGCACCATGTTGCCCTGCTATCTGACAGCCGTTGGCACCATGTCCAGTGCCGCGGCCATTCCCGTCACCATGGCCTGCGTCAGAAAGATGAAAGTCAGCAGCCATGTCACTGACTTCTCTGTACCGCTGTGTGCCACCATTCACATCTCTGGCAGTGTGATCACACTGACAGTCTGTACCCTGGCGGTACAGCTGATGTCGAGCGGCACTGTCATGAACTTTCCCGCCTTCGTGCCCTTCATTCTTGCACTGGGTGTCACGCTTGTTGCGGCGCCGGGTGTGCCAGGTGGCGCTGTCACGGCTTCTACGGGGCTGCTGATCAGTCTGCTGGGATTTGATGATGCTGCGGTGGCGCTTATGATCAGCCTGTATCTGGCCCAGGACAGCTTTGGTACGGCCTGCAATGTCGCCGGAGACGGTGCTATTGCCGCTCTCGTGGACAAGATGAACCCGGGGAGTGCCGACGCGCGGCGCAAGGCGCAGTCACCACAGATAAAAGCGGAAACGCGTTGCAAGGGTCAGGATTTCAGGCGCGAGCACACAGGTCGGCCTGGGGAAGCCAGCGCTCCATCAACAGCCGAGCCTGGTCGGGAGCCTGTTGCAGCAGCCGGGACGCCGCCTCCCTGACAGGTTCGAGCAAGGCCGCGTCCCGTGACAGGTCTGCGATACGAAACTGCACTGCGCCGGTCTGACGGGTTCCCAGTAACTCGCCGGGCCCGCGCAGTTCAAGGTCCCGGTCCGCGATGGCAAAGCCGTCGCACGACTCCCGCATCACCTGCAGGCGCGTCCGTCCTTGACGGGACAAGGGAGCGCGATACAACAAAATGCAGTGACTGGCGAGGTCGCCCCGCCCAATGCGGCCCCGCAGCTGGTGCAGTTGCGCCAGTCCCAGCCGTTCCGGATCTTCAATCACCATCAGGCTGGCGTTGGGGACATCCACGCCCACCTCAATCACAGTCGTGGCGACGAGCAGCTGGATCTGGCCGTTGCTGAAGTCTGTCATCACCCGGGTTTTCTCTGTCTGTGACAGACGTCCGTGCACCAGGCCTATGGTCAGATCAGGACAAGTGGTCTGCAAGGATTGGGCCACCGTCTCTGCGGCCTGAAACTCCAGCGCATCGGATTCATCAATCAGCGTGCACACCCAGTAAGCCTGGCGTCCCTGCTGGCAGGCGGCATGAATCCTGTCGATCACTTGCTGCCGCCGGTTGTCACTGACAACAAGGGTGGTGATGGGGGAGCGTCCGGGCGGCAGCTCGTCAATCACCGACAAATCCAGATCGGCATAGGCGCTCATGGCCAGCGTGCGAGGAATGGGGGTGGCCGTCATGATCAGCTGATGAGGCATGCGGCAGTTGTCACCTTTGCTGGCCAGGGCGAGCCTCTGGTGCACGCCAAACTTGTGCTGTTCATCAATCACGACCAGTGCCAGGTGCGCAAACTGAAGGTCATCCTGGAACAGGGCATGGGTGCCCAGTACGACCGGTGCCTCGCCGGACGCCAGGCAGGCCAGGGTTTCCCGTCGCCGCCGGACTCTGGTTTTTCCGGTCAGCAGGACCGGCTCGATTCCCAGCGGCTCCAGCCAGCTGCAGAAGGTTTTATGATGCTGCACCGCAAGAATTTCTGTGGGGGCCATGAGTGCGGCCTGGCAGCCGCTTTCTATGGCCTGAAGCACAGCCAGGGCCGCCAGAATTGTCTTGCCGGATCCGACATCTCCCTGGATCAACCGCAACATGGGGGTGGAAGACGCCAGGTCCCGGGCAATGTCGGCGGCCACCCGCTGTTGGGCTTGCGTCAGGGCAAAGGGTAACTGCTGCTTGAGGTGTTGCCGCAGGCAGGCCTCTCCTCCCGCCAGGGAAATACCAGGCTGGCTACGTATTGTGCCGCGCATGCGCAGCAGGCCCAGCTGGTGTGCCAGCAGTTCCTCAAAGGCAAGACGGCGTCGCGCCGGATGCCGGTCTTGCGTCAGGTCGGCAGTGGACGCGGTTGGCGGTGGTGCATGCAAAAAGCCGACAGCGTCTGCCAGAGGCCAAAGACCATGCGCCTGCAACAAGTCGGGCGGCAAGTATTCCTGTAAGGCATCGGGTGTTTCCAGCCATGCCAGCGCCTGCTCGCACAGATGGCGGATGGTGTCTTGCTTGAGTCCTTCAACAAGCGGATAAACCGGCGTAAGACGGGAGGGAAGCGGTGGTCGGCAGTCAGGGTCAAAGAGTTCGAGCTCCGGGTGGCACAGCTCAAGCTCGTGCCTTCCCGCGCGCGGCGTACCAAAGCAACGCACGCAGATGCCCGGCGCCAGGCTGTTCTGGAGTGTGCTGGAAAAATGGAAGAAGCGTAGCAGCAGCTGTCCGCTCCCGTCTTCGATTCTGCACAGCAGCATCCGTTTGCGGCCCTGAACCACTGAGGTGGAAAGGATCTGGCCTTCAACCACGGCATCCGTGCCCGGACATAAAGTGGCAACAGGATGTACCCGGGTGCGGTCCTGCCAGCGTCTGGGCAAGTAGAAGAGCAAGTCTTGCAGCGAGTCTATGCCGAGACCGGACAACAGGGTGGCCAGCGCCTCATCCACTCCTTCGAGCCTGGCGACCGGAATTTCATGAGCGATGCGAGAGCTGGTCAAACCTGTTTTCCGTTTTATGTCGTGGCTGCTGAGGAAGAGCCAGGTAGCCTGCACCTGACCATCAAGGCGAGAAGGTGACCGATTATAAAGGGGCAGCCTGCTGTTGCAACCGGGGCTGGGGAGTCGAGAACTCTGGAAACCAGGTGTGCTGCCTGAGGTTGGCAGGGGGAGGAGTTCGGGCGCTTGCTGCTGCATGAAATGTCGAGCTGAGGGTGGCGGCAGAGTACAGGGGCACCCGTGTGTTGCGGGTATGTTGCGGGAGGCCGGCGCTGGAGGTTCTTGTAGCGTTGGTTTTTTGTTACTGTTCCTCTGACACTGGTTTGATGGACACTTGTCCCGGACAAACAGCAGAAAAGTTTTTTGGTTTTTGTGAAATGCTGCACTGTTGCCCTGCGGCATTCTGTAGTAATGTGGTGGGCGTGTGCGCTCTTGCATGTGCGCGAGATCAGCCTTTTCTGACAATCTGCACAGGACACTCCGAAGACTCTGAAGCGGTCGCATAGCGCGTCCCGCGTCCATACCTACGCACTGATCGTGCACCAAAATTGCACGCTTCAGTGTGTAAAGTGCGCGTCCCGGGCTATGCGCTGACGGTCGTGCGCAGGGCGCACGATGAGGGTAATCACTTGAATGACATGGCAAAAAATTTAATTCTCTGGGTTGTTATTGCCCTGGTGCTTCTGGCCGTATTCAACAGGTTTGCTGGTGTACAAGGCCCTGTACGTAAGGTGACTTATTCTGAGTTTGTTACTCAGGTTGAGGACCACAGGGTGAGCCAGGTGATCATCGATGGCTACACACTGACGGGTCTGTATACCAACAGTGAAAAATTCGAGGTCAATCTGCCACCGACCATCAGGGATGACAGACTGATGGACCACCTGCTGCTGGGTGGGGTCAAGGTTGAAGCCAAGCCTATCGAAAAACAAAGCATCTGGTCGCAGCTGTTGATAGCCAGCTTCCCCATTCTTGTCATCATTGCTGTTTTCATGTTTTTCATGCGGCAGATGCAGGGGGGCGGCGGCAAAGGCGGCCCCATGGGGTTTGGCAAGAGCAAGGCCCGACTGCTGTCTGAGGATCAGATAAAGACGACCTTTGGCGATGTGGCGGGCGTTGACGAAGCCAAGGAAGATGTTCGGGAGCTGGTCGACTTTCTCAAGGATCCGGGCAAGTTTCAGCGCCTTGGTGGCCGCATTCCGCGCGGCGTGCTGATGGTGGGCTCTCCTGGCACCGGCAAGACGCTGCTGGCCAAGGCGATTGCGGGGGAAGCCCGGGTTCCTTTCTTCACGATTTCCGGCTCGGATTTTGTCGAGATGTTCGTTGGGGTGGGCGCATCACGTGTCCGCGACATGTTCGAGCAAGCCAAGAAGCAGGCGCCCTGCATTATTTTTATTGACGAGATTGATGCGGTGGGTCGTCACCGGGGTGCCGGACTCGGTGGTGGTCATGACGAGCGCGAACAGACCCTGAACCAGCTGCTGGTCGAGATGGATGGTTTTGAGGCCAATGATGGTGTCATTGTCATAGCGGCCACCAACCGCCCGGATGTTCTGGACCCGGCGCTGCTGCGTCCTGGACGCTTTGATCGGCAAGTGGTGGTTCCTCTGCCGGACATTCGCGGGCGCGAACAGATCCTCAAGGTTCACATGCGCAAGGTGCCTTGTGGCAGTGATGTTGTGGCCAATGTGATAGCGCGCGGCACTCCCGGTTTTTCAGGTGCTGATCTGGCCAATCTGGTGAATGAGGCGGCGTTGTTTGCGGCACGTGCCAACAAGTCGGTCGTGGGCAGGTACGAACTTGACCAGGCCAAAGACAAGATCATGATGGGCTCTGAGCGCAAGTCCATGGCCATGAGCGAGAAAGACAAGGAGATGACTGCCTATCATGAGGCGGGTCACGCCATAGTCGGTCGTCTGATGCCGGAACACGATCCTGTCTACAAGGTCACTATCATGCCCAGGGGAAGAGCTCTGGGTCTGACCATGTATCTCCCCGAGGAGGACAAGGTCAGCTACAGCCAGCGTTATCTTACGGGGCGGGTTGCCTCCCTGTACGGCGGGCGTATTGCCGAAGAGATGTTGTATGGCAAGGAGGGGGTGTCTACGGGGGCTTCCAATGACATACAACAGGCGACCCGGTTGGTCCGTAATATGGTCACCAAGTGGGGACTGTCTGACCGGCTGGGCCCGCTGTTGTACGGCGAGGAAGAGGGTGAGGTTTTTCTTGGCAAGAGCCAGGCGTCCCATGCCTCTCATGTCAGCAGTCATACCGCCAGGGCGATTGATGAAGAGGTGCGCTCCATTATTGATGAGTGCTACAAGATTGCCTGGAAACTGCTGGAAGAAAACCGCGACAAGCTGGAGCTGATGAAAGACGCCTTGATGGAGTACGAGACGCTTGATGCCGAGCAGATCAACGCCATCATGGAAGGGCGCAAGCCGGGCCCACCTAAAGATTGGGACAAGGATTCATCCAACGGTAGTGACTCTTCGAAAGCGGGTGAGGAAAAAGCAGGAGAAGAGACGGCTTCCAGTAGCGAAAAGAGTTCTGATCGCCCGGCAGGAGGTTCTGCGGGACAGGAGCCTGGTACGGGTCATGAGCCGATGGGGGAGCAGGGCGCAGGCTTGTGATTCTCACGCGTTCCGGTCGCAGCACAGCAGCGTCACAGTTCTGCAGAATCTGCCTGGCAGGCGTTTTGCACCGCTTATGAGCTGATGTGAGAACAGGGTGCTGGTGTCGTCGATGTTGGTTGCGCGCCGCCCCTGTCGCGTTCTCGTATGGCACGGCTTGGGAACTGATGCGAGGACAGGGTGCTGGTGCCTGTCTCCTGTTACGCGCCACCCCTGTCGAGTTTTCGTTTTGCAGCCTTGCCTTTCTGGATAGATGTCGCGCGCCACTTCCTTTGAAGCGTGTCCTTGTCGTAGGCGGAGCGTCTGGTTCATAGGATGGCATTGGGTTCTGTTCCATAGGCCAATGGAACCTCGTTGTCTCCTCTGCTGGAATGCGCTATCGGGAGGATTCACTCCACAGAGGACAGTCTGTTGCCAAGGTTGCTTGCCCTCCCCCTTGCGGATAGCGGCTGTGGCAGTCGGAGGCTGTCTCCGTCACAGGCAGGCTGGCCTGTGCTGAAAATGTCAAATATTCTCCGATCCGGAGACGCCCCGTTTAGTCACGCAATTTCTTTGCTCTGCGCATGTCGGTCATGTGCCCGAGCCATTTTCTGACAAATACCAGAGGCCTGAGTCAAAAGACAGAGGTTGGTTTTTTTATCCATTATGAGTGATGCCCGCACACGGCCTTGCCTGTGAGTGGTGGCCATAGCATGAAGTTATGCTTCGCCTGTGAGCCATTTGTGGGACGGTCGCTCACTTGGGTTGTCCTCCTGTAAAAGGGCTGCGGTCCCTTATTGCTTTGACAGGCGGCTGGCAAAGTCTGGAATTTTAATCGGGGTGTTCTCCCCTGGAAAGGTCTCCTCCAGTGGGTGGCTTTCCAAAGGAAAACAGTCCGCCTGTGAACGACTCTCCAAAGGACAATTGTTCTCCCGAGGACGGGGCTCCAAAGGAAAGTTGTCTTCCAACAGGATGTTGTCCTCCAACGGGGAACAGCCCTCCAGCGGAGCATTGTCCCTCAACGGGGAGTTGACCTCCGACGAAGAATTGTCCTCCAACGAAAAGTTGTCCTCCAACGGCGAGTTGCCCTCCGCCGGGAAATTGTCCTCCAACGGGGAATTGTCCTCCAACGGGGAATTGTCCTCCGCCGGGGAGTTGTGTTCCAACGGGGAGTTGTGCTCCAACGGAAAATTGTGCTCCAACGGGGAATTGTCCTCCAACGGGGAATTGTCCTCCAACGGGGAATTGTCCTGCACCGGAGAGTTGTCCTGCACCGGAGAACTGTCCTCCACCGGGGAGTTGTGCTCCAACGGGGAACTGCCCTCCAACGGGGAATTGTTGTCCAACGGGGAATTGTCCGTCACCGGGGAGCTGTCCTCCACCGGAGAGCTGCCCTCCACCGGAGAGCTGCCCTCCACCGGGGAATTGCCCTCCACCGGAGAGCTGCCCTCCACCGGAGAGTTGCTCTCCACCGGAGAGCTGTCCTCCACCGGAGAGTTGCTCTCCACCGGAGAGTTGTCCTCCAACGGAGAATTGTTTTCCACCGGGGAATTGCCCTCCACCGGAGAGCTGCCCTCCACCGG
>MPMQ01000061.1 GCA_002238585.1 Kistimonas sp. bin40 | reverse complement strand
GCACAGGGTATGTCGTCCCAGATGCCAGTCACAAACCAGACACGGCCGCACGAGTTGTTCAAGTCGCGCGTCCAGACTCCAGACACGGCCTTCAAGCTCGACCTGTATTGGCTTCCCGGAGGGCGACACCGCCCCGATCATCTTCAGAGCGACCAACAAGGGCTTCCTTCCCAATGGTCACCAGTCCCACCTCAAGGACTGCATCATTACTGCCAGCACCTACGGCGAGGTGTCCAGCAGCCGGGGCATTGTCCGCACCGACAAGCTCAGCTGCATATTCAAGTCCGGACAGATCCTCGATATCCCGGTTCGGGGAACGGCTTTCAACTTTGGTCGCAACGGCATTCGCGGAACCACAGTGATGCGCAACGGCAAGATTATCCAGATGGCCGGGATCTCTGGCTTTTTTACCGGACTAGGGGACACCGCCCAGGCGATGTCCCGTACCATCAGCGAAAGCCCGTTGGGTACCACCTCGACGGTGGACCCCAGCAAGGCGCTACAGAACCTCGGCGGCAGCGCCCTGAAGAGCATCGGCTCCAAGCTGGCGGACTACTACATCGGTCTGGCTGAGCAGTACCACCCCATTGTTGAGCTCAATCCAGGCAACGTCGTCAACATCGTATTCCTGGATGGTTTCCCCCTGGACCCTGGCGCGGCTGCATCCTACGAACAGCAACTGGCGCAGGAGTCTGCTGGCTCCCCGGCCAGCAAGGCGGCCCAGATGGTTGAATCTGTGACAAACCCCCTGATTGAGCGGCTGCCCCCGGCTGTACGCGCCCAAGCCTGGCAGGCGGTCCGGCCGCTGACAGGAAGCACCGCCGGTCCAGGAGATGCACCGTGACAACAACAGCCCCCTTTCTTCGGATTATCCGCCTGCTGGCTGGACTGGCTATAGCCTGCGCCCTGGGCGGCTGCGCTGCGGGCTTCAATGAAAGCTTTGCCTGCAACCAGGTTGGTGGAGTGAAGGGGTGTGCCACCATGACCGACATCCACGCCCGGATCGACCAGGGACGCATCCCTGCTCAAAGAAGAACGTCTGCACACGCAGGCCGCCCCAGGCTGGACAGGAATAAAGAAGACCAAACCAGTGCGCCTGTTTTTGACGTGCGTCAACCACAAAAGGCATCACCACCGCCCCAGCGCACAACCGAGCGGGTACAGAAGTTGGTGGTTTTTCCCTATGTGGACGACGCCCAGACCTACCACGACACCAGCGTCATTTACGTTTTGGTAGAACCTCCCCGCTGGAAAAATAACCCAGCCCATGTTGGCGAAGACACCACATGACACACGCCGGTTATGCCAGTTTGGCCGCATTCTTCCGGGCAGCCCTCCCCAAGGTTCGCCACCTCCACAGCGAACTGCCATATCGGGTCTATGACGCAAAGACCACACTGTTTCACAACACCAACTGTCTCGGGTTCGGCAAGAGTCTGGCGGTCCTTGGCGGCGCCAGCATGGAGCTGGTCCAGGCGCTCAATGCTCTGGTCTGCAACCTGCCAGAAGGTGACCGCTGGGATTACCAGTTTGTGCTCACCGGCACCAATCAGGTAGGTCACCTGCTGGAGGCTAATAAAAAAGCCCTGTCGATGCGCGGCGGCATCATGGCCGCCTGCGCCAGAAACGAGACCCTTTACGCCCAGCACAGCGCCCGCCAGGGGTTTGCCAGCAACTACAGCAACCATCACTACGACCTCAAGGACTACAACGCTTGGCTGTTTGTCAGTACTCGGGACAGCGAAGAGCGATTGCTTGACGTCAAGGCGACACTGGAGTCCGAGCTGACCCAGGCCGGATTTCACCATGAACCAGTAGATGCCAAAGGAATGATCGCCCACATCCACGGCCACCTGAATTTCGATGGCGCCATGGACCGGCCAGAACAACCGGACTACAACGAATTCGAGCCTCTGAGCCAACAGATGGTGACCCCGGACGCCGAGTTCCGTATTCACAAGCAGTACGTGGACACCCGCTTCAGCCGCCGTGATGGGGATAACAAAGCTCACACCCGCCTCGTCAGTCTTGGCCTTAAACGTCTGCCCTCCAATATGAGCTTGGGCCAGGTGCCCAATCTACTGGCCTCCATGCTCCGACCGGCGCGTAGCCTGCGCTGTCCGCACCGGATCAGCATCAATTTCCGGCTTCAGGAGACAGCAGGGGAAATCACCGCCAACGAGCGCAAGATCGGTGCCCTGACCAAGATAGTCAATTCGCCCATGCGACTGATGGCTCCCTTCGCCGGTGATGAGTTGGTTGATCGCCGGGGGCTGCAACGAGGCCTGCACGCCCATGAGTTCAAGGTGGCAGGCATGGTCCTGAATCTCACCCTGTACACCAACGAGCACCACCACAAGGATGATGTGGCCAAAGCTACATCAACATTTCAGACCTCCAGCAGCCAGGGCGGGCTGGATATCTGCGTCACGCCAATGTTCCAGGCACAGAGTCTGCTGTCTGTGATGCCGTTCCAGATGACCGAGGGCTACTGGAGGGACTGCCAGCGCGCGGGCCGGGTGCGCACCCTGAAAACCTCCAATCTGGTCAACTTCTTCCCGGTCGTGGCCGAGCTCAAACGACTTTCGCCCGGTTTACTGCTGCCCACCCTGCGCCACCAGATCAGTTTTTTTGATCCGTTCAACTGCGGCAGTGAAAACTACAACATGGCCGTATCCGGCGGTTCTGGTGCCGGCAAGTCCTTTCTGATGCAGTCGCTGATCAAATCAGTGTTTGCCCGGGGCGGCAAGGTCTGGATCCTGGACAAGGGCGACAGCTACCAGAAACTGACCCGCCAGTTTGGTGGGGTCTACATGAATCACCGGCAGATTTTCCTTAACCCCTTTACCCACCTTGGCTCGATCAGCGCCGGGGATGACGAGGGTGGTGCGGACGAAGCAGGGCCGCTCAAGGCGGTGCTTGGGGATATTACCGGCCTGATCGCCACCATGGCCGCCCCCAATACGGATTTGGATGACTATCAGGTCGCCGCCATAGGCGACGCCATTATCATGGCCTGGGAGGCCCACGGTGCCGACACCCTCATGGATCACGTTCAGGAGGCATTCCGAACCCTGGCCAAGGAAAGAGACGAGGACAGGCGGCTGTACGATCTGGCCGACCAGCTCAACAGATATTGCCGCAACGGCATTTATGGCGATATCTTCAACCGCCCGTCACAGCTTGATCCCACCATCGACATCACCACCCTGGAGTTGGATGGCTTTACCGGCGACGTGCTCAGGCCTGTGGTCTTTGCGTTGATGGTGTCGATCAACCAGCAAATGTACCTGTCCGGCAGCCGGTTCACACCCAAGGTGTGCCTGATAGAAGAAGCCTGGGCACTGATGTCCGGATCCAACCGCCAGTCTCGCCAGTTTATCGAGCAGGGCTACCGGACCGCCCGTAAGTTCGGCGGCAGTTTCTGCACAGTCACCCAGAGTGTCGGCGACTTCTTTGCCTCGCCGGAGTCCGAGGCGGCCTACAGCAACTCTGATATTCGCATTACTCTGCGCCAGGGTGGCGGCTTCGATAAATTTACCAAGGCCTACCCCGGGCACTTCTTGCCGACGGAAATAGAAATGATCCGTTCGTTTCCCCGCTCCAGCGCGGCTGGATACAGCTGCTGCATGCTGTCGGCTGGAGGTGTGGTGTCCTTCCATCGCCTGTTCGCCGACGTCTGGACGCGGGCCCTGCTGTCCACTGAGCCCAATGAGTTTGAGTTCTGCGACACCCTGGTAAAACAGGGCACGCCCCTGCAGGACGCAGTGACCGCGACCGCAAAACACTTCTACGCCGACGAGTGGAACACCCTGGAGTCTCTCAGAGCCGGATTGTCCGACCGGGAAACGGAGCCTGACCATGCCTGAGCGCCCGCACAACACCCGGCGGAGACTGCATGCCGTCGGCATCGTACTGGCTTTTGTGTTGTCATCACTGGCCCTGTTCAGAACAATGGATCAGCCCGGTCTGGCCCGGTTCGACATGAAGGGAACCCTGAAGCTGTTCAGCCAGCAGCTGGCTGCGAAGGGGCTGTCAGACATTGAACAGCAGGCCGCCATTCGCCGGTTCACGGCCACCATGGAGCAGGTAACCGTCGGGTACAGCCGGAGCAACAACGTCATCCTGGTGGTAGCGCCCGCCGTGATCAGCGGCGCCGATGATGTGACCACAGCGATCCAGCGGGAGATCCTGGACCAACTGAGCCGGCAGCAACAGGTGCCGCAGAAAACAGCACAGGAGCCGTCCGCGCCATGAAACCTGTCCATAGCGCGCTACCTGCCTGGGTGCTGGTCGGCCTGCTGTCCGGACCGGTTGTGGCAAAAAATCTTGGAATCCAGGGCACGGTGTTTCCCATCGCCGAGCTCGACATGCTGGCCTGGATCGACCAGCGGCTCCGGGGCATGGAAGCCAATGGTGAACTGGCAAAAATGCAGAAGGACATGCAGGACCGGGTCCGGGCCCGGGTGAAGCGGCCTGAGCCGGTGCCGGGGCTGACGCGCGCCACCAGGGAAGACACCTTTACTGTGGATCCCACCCTGACCCTGAAAGAGCCCATTACCGATCAGAACGGGAAGATCCTGTATCCCAAAGGGCTGCGCATCAACCCCTTTGATACCACCACCTGGCCGCAGGGAGCCCGGATGCCGGACTGGAAGTTCAGCCAGGTGCTGCTGTTTGTGGATGCCGATGATGGCCAGCAACGGCGCTGGCTGCAGCAGCAGAAAGCGGAATTGGGCACAAAAGCCAAGGTCGTCCTGGTCGGTGGCGAGCCCGGCGCATTGCAGCGCACCCTGGGCGGCCGGGTCTATTTCGACCAGCAGGGCAACCTGAGTCGCCGCCTGCAGTTGCGGCATGTTCCCTCCCGGGTCGAGCGGGAAGATACACACTGGCGCGTGCGGGAAGTCGATGTCAGCACCCTGTCCCCCCTGCCGCTGGAACCGGAAGGGGATGAGAAATGAAACGCATCCCCGGAATCCTGCTGGCGCTGGCCCTGCTGGCCGGCCCGGTCACGCCGCTGCAGGCGGTCGGACCGGCCTGTAAATCGGTGTTCATCAACCCGATAACGGATATCTGCTGGAGCTGCATCTTCCCGATCACCCTGGGCTCGGTACCAGTTATGCCCGGACCCTACCCGGATACCCCGAACCCGACTCTACCTGTTTCCATCTGTCCGAAACCGCCACCCCTCTTTGTGCAGATCGGTCTTAACATCGGCTACTGGGAGCCCTACGCCCTTACCGATGTAACCAAGATGCCCTGGTGCATGGTGAACATGGGGATGCAGCTGGCAGGTCCCAATATCCAGCAGGTAGGCGGTGGGGGCCGCAAGGATCCCGACGACGGTGTACGCGACGGCTTCTATCACGCCCACTGGTACAAGTATCCGGTCATCTTCTGGCTGCAGCTGATGGAGAGCCTGGCCTGTATGGCCACCGACAACTTTGATCTGGCCTATGTGACCGAGCTTGATCCGCTCTGGGACAACGACGAGCTGGCCTTCATCCTCAATCCGGAGGCCATTTTGTTCGGCAACCCGGTCGCCCAACTGGCCTGCGCGACCGAGGCCATGGCCACCAGTACCAACCTGGTGCTGCCCTTCGATCCCCTGTTCTGGTGTCTGGGTTCCCAGGGTTCCGCCTATCCGCTGACCGGAACAACCGGTTACAGGGACACACCAACACAGGCCGCCACACTGATTATGGAGCGGATGAACTACAAACTGCACCGGCAAGGCATTGTCTGGGAAAGTCTGGGGGTTGACGGGGCTGTCTGCTATCAGCACCCTATGCCGATCCTGCCCAAGTCCCGATACCGCTACCAGCTGTCGCGCATTATTCCGGACTCACTCTGGTGTCATCCCTATGGCACGACCACCGCCATCTGGGAGATGGGACACGATAACCCGGTAACCGGCGACAACTTCGGCTTCGTCAACTTCCGCAAACGCAACTGTGTATTCCTGTAGTCAGGGAGGATCTTCTATGCATGACCCTATGAACAACAGCCCCATGAAACACCGCGCCAGACTGCTCATAGCCCTGCTGGCCGCAAGCCTGACCATTGGCCAGGCCCTGACTGCACATGCCGACAACAGTCCACAACCGCAAGCCAAGGAGCTTACCAAGGCTGAAATACAGGAAGAGGTCAACCGGACAGTTGATACACTGCGGAAACACGCCAGTACATCAACCAACACCCATGAACAGGAACTCGCCATCGCCAAAGTTGAGGAAGAGATGCAGCGGGACATCCTGGGCCTGAACGAAAATCTCATGTTCAACTTCAGGGACTATGTGAGTCAGAAGGTCGCGGTCAAAGCCAAGGGCATCATGACCAAAAGCGAA
The DNA here is from genome assembly GCA_002238585.1 of Kistimonas sp. bin40. Classification (GTDB taxonomy): domain Bacteria; phylum Pseudomonadota; class Gammaproteobacteria; order Pseudomonadales; family Endozoicomonadaceae; genus Sansalvadorimonas. The sequence goes on along the minus strand of MPMQ01000061.1, from coordinate 13,409 downwards.
GAGGCCTATTTTAACTACACCAACTCACGACGGGCGAACAGCATCCTGTACGCCAATACTCCTGAGAATAAAAGAAAGCTACAGGCTTACTTCGAGCAATTTATGGCTGAATTCAAAGAGGACACCCTGTGAGACATCCGGCGAAACATAGCATCACCCTGCTGTTGGCACTGCTGGTCTCGAGCCAGACCCTTGGCCAAGGTCGTGCAGACCTCTCCGGGTTTAACACACTGGACGAGGTTGTTCAAGAGCTGGCTGCGAATGGACTGACATACAGCACAGATAAGAACTACATGAAGCAGTTTCAGGCAGCTGTACGCCGTCTGCTGGCAGACTTGAAAAAGCTGAACACAAGTGCCCCGGATTACAAAAAACAGAAACAGGACATTTTGGACAAGCTTCTTAAAAATGGGAGCGATATTCTTTGGCGTGAAGATTCGATGGCCGACCTGCAAGAAAAGGAAAAGTGGCGCTTAAAACGCACTGAAAGGCATAATAAAAACATGAGTAATCTAAATAGTTACGTGGTGGTTGCGGAGCGCAACAGATGGAACAGAGCGGAATTCGAGCGCTGGTTTCAGGAGGCAACCAGACAGTGGATGATTCACAATGGGCTGTTAAGGAAAAACTCCCCATGAAGCCCTTTGTCGCCCTGCTGATCTCGATCCTGGCCATGGGTCCGGCCCTGACTGTCCAGGCTGGGAATACACTCCAGCCCACAGCGCTGGGCTACAGCGAACAGGAGCTGGAAACAGCTGCGGACAAGGCGCTACTGCCACCCAGTCTGCGGCAGGCCCTGGGGCAGGGCCGGCCGGGGGGCCCGGGGCCCAAGACCCAGGCGGGCGGAGGCCCGGCAGGCGGCCCGGGGCCACAAGACCGAGGCGGCTGAAGCCCTGTTGATGGGCAAGGAAAAGGCGCCAGCCGCCATGGGCAGTCCAGCGGACAACCCGGCAGCGGCACCCCGTGGGGTATTGGCCTTCGCTTCCCTGGGCATGCCCAGGGAGTCCCTGCGGGCCCTGCTGCACCAGGCTCAACGCCACCAGGTGCCGGTCATGCTCCGCGGCGTGCTGCCCCAGGGGTTCAGGGCCACGGTGTTAGTCATCCAGCAATTATTGGATTCCAGCCCGGACACGCCACTGGCGAAGGGTGAAGCGCTGACCGGCGGCATGGGCATAGATCCGCTCTGGTTCCGCACCTTCAGCATCAAACAGGTACCGGCCTTTGTCAGTGTCCGCTCCGGAGCCTGTGCCCCGAAGCAGCCCTGCACCGCACACGACTTCGATGTGCTCTACGGCAATATGTCACTGCCGTCGGCTCTGCACATTCTGGCCAACCAGGGCGAAAACCCGGAACCGGCCCGCCAGGCGCTAGATCGGGGGCAAAGCACCTGATGCCCGGCTCCCGCTGCTTTTTCCCGTATCTGCTTGTCTGGGCCCTGGCGTCCCTGCCGTGCTGGGCCGCCACCGACCCCGGCAGCCAGTATGAAGAGGCCGTGGACTGGGCCAAAGGCATACCGGATCAGGTCCATAACCGGCCCGGCTTCAGCGGGTTCGATCCAGAGGCCTACTGCCAGGATGAAGCTTGCCGCCAGCAACTGGCCCACCCGGATGCCAGCGAGTATGACGACAGCACTATAGGCCCGGCCGCCGCCCAGGCTATGGGCCAGGACCCGATCAGTGGCTCGGTACAGCACCACTACTACAACGCCCCCCACATCGACCTTGACCAGGGCGTCCCACCCTCGCTGCAGCGGGCGACAAAAATTATGGACAACGCCTACGAGATCAGCCACGGCCTGCCCAACCCCTATACCGACTGCACCGGCCAGGGTGAACAGTGCACCACAACCACAACCGAACAGCAGTGCCAGGCTCCCAACGTCAAAGCCATGCAGTGTCTGGTGATGCCAGTGGTACGGGGCTTTGAATCAGAGGAAGGCACATCCCACCTGGGAAAATCGGACAAGTGGTTCTCCCGGTTCACTGTCAAACTGCCCTACAAGGGGCTGACCATCAAGCATCTGAAAATTGCCAACAGCTGCCAGGACAGCAGCCACCTGAACACCTTCTCCGCCGCGCACCTCATCGGCCTGACCGGAAACCAGAACATCGACATGCAGCTCGGCGGGCTGCACAGTGCCGACCTGCCGGTCAATACCCTTGTTGAGGGCGACAGCCTTGAGCTGCTCTTTGATCGCAAAATCCACCTGGCAGACTTCGCTATCACCTGGCAGCGGGACATTGCCAACATTGAATACCGCAACACCTGTGGCGAACTGTCTTCTCACTGCCGGGTTACAAAAAAGGCTGTGAAGAGGGAGAAAACGAGACCCGCTATATCCAGGGTAAACCCGTTACCCTGCCCTGCTGGAAGGAGCGTCAGGATATCCAGTGCGGTGCCGACGGGCCCAACAGCTGCACTCCCTTCGAGAACACTTGCGCGCTGATAACCAGCGATTGCGCCCGACAGGCTCCGGATGGCTGGTGTGAGGCATTCGACAACACCTACCAGTGCGAGCAACAGTCCTGCAGCCCGGAAAGTCTGATCTGTGGCGAGCAATCCTTTTGCCTGAATGGCGACTGTTACCAGCCGGAACCCACCCAGAACGATGAATTCGGAGAGGCCGGCAGCGCCCTGGCCGGAGCCAGCCAGGCCGGGTCCGAGATGACGCCCGAGCCCATAACCACCTTCACCGGCGCGGGGCGTCAGTGCGACAAAAAACCGCTGGGATTTTCCAACTGCTGCCAGGACTCGGGGTGGGGGCAGGGCCTCGGGCTCGACCGCTGTAGCGACGAGGAAAAAGAGCTCGGTGCCGCCAAGGAAAAAGGGCTGGTTATCAAGCTCGGTGAATACTGCGCCGAGGACGTACTCGGCGTTTGTATCCGCAAGAAAGAAGGAGCCTGCATGTTCAACAGCAAGCTGTCGCGTATCATCCAGGCCCAGGGCCGCCGGGACCAGTTGGGCATCAGCATGGGCTCCGGCGAGCATCCCGACTGCCGCGGCCTGACGCCGGAAGAGCTGCAACAAATAGATTTCTCAAAAATAGATTTCAGCGAATTCTATGGAGACATGGAAGACAACAACCAGCTGCCGAATCCTGGAGATATCCAGAACCAGGTCCAAAACCAGGTCCCGGAGGGCAGTAGATGAGGACAGCCTGCAGCAGAATTCTCGTCCCGCTGGTAATTCATAGCGTACTGGCCACGCTGGCGGCCCCTGCCCTGGCCGCGCTCACCGCACCGGGCTGGCGCTGGTACAACGAGCCGCCGCCCGTGGCCGCTCCGCAACCCGACCCTGAGGTTGAGGAAAAACCGTCGGTCACTGTGACCCGGACCCTGACCCCGACCCAGCAGATGGACTGGTTCCACCGGTTTCACCAGGACGTCACCAATGACGCCGTACTGAACCCGACAGACCTGGAAAAAGTCGAGCGGGCCATGGCCCTGAACCAGTTTGTGGCAGAACAATCCGGTGCCTATGGCATGACCATGAAAAAGGCGCTGCTTGATGATCCATCACTGTCCTACACCCGCTCCCACCCGACCGAGCAAGCCGCCCGCAAGACCTACCTGGCCGGACTGCGCCAGCAAAAGACAGCCGCCGTCCGCACCCTGGCCCAGCAGGGCTACGGGCTGTTTTTTGTCTACCGGGGAGAGGACCCCATAGCTGGCCAGCTGGCCCCCTCCATCCAGGACTTCGCCGACCGCTATGGCATTGATCTTCTGGGCATCACCCTGGACCAGAGCCAGAACGGGGCCATCCGTAACAACCGGCCCAACCAGGGCCGACTGGTCGTAGAACACGACCCGGCACTGGTTCTGGTCAACCCCAAAACCGGTGACATGAAGCCGCTGGCCTACGGCTTTATTGCCCAGGATGCGCTTCTGGGCCGGTTTTTGAACGCTGCCACCAACTTCACACCCGATTTCTGAACGAATTTCTGAACGGATTCCTGCACAATGAAAGCAACAATAAAAGCAGCCCCCCTTCTCTTGCCCGTTCTGCTGGGGCTGGCACTGCTGCTGACCGCGACCGGCCGGGCCGCCGCTTCATTCAACGACGATCACGCCCTGGCCTTTTTTTTCCGCTCGGACTGTCCGTTCTGCCACCAGTTTGCCCCCGTACTGAAGCAGTTTGGTGAGGAAAACAAGTTTTTCATCTACCCCTTTTCTCTGGACGGGGCCGGTCTGCCCCCTTTTTCCCAGCCACTGCGGGCAACACCTGCCATCACCAGTCTGTTCTCTCCCCGGGTCGTGCCGGCCACCTATCTTGTGAACGTCCACAACCGCCGCTTCATACGAATTGCGGAAGGGATGGTCCGCGCTGAAGATCTGCAAAAAACTCTGGAGCAGATCAAAAACGACAAGGCCCTGCTGGCCCGGCTGGATGCTGAAAGTGATGAAGGGGCCGGGATATGAGCATCAAAAAAGCACCATTTTCACAGACACTACTGGCCGGTGTAGCGTCCGCCGCCCTGCTGGTCTTGTCTCCGGCACAAGCCAGCGTCGAGGGCTCTCTGGACGCCTTCTTCAATGACCTGGATTACAACACCCACGTCTCCAACCCAACGGCCTACAAGGGCCAGGCTGCCAACTACTACTCCGGCGGCAGTCTGTTCCTGCGCTCCGGCGTGCTCGACGTCACCCCGACCCAGTTCACCCTGCCCGACATCAGCGCCGGCTGTGGCGGCATCGACATGTTTCTGGGCGGCTTTTCACACATCAACTCCGACCAGTTGGTCGCCATGGCCAAATCAATCATTGCCGATGCCATCCCCTTTGGTGTTGATCTGGCGCTGCAGACCTGGGCACCCCAGATCAAGTCAATCCGGGACAACCTGCAAGCGGTTGCTGACAAGTACCTGAATCAGTCAGTGAACTCCTGCGAGGCGGCCCAAGCCGGGATCTCGGCCCTGGCCGGGTTTGCCGGGGTCGGCAGCCAGAAATATATCTGTTCAGTCATGGGTACCCAGAACAATACCTTCTCCGACTGGGTCGAGGCCCAACAGGAATGCGGCGCTGGCGGCCAGGCCGACACCCAGCTGGACCAGGCGCGCAAGGATCCGGCCCTGAAGGACATGGTCAGGAAAAACCACAACCTGATCTGGGGCGTTCTGCTGAAAAACTCCTTTCTGGCGGAGGACACCCAACTGGCAGAATTCTTCCAGAGCCTGTCCGGCACCATCATCTACGACAAGGACGGCAACCCGATCACCTACAACGGCCTGCTGTCCGACAACAACAACCTGATCGACGCGCTGCTGAGTGGAAACCGGAAAGCCGGGCAAAAGCAGGCGGTGCGCATCTACGAATGTGACGACACCAGCCAGGACGGCTGCCTCCATATTTCCCAGCAAAATCTGCAGATTGACTCAAGCAAGGCACTGCAGACGCGGGTTGAGAAGATACTCGGAAAACTGGTCGAGAAAATCAACCAGGACCGGGCGCTGTCGAACCAGGACAAGGACTTCCTGGAATACGCCGGTATGCCGGCCCTGGTGCTGCTCAAGGACAGCATGGAAATAGGGCAGGAACCACCCATTCCACAATACGCCAGAGTGATTGCTGTGACCCTGGTCGGGAGGTATCTGGACCGGGCTCTGTTCGTTATCAATCAGTCGCTGAACGGCAGTCAGCTGGACCCGACCGACCGGGATCGGCTGGCCCAGGGTGTTCGCGATGCCCAGCACTTCCTCAGTGGACTCGCCGACGACGCCCGCCAGAGAATTCTGGCGCAGCAAGAACTGATCAACAACAGCCGCAAAATTGAGCAACAGCTTGAAGGAGCCCTGTCAGCCCAGGCCAGTGCCAACCTGAGGTTCACGCCATGAGCGACACCCTGGCTGTCTACACCTTCAGCAACGGTGATGTGGCCAAAAAAGTCCTTGAAGCCATCACCACCTTCCTCGGCGGCAACGACTTTGCCAACATGCTGGCCATCTGCGCCATTATTGCTGTGGCTATGACCGCCATGCGGTTTTTCTTTTCCCAGGATCCGCGCCACATTGGCCGCTGGGCCGCCGTCTACCTGCTGGTTCCCCTACTGCTGATCCAGACCAAAGCCGACGTCCAGATCATCGATGCCAGCAACCCTATGGCGGTGTACCACGTCAGCCGGGTGCCTCTGGGCGTGGCCCTGCCGACCCACCTGGCGTCCACTTATATGTACGGGGTGACCCGGGCGGTGGAGTCGGTATTTCACGCTCCCAACGATGCCCAATACACCCGGACCGGCATGTTGTTCGGCTCCACCCTGTACCGGCTCAGCAGCCAGCCCGGCGTGGCCGAGGCGGAACTCAAGGGCCTCTGGGCCCAGTACATAAGAAGCTGTATCTACGGCGATATTACGCTCAACCAGAAATACACATGGGAGGAACTCAAAGGCAGCAACGACATCTGGGCCTTTCTCGCCAGCCACAAACCGTCCCCGCTGCGCCGGATCCACATGGACCTGAACGGGGAAGAATTTCCTACCTGTCAGGCGGCCCTGCCGGAGCTGAAAAAGCGCTTCGAGACCGAGGCGGGCAACCATCTGACGACCCTGGGCAAGGTGCTCTACGGTGAACGGGCCAGCCAGAGCCAGGCATTTCTGCAAACAGCCTTGGTCAGCAGCGCCCGGCAGTACCTGGGGATCAGCCGGACCGCCTCCCAGATCATGCTGCAGAACATGACTACCAACGCCCTGCGCAACGGCCTGATGGACAACGCCGCGCGGGCCAATGCCTCGGCTGCGGCCATGAACTACGCCTACACCCAGAACCGCATGCAGACCACCAGTATGTGGGCCGGCATGGCGCTGCAGGCCCGCGACTACCTGCCGATGATGCAGTCGATTCTGTTTCTGCTGTTCTCCAGCGCCAGCATTCTGGTACTGGCGCTGGCCATGCTGCCGGGGTTGACGCTGAAGGTGCTGTTTGCCTACCTGAAGGGCTTTATCAATCTGGGCACCTGGCCGGTGTTGTTTGCCCTGCTTAATTTCATTATGACCACCAGGCTGTCGCTGGGGAGCAGCGAGCTGGCCGACCTCTACGGCGGGCTGAGCCTTTCCAATCTGGATGCCCTCACCGAGATGCACCACCGCTACGCCAGCATGACCGGCTTTCTGATGATGTCGATTCCGTTTATTGTCCACTTTCTGGTGCAAGGCGGCGGGGCGGTGATGGGCAGCCTGGCCAACCAGTTCAGCGCCTCGATCAGCGGGGTCAACACCCGCACCTCGGCGGCTGTGGCCAGCGGCGACATCAGCCAGGGCAATACCCAGTTCGGCAATCACAGCTGGAACATGACCAGTGCCAACAAGTCTGACTCCAGCTGGGTGAACAGGCAGTACGGCTACACCCAGCAGAATCGAGACGGCACCCTGACTACCTCTTTGCCCAATGGGAAGCAGGTATACAACTCGAGCGAGGCGCTCTCAAAAACAGATTTCGATATCAACAGCCACGAGGCTCAAACCCGAGCCCTGACCTGGGGAGCGAGTGCAGCCCATTCAGCCACGCTCAGCAGTCAACACCGCCTGTCGGAGAGTCTGGCCCACACCGGCGAGGAGACGTACAACTTCACCAGCAGTACCGGACGCAACTTCAGGCAAGGTGAGGGAGTCAGTGCCGAGCAAGCCGCCTCCGTCAGAAAGGCATCCAACATCTACAACGGTATTGTGGAGAGCTTCGCCCAAAGCCAGGGCGTCAGCCATGAGAAGGCCGCCAGCGCTCTCCATTCCGTAACCACTGAAAAGAGTGGAAATTGGGATTTCTCACAAAACCCCTTGGGAAAGGCCGCAAAGAAATTTCTTGGAATCAGTGGTGATTTCGGGGTTAGCGCGAAACAAAACCGGGATTCAGGGTCGTCCGACAAGGACACCGATACCCGCACCGATGAAAACAGCTCCAGTCGGCAGGAGCAGTTCACTCAGTCGATTGATACAATGCGCAATGTCTCCAGCAAACTCTCAACCAGCGCCTCCTCTTCGGAAGACTCCCGCCAGCTCAGCAGCCTGGGCAACAGCTTCCGGCAAACAGAGGAGCTTGCCCAGACGGTTTCAGCCAACGAGAACAAGGAGCACTCACTGACCCAAGCCTTGCAGGACTCCCAGAATCACACTCTGGGAATGAACGAAAACCTCAATCAGCAGTTTCAGGAATACATGGAGGGTATGGACGTCAGAGGAGTGGAAGAGATTATGTATGGCACCTCCGATGAAAACCGCCAGAACCGGCAAGAGTATTTCAGGATGTTCATGGAAGAAAAATACGCGCACTACGATGGCTCCATGCGCGATGCCATCGAGAGACCGAACCTTATGCCGACAGACCAGGACATTCATACTATGCAAAAGCGGAATGCGGATGGGCTGACCTTCACGGAGGAGCAGCAGCAACGGCTATACGCTCAGTCCGGCGACATCAATAAGCAGAGGTTCGGCGCCAAGAAGGATGACGCTGCCAAAAAAGACACACTTTTCAGCAAGGAAGAGTGGGAGAACGCCAAGGGTAATCTCACCCTGGAGCAGTCAGAGATAGCCAGTGACCTTGACGGAAAAGAAGAAGGACTCAAAGAAAAACACCAGCAATTCAGTGATGAAGGAGCAGAGCGTGGAGGCTCAAGCGTCCGTCCCTGATGGTAGCCAGCAACACCATCATATTTTCATGGAAGAGCGGATAGAGCGCACCTTTTTCTTCTTCAGAAGCCAAGGCGCCAGGCTGTTGTAGAAGAAAAAACCGACCCCTGTGATCATCGCCACAGACCAGGAAGTATGGAAAAACAGCTTGCTGAGCTTCCATTTATCGATAAATACCGAGAAGAAAGCTGTCGTTACTCCGAGAGCAATGACAGAAATAAAAAAAGTAGAAAAGATTTCCACCCTCCTTTCTCTGTCCATCATGAGACGGTCAACATCCTCGCCGGAGAAACCCTCCTTCAACAGGGACCTGGCCTGCATAATTTCCTGCGGATGTGTGAAGAAATAGTCACCGTTGTAGAAGTTTTTGCCAAGATCCGGGGCTGTGTGATGCCGCCCGTGCTCGTCGCTGCGGCTGCCGCCGCCAGCACCCATAGAGGTGCCATAGCCTGTTTCTGAACGCCTGTCGTCCTCCTGATACCAGCGCGTGCCCGGGTCTGAGGCATGATGGAGGTGGGCGCTGTTTATACCTGCAGGAGTCCAGTAGTGGGGATTGCGAGGGTCGGCCAGACTCAAATTGAACGGGCTTTCATAATGGGAACTGGCGCTCGGCACATCACTGTGCATGCTGCCTGAGCCCAGTGCGCTGCTGTTATCAAAGCCCGAGCCCATGCCGGAGCCCAGTGCGCTGCTGTTATCAAAGCCCGAGCCCATGCCGGAGCCGAACGTACTGCTGCTGTAGTCCATGCCCAAGCCGGACGTACCATGGTGATCAAAGCCCGTTCCCGACGTGCCACTGTCGTCAATACCGGAGCCAATCGAACTGTTATGGACGTCGTCCATACACCCTCCTCTTGCGTCAGACGGGCCCGCCTGGAGACAAAAAAACTGGGTCACTGTATCATATCCCCGCCATTCCGGCGCATTCGCATTCTGGGATAAAACGCATGAACAAAACCGTCCTGGCCATAGCTCTGGCCGCCACCCTGACGCTGTCCGGCTGCGGGGCCATGAGCACCGCCATCAACAACCGTGACCTGGAAGTCTCCAGCAAGATGTCAGAAAGCATCTTTCTCGATCCTGTGCCCAGGGACAAAAAAACCATCTATGTCCAGGTACGCAACACCACCTCGGAAAAAATGCCGGCCCTGAAAGAGTCGCTCAAAGCCGAGCTGGTCAACGAGGGCTGGCGGGTCGTCGATGACCTGGACCAGGCCCACGACATGGTCCAGGTCAATGTGCTGCAGGCCGGGGAAGCCGACAGCCCGGAATCCGTATGGGACGGCCTGACCGGCGGCTACGGCAGCTCGCTGGCCCTCGGCGGACTGGCCGGGTTGGCCATGGCCAGTCACAAAAACAACGTCGGCAATGGCCTGGGTGCCGGATTGCTTGTGGGTGCCGGCTCCTGGGTTGCGGATCAGATGGTCAAGAACGTCACCTATTCGGTCATCACCGATGTTCAGATATCCACACACACCAAGGGCAAGGTGAAGCACAGCAGCCAGGCCAACATGAGCCAGGGCAGTAGTGGCAGCACAGAGCAGCACTACGACCAGGAAGACAACTGGCTGCGCTACCGTACCCGGATTGCCTCGGTCGCCAACAAAATGAATCTTGAGTTCGATGAGGCCCGCCCGGCACTCACCCAGCAGCTGGCCACCGAGGTGGCGGGTATTTTCGCAGGCTGAGCACCTCTGAGCACACAGTGCCAGTAATAGAATTTGGCTCTTTATGGATTCCGGGGAGCTAGCGCAAAAACAACGAAAGCAATCCAGAGATGGCCGCTTTTCCCCGGCGCCTGATGTTGTGAACACACTCAAAGAAACCCAAATACAGAGGCAGGTTCTCCTGTCAAATCCCTCTGCGTGGACGTAGCCAAGAGCCTCAACGGCCAGAGAGCCGAGCGAACGAGGGTGCAGGATAAAGCCTGACCTGGGCCGTCCGGCAGAGGAACCCTGCTGGCCTGCTCGACGGCGCCGGCACAGCTCCCCGCACAGCGGTCATCCCAAAATGCCGCCATCACCTGTTGAACTGCACAGGCCCCAGCTGCAGAAAGTAGCCTTCATCCACGCCGGAAGCGATCCGGTTGTAGGCGACAATGCGCCCTTCTCCGACGGTTTCACCAGGCCGCATCTCTATGTATGGCCTCCTGCCAGGGCCCGTAACCTCCCCCAGCGCCTCTACCTCGAACGCCTGGCGGGTATACAGCTTCGCCTCGAACTTCATGCCGGTATCGATCCCAAGAGTCGTACTGACACTCACCGAAAAATATTTCCCCCCCGGCACATAGCGGACAGCGACTTTGGTATTCGCTGTTTTTCGCCACATGAAACTCACGCCCTCTGTCAGATTGCGTCCCGTCACATCGGCACCCAGCTCCCGTCGCAGAACAGGGGCAGGAAGATACACGTACACAGGGTCGTAAGAATAACTCACCTTGATATACACAGCACCGCTGGCAAGGGTGGCCGTATCCAATATGCAGTTATCGATTTGGGGACGGGAGGGCGCATGAGAACGGCAGCCTTGAGACACGGTCTGAAAGGTGGTAGCGGCGTGGGTCCCCATACACCAGCCACAGGGAGTACGACGGTACACGCAGACCTGCTGGTGCAGGTCCAGATCCCGCCGCTGCATATCGGTGTAGCAGTCCGGGCATTGCATCCGTGCCTCCGGGCAGGTGCGCTCGTGCAAGCCGCTTTCCATATCCAGAAAGCGCACGCCTCTCTCGTTACAACCGCGTGGGCAGGGCACAAGGCGTTTATCACAGATGCCAGCATGGATCTCCAACATCTCGCGCGCAATTTTCACTGCACAGAAATTACAGTCAACCGGAAGCTTCTGGCAGTGGGGGTAGTGCCCCTCCATCAGGCTGCGGGGACTACTGAACCCACAGCCCCAGGGACAGCTTTCCATAATATCAACGGGTACAGCGGCTTCTACGGCGTCATACAACAGGGGCACGAGTTCTGCTGATTGCTGCACACGCTCGCGCAGCTGAGAAGGTGTCAACTGTTCCAGCGCACTGGCTTTGTGCCGGTAAAACTGGTTCAGCTCACGGAAGCGTTGTGCCTCATCGGCCGTGGTCATCAGCGCGCCCAGGCTGACCGGCCTACGGCCACAGGTCTCTTCGTGTGCCTTCTGCGTGCCACTGAACACGCTCTCCTGGCATCCAGGGTGAGAGCAGACCTTCGGCACCCACGCGCAGTCCGGCTCGTGCAACCGCAGCGCACTGGCTGTCCCTTTCCAGTCGCACCCCTGCCGCGCCTGCGGACAGCTGTGCTCCCTCTGGCCGCAGACCGCGATGTGCCCTTCGATGGAGGTTGCCGGTCCTTTCCAGTTGTCGCACTCAACGCAGAATAACTCGGTGAGGGGCAGCATCCGGCCCAGCTCAAGGTCCTTCTGTTGCACGACACAGCTGGCGGCTGCCGGTGCCCGGCACTGAGGGCAGGTTAATGGTTCCCCGGTTCTCACCATGTCCTCGTAACAGGGCGTGCACACACAGTGATACATCTGAGCACAGATATGGCGGCGCGCCAGTCTTTCTATACAAATGGGGCACCGGCGTACCAGCTCTTCGACCAGCGGACTCAGGGTCCACAGGCGATTATTGAGCTCGACCTGCGGCCACTGGCCGGATGCCGACACAGACGAACTGGCAGCAGGCTGCGGGACATGGGCTTGCCGGCCCTGGTGGGGGGAAGAAGGTTGCATTATTCAAGGTCCTCTCAAACGAAAACGACGGCCTGGGTCTTGTTGTTCTCACAGCACCACAGCACCAACACCTCGTTTGGACCCGATAAACGTCGGAGAGTTTTGTTTTTCCTGAAAAAAACTGTTTATCGCTCTACCGCGTGCAACATTCGAAGTGAACAGCAATCACAGCCAGGCCATTCGTCATACCCGCAGCCGCTGTGTAGCTGGCCTCTGCTCCCCGGATGGCCCAATACAGGGTCTGCCCCCGCCCTGTGACAGGCCCGTGGCCACAGTTCTCTTCGTGTGCCCTCTGCGTGCCACTGAAAACGATCTCCTGGCATCCAGGGTGAGAGCAGACCTTCGGCACCCATTCGCAGTCCGGCTCGTGTAACAGCAGCGCACTGCCTATCCCTTTCCACTCGCACCCATACCGCGCCTGCGGACAGTTGTGCTCTCTCTGGCCGCAGACCTCGATGTGCTCTGCGACTTGCGTCGCCGGTCCTTTCCAGGTGCCGCACTCAACGCAGAACAACTCGGTGAAAGGCAGCATCCGGCCCAGCTCAAGGTCCTTCTTGTTGCGCGACTCCGTTGGCGGCGGCCGGTTCCCGACACTGAGGGCAGATCAATGGCTTCCCGGTTTTCACCAGGCCCTCGTAACAGGGCGTGCACACACAGTGATACATCTGATTACAGATATGGCGGCGCGCCAGGTTTTCTATACAAACGGAGCACCGGCGTACGGGGCACCGGCGTACCAGCGGTTCGATCAGCGGTTCGACCAGCGGACTCAGGGTCCACAGGCGACCATTGAGCTCGACCTGCGGCCACTGGCCGGATGCAGATGCAGAAGAACTGGCAGCAGGCTGCGGGGAATGGGCTTGCCGGCCCTGGTGGGGGAAAGAAGGTTGCATTATTCAAGGTCCTCTCAAACGAAAACGACGGCCTGGGTCTTGTTGTTCTCACAGCACCGCAGCACCAACACCTCGTTTGGACCCGATAAACGTCGGAGAGTTTTGTTTTTCCTGAAAAAAACTGTTTATCGCTCTACCGCGTGCAACATTCGAAGTGAACAGCAATCACAGCCAGGCCATTCGTCA
>MPMQ01000060.1 GCA_002238585.1 Kistimonas sp. bin40 | reverse complement strand
GCCCGGGCCGGTTCCATTCCGCTCTTGACGGCCGCTGTGCTGGACAATCTGGTGGCAGCGGCTTGCCATCAGGCGCAGCAGGAAGGCACTGAACCGGCACCACGCCATTGGCGACACGCCATCGACGCTGTGCTGTCTCACCGTAGCCGTGGCTGCCCGCCGGTACGTGATTTTCTCAAGGCTGCCTGTATCCGGCTGTGGCCCGATGCTGGTCCGGCTGACTGGATCGATCCGGACCGGCTGGCCGCTGTGATGCCAGAGCAGGGGGCTCTGGACCGGGCGTTTTTCAAAAAACACTGGTGGACACTGATGCGTGCGCTGGGGCCCGGCTGGCTGGCTGGGCTGCCGTTGCAGTTTGATCCCGATTGCACTGACGAAGACCTGTCGCTGCTGGTGGCCTTGCTCACTACCTGGGGGACGGACTCCTGCCAACAGATGTTCGTAGCAAAAGGTCTTGAACCTGATAAGGCGCTGACGGAACGGTTGCGCCAGGCGCCCCTGCGTTGCGGCCAGCGTCTGAAGCGGCTGGGTGATGCTCTCGTTGGTGGTTGGCGCAGGCGGACCGGGTGTCAGGATATCTATCCGGCACTGAGGGATCTGGCCGCTGCCAGTTACCGGTTGGCCAGCCAGGATGCGGACTTGGCGCAGGCCGAGGTGCAAACCCGGTTGAAGGCCGTGCTGGCATGGGATGGTGCCGCTGAAGTTGAAGAGGCGGCCAGTGCGGCACTGGCCCGGGATCTGTTGCATGGGCGTATCAATCAAGCCGATCGCCGGCAGCGTCGTCTGGCGCGTCTGCGGCAACGCCTTGAGCAAACGCCGGTATTGATGATCGAAGGCCCGACGGCCACCGGCAAAAGCTGGTTTGCCGCTGAGGTGGCGCGTCAGGCCGGGCCGAGCTGGATGATATCAGTAGGGGCGGGTACCGCTGAACGGGATCTGGTGCAACGCTGGGTATGGAAGGACAAGGGCCAGGACCGCACCATGGAGGCCTGTGATCAAGTGATTATGGAATGGGCCAGGACCTGTCCAGAATATGCCAGCCAACTGGTGACCCTGGTGATCGACGAGGCGAACCTGGCCGCTCCCGGTGTGCTGGACAGCCTCAAGGGGCTGTGGAACCGGCCAGCTTGTGTGTACATCAAGGGAGAGGCGTTGCAGGTCAGTTCCCGGCATCGGGTGATTCTGACCGGCAATCCGGTCGGTTATGCGGGGCGGCGCTGTGATATGGATTGGACCTGGCTGGCAGCGCAGGTTCACTTTCCGCGTCTGGACGATGATTTCCTGTGTCAGCAGGTAGTGCTGCCCGGCCTTGAGTCACATCTGGCAAGGCATGTCAGTCCCGCGCTGATGCAGGAAACGGCCGTGACGCTGGTGCGCGTCTGGAACCTGTGTCAACGCCTGCTGCCGCAGCGGGTGTTCACGCCGCGTGATCTGGTCGATCTGTGTGCCTGGCTGGGCTGGTATGTCAGCCAGTCAGACGGGGCACCATTGACGCTGGCCGGATTGAATGCGCTGGTACTGCAGGCGGTACGTGATTTGCTGGAAGGCGAGTGTGATGAAGCAGGGCAGCAGGCCTTGCGGGCGCTGGAGGCCTGGATGCAGGCACGTGTTCCCGTGGATTCAGGCGCGCTCGATCGCTGTGGTGGCGGCCGCAGTGCCTGGCAGGACAGCTGCTTTGTCGCGTATGCCCGGCAGGTGGCGCCGGCGTTTGCGACCTCGCCGCCGGCCGTGATGGCACTGGTTGCGGCGGTCAACCGGGATCTGGATCGCTGCCTGCAGGCGCGCAAGGGATGCCTGGCGGCAGGGCGTCGCCAGGCCACTTTGATTGAAGGCCCGGCAGGACGAGGCAAGGATGCCTGTTTGCGGCTGCTGCTGGACCACTGGCAGCGGCAATGCCGTCAGGACTCTGAGGTCCCTGTCGAGGTCAAAACGCTGTGCGCGTCTGACTGTCCCTGGGAATCTTTGTGCGAGGCCTTTCGTCAGGCGCGCATCCAGGGGCAGGTGCTGGTGATTTCTGAGCTCAACCTGGTGGAAAGTCAGTATCTGGAAGGCGAGCTCAATGCCGCACTGGCCGGTGAGGCGGCGCCCGGCTTTCACCTGTTCGCCACCATCAATCCCGCAGACGTCGGATTCAGTGGACGTCACAACTTTTCGCCGGCCTTGCTGGGGCGCTTCAGGCGTCTGGTGGTGCCGGACTACAGCCACGACGAGCTGACCACCATTGCGCTTCAGGCAGCGGCCGGTCAGGTGGAGGAGGCACAGGTCAGGCAGCTGACCGTCTGGCACAGGCAGCTGTGCCAGGCCGCGCAGGGCAAAGGGGTGATGCTGCGACCGGTGAGCAAGAATCTGATACAGCTGGTTCAGGCCTGCAAAGGCTGCTCGCCGCAAGAGATAGAGGCCCTGTTCGACAGTCATTACAAAATGTATCTGTTGGCAGCCGCTACCGACCGGGCCGCGCTCTGTGCTGCGACACCGATCAAGGTAGTGGAAGAGACCCCTCATGGCGAGCTGACGGCATGGGTCAACCGCTGTACGTGGCTGGACCGGCCGCTGACTGTCTGGACAGGGCCTGTAGCACGTCAGGACTGGGAAAACGGACGTCTGGTGCTGCCAGCCGGGCTGTCGGATCAGCAAACGCTGGCGCTGTTGCAGCGCGAGCTGATCCAGCTGCGCTGGCAGCAGGAGACCGGCTTGCCGCCAAGCCTGGGGGCCGCTTCCGGGCTGGAGGCGGTGCTGTACGTGCGTATGCAGCAGCTGTGGTGCCAGCAGTTGCCCGAGGCGGAGCGGGAGCCGGCCCTGGCACTGTTCCCCTTGTCGCCGGCGCAGCAGCAGACGCTGAGCATGGCTTGCAACAGGCCGCAGCTGCAGGGGCTGGATGAACTCTGCCCCTCATGGCCGCAGCCCTCATGGCCGCAGCCCTCATGGCCGCAGCCCTCATGGCCGCAGCAGGCCTGGCAGTGGCAGGCGCTGTGGCGCCGCATCCAGGCCCTGTGTTGGCAGCCCGGTGCTGGCTTGTGTCCTGTTCAGCCAGCCGGGGAACAGCCAGGACCTGGTTGGCGATCCAGCAGTGCCAGGGATCCGTTGTTGTCTGCCGGCTTCTCGTCAGGCGATTCACCGTCAGCCGATTTTTGTCCCGAACCGTCTGAGCTCGATGGCCAGACCGACGAGGATATCAGGCCGGCCATTGAGCTGGGGGTTCCCGGCACTTTCGGCCGAAAACATGACGATGCCTTGTCTCGTCTTGCCATTTTGCATCCGGTGGCTGTGGACGGTCGCCTGCGAGCAGAATGGGCACAACCGGGACGGATGGGGTTTGAGGTGGTGCTGCCGGATGCCATAGAGGTCGACAAGACCTTGCGGCTGGATCTGAAACAGTACTACGGGGTTCATCCGTTGCGCTATTCGCGTCAGTGGCAATCCTTGCCGGGTGTGCATGCGGCTGATCGCCTGATCCAGATGCGTACCGACCCGCCATGCAGAACCCGGGTCCTCAGGGACTGTGATACGGGACTGCACTATATGCGCTTTGTGGATGCAGGCCCCGGGGAGGCTGGGCAGGAGCCGGTCAAGGTCCATTTTGTGCTGAAGAAGCCGGAGGCATCGCAGACCAGACGGGCAGGATCTGGCCCGGCGGGCTTGCATCCGGATGCCTGCTGTGATCCGGCCTTGCGGCAGCGGCTGGATGCCTTTCTGGCTCTGGCAACGGACCCGCGCGCTCTTGTGCCGCACCAAACGCAGCGGGCATTGCAAAAAATCATGCAAGCAGGCTCGCAGGAGGAGCGGGTGCGCGCCATTTACCAGTATTGTCGCGATTTCAAGGCAGAAAGGGTGCCAGCAGCGGGCGAGGATCTTCTGGAGTTTCTGTTGCGTGAACGGCAAGGAAGTTGTCGCCATCGTGCCTGGGTTTACGTGCTTTTATGCCGCAGGTGGGGGATAGCAGCACGCATTGTGGAAGGGGTCTGGCACAGGTTCGGGGAGTACAGTCTGGATGCGGGACGCAGCTGGCATGTTCAGGATCTGGGAGGAGCAGGCCAGATAACAAGACGCTGGGAACCCCTTGCCGACTTCCAGCCGCATTGGCGTGGTTCTCCTGACATGGAGCATCTGGTGCGGGCGTTGAGTGCTGACGAGCAGACAATACTGCTGGCCAATCTGAGAGCGACTGACTGGGAGCCGCTGGCCGAAAGGCTGTACCGGGCCCGGTGTCCCGTCGAGCCGGTCGCAGTGCTGGAGCAGCCGGTCTCTCTCGATTATGCGTGCCGTCTGGGTGAAGTGGCACTGCTGGGGAGCTTGCTGGACAGCCGTGTCATGGAGGCGTTTTTACTGGCTTGTCGTCTCATGATGGAGAGAGACAAGGCAACAGAGACGACTTTGCGCCTGGTAGCCTGCCGGACAATAACGGTGAGTTTTCTGGGTGATGCTGTGTCCAGACTCTGTCTGCGCGGCTCGCGTGCACAACAACAGCTCAAGCAGCAGCTGGCAGAGCTGAAAGTCTGGCTGTGTCGGCAGGGAGAACACAAACATTGGCGTCGCATGCTGGATTTTGTGTGCAGCCGGATTTTGTTCCGGATCCACGAGAGTCCGGACCAGCTGGCCCTGGGTCAGGATATGTTGTGTTGGCTGATGGAGCGGGGCGAGTTGCAGCTGCAGGCCGGGGATTTTTGTTTCATTGATGTTTCAATGCACGACGATCTGGTGGAGATGACAAAGCTGGAGGCTTGTCGTCGTCTGGCACAGCAGCAGCTGCGGCACTGGTACCAGGCCTGGTTCAGACTGCCTCCCCTGGCAGATCCGTTCAAAGGCGACCGGGAGCCCATGGTGGGGGATATCCCGTTTCGGGCATGGCAGCCTTCCTGCTACGGCGGTCGCTTGCCGAGCCTGGAAGCAGAACTCTTTTCCCATAGTCTGGGGGAGGCCTGGACAGATCAACCGGAGGGCGTGCCCGATGTTGAGCGGTTGTTGATGCAGCGGCCGGCTTTTCGTACCAGTCGCAGGGTCATGACCCGGGGCAGACAGCTGGTGGTGTTTGGGGGCTACAGTACGGGCATAGACTATCTGGTCAACTGGGCCACCAGGTTGCTGGACAGGGTTGCTCCGGACATGGAAGTGGTTTCGTCGCACAAATTTCTCTGTGCCAAGCTGCTGCTGTGGGCGTTCTGTTGTTGTTTGTACGACACGGCTTGTCGGGGGGGCGGGACTCTGGGCCTGCAGGCAATATGGTCGCAGGAGGGGCCGGAGTTCCCACCATGTCACTCCTCGGGTTTGATGCCGGTCACATCGCTGGAGCAGTTGGCCAGAGTCCTGTTGGAGTACCCGCAAGGCATGAGTATCGGGTGGCCCGGGCGTGCGGACCAGGACAGCATCCAACAAGCTTTTCATGTGCCGGACGCGCTGGTGTTGGCTGGTGACAGAAAGCAGAAACTGCTGAAGGAGTTTCTGGATACGATGGATATAGAGGCGTTTCTTGCGGATATGGGGCAGAGGCTGCGGGCGCTGGTTTGCGAAAATGATGAATAAAAGGTGTGAGTCACCTGATGGGTTGGGGAGAGCGACGCGCTTTCCTGCTTCTCTGCTTCTCTGCTTGTAGGTTTCCCAGCTTTCCTTCCCAGCTTTCCCACTTTGTATTTACCCGCTTACCCACTGTGTTTTTGAGTGAGCACGGAACTTTCGCTCCTGTTTGGTTCTCCAATATCAAGTACAGGTTGTGTGGAGGCTGCGCTTCCCGTTCTCAGGTGTCATGCACAGGGAGGTGGTGGCATGGATTCAATGCGTTTTTGTGGGCGTCAGGGGCTGTGGAACTCGGCGTCGCCCGGTGTACAAGCCAGTCCCCCGGTTCCTGTCGAAGAGACCGGCAGTATGGACTCTCAGGATGCTGGTCAGATTGTGACTTCCGCGCCTGATTGTCCATCACCAGTGCGGTCTGACAGTTGTGTATCTGTGTCGCCTTGTTCTGCTGCGGGCCGGCGGGCTGGCTTCGATTTCCTGCTGCTTGATGTGGCAGCGCCCGTGCAGGCTCTGCTGGACGCGCAAGGGGCGGGGGGCGACGAGGTGGTGCTGGTGCAGGAGCCGGAAGGACTGCTCCAGGACAGTTTGACCCTGCGTAGCTGCCTGACTGACAGCGGCGTACTGCACCGGGCGCCAGGACGCCTGTTCTGCGATGACGCTGCACAACGCCCGTTGTGTCTGGTTCTCGATTGCAGAACCCTGTCCGGTGCCCGGCTGACGTCCTACAACGATGTCCTCGATCCGGACAAGCCCTCCCTGTACGACCGTTTCAGCAACAGCCGGCAGCCGCTGGGAAGCCATGTGAGGATACTGGTGCTGCTGTCCAGGCAGCAGTATCTGGCAGAAGCGGATGCAGCCAGTCTTCCTGGCCAGGATTTCTGGCGGCGTGTCGTTCGTCCCGCGCTGACAGTGGAATGGACCGGGCCCGCTGGGGAGCAGGATTTGTTACCGCCCGTTCATGCCGGTGAACGCGTATATGACGACACGGCTGAGGTCATTGACTTCCACCTGCAAGGCGATTGGCGACGCACATTGTATGGCCGGGTGGGAACTGACGACCATGGGCGCATGTGTTTTTTTGCTGGTGCCCTGGCCCGGTTGTCGGCCGGTCAGCGGATCATCTTGCGTGGTGCAGACTGGTCGGACCCGGTGTTCTGCCATGAGTGGCTCAAGCTGCAACGCACGGGAATTTACGAAAGCAACGGCTGTCAGTGTCGCCTGCCAGACGGGCTGACCTTTGTAAGAAGTACGCTGGATGCTGAAGAACGCCAGTGGCTGGGGCAGTGTATTTCACGACAGAGGTATCCTGTTTCGGAGGCGATTGTTGTGAATCGGCACAACCTGTATCAGTGGCTGGCGCAGGGCTGCGTCACGGAGGATGGTAGCTGGCAGCAGCGCGATGCCTTGCAGGAGCGTCTGGTCCTGGGGGCGGGGCTGATCGTCACTACGCCATTGGGCGAGGCCGGGTGGCTGAGCCTGTTGAGTCGTCTGCGTGCCGCGCAGCAGGGACTGTCTGGTATAGGTGTTTTCCTGGCCCATGATGACCCGGCTGACAGCGAAGTGGTTCCTCAATTGGCAGGGGAACAGAATCAGGCAGCTGGCGATGATGATGCCGCTGCCGAGGCGATGGAGTCTGATCAGGTGGCGGATCTTGAGCTGGCTGGGGTCCAGACCACCGCCGGGGTGGCGGCACTGCAGACTGTGCTGTCTCCCCGGGTGCGTATCAGAAGCTGGCAGGATGCTGACCAGATAACAGCCTGGCTGGAGCAGCAGCAGTCATCGGCTGTGCAGCCGCCGCTGGTTATACGCGTGCATCCTGGTACCCGGCTGGGCGTTCTGTTTGATGACCTGCATGTGTTGTCCGGGCAACGCCCCTTGTTCGGCCGGCGGGAAACGGCACTGGAGCAGGCTCTGACAGCGGGGCAGCCGGTTGTGATACGCGGTCTGGAGACCAATGCCGAACTGCAATGGCAGCTGGAATCCTTGCTGTGTCAGCCGCCGTCGTTGTTGATCAATGGCCGCTGGCGCCATTTTCCGGCGGCTGATGTGACCTTGCTGTGGCCGGACAGCACCCGCTCGCCTTCGCCGCTCTGGCAGCAGGCCCTGGTCGCTGCCGCCCCGCTGGCCGCTGTGGATCCATGGGAGGCCTTGCGCCGCCGCTGGCCGCTGGATGACAGCCAGATTGCCCCACTGCGTCAGGCGGTGACCGGCTTGCTGCGGGCCTGGAGCAGCCTGCCCTCCGGTCTGACGGCCCAGGCCGGTTCCCCGCCGGTCCTGACCGCTGCCCTGCTGGACAATCTGGTGGCAGCGGCTCTCCATCAGGCGCACCAGGAAGGCACTGAGCCAGCACCACACCATTGGCGGCGCGCCATCGACGCTGTGTTGTCTCACCGTAGTCGCGGCTGCCCGCCGGTACGCGACTTTCTCAAGGCCGCCTGTATTCGTCTCTGGCCTGATGCCGGTCCGGCTGACTGGATTGATCCGGAGCGGCTGGCCTCTGTAATGCCAGAGAAGGGAATCCTGGATCGGGCGTTTTTCAAAGAACACCTGTGGACGCTGATGCGTGCGCTGGGGCCCGGCTGGTTAGCGCAGCTGCCGTTGCAGTTTTATCCCGACTGCACGGATGGCGAGCTGGCGCTCCTTGTGGCCCTGCTCAACCTCTGGGGGGCGGACTGCTGCCAGCAGATGGCGGTGGAGGAAGGTCTTGAACCTGATGAAGCGCAACGGCAGCAGCTGCGCAAGGCGCCCATCCGTTGTAGTCAACGCCTGAAGCGGCTGGGCGATGCGCTGGCCGCCGGTTGGTGCCGAAAGGAAAAGAATCAGGACATTTATCCGGCGCTGCTGGATCTTGCCGCTGCCAGCTGGCAGCTCCGCCAGGGCGACCTGCAGGCGCAGATCGCGGTGCAAACGCGGTTGCAGGCCGTGCTGGCATGGGAGGGGGCGGCGGAACTTGAGGAGGCCGCCAGCCTGGCGCTGGCCCGGGATCTGCTGCATGGGCGCACCGATCAGGCCGATCGCCGGCAGCGTCGGCTGGCGCGCTTGCGGCAGCGTCTTGAGCAGACGCCGGTGTTGATGATTGAAGGCCCGACGGCCACCGGCAAAAGTTATTTTGCCGCCCGGGTGGCGCATCAGGCCGGACCGGCCTGGGTGGTATCGGTGGGGGCTGGCACTGCTGAACGGGATCTGGTGCAACGCTGGGTATGGAAGGACAAGGGCCAGGACCGCACCATGCAGGCCTGTGATCAAGTGATTCTGGAATGGGCCAGGAACTGTCCAGCGTCTGCCAGCCAACTGGTGACACTGGTGATCGACGAGGCGAACCTGGCCGCTCCCGGTGTACTGGACAGCCTCAAGGGGCTGTGGAACAGACCGCCTTGTGTATACATCAAGGGAGAGCCGGTACAGGTCAGTGACCGGCACCGGGTGATTTTGACCGGCAATCCGGTCGGCTACGCGGGGCGGCGCTGTGACCTGGACTTTGCCCAGCTGGCAGTGCGGGTCCACTTCCCGCGCCTGGACGATGATTTCCTGTGTCAGCAGGTAGTGCTGCCCGGCCTTGAGTCACATCTGGCAAGGCATGTCAGTCCAGAGCTGATGCAGGAGACGGCCGTGACGCTGGTGCGCGTCTGGAACCTGTGTCAACACCTGCTGCCGGACCGTGTGTTCACGCCGCGCGATCTGGTCGACCTCTGTGCCTGGTTGGGCTGGTATGTCAGCCAGTCAGACGGGGCACCAGCGAGTGCAGGCGGATGGAATGCGCTGGTACTGCAGGCGGTACGCGATCTGCTGGAAGGCGAGTGTGATGAAGCCGGGCAGCAGGCCTTGCAGGCACTGGAGGTCTGGATGGAGGCGCGTGTTCCCCTGGACAAGAGCGCGCCCGAGCGCTGGGGTGGTGGACGCAGTGCCTGGCAGGACAGTTGCTTTGTCCAGTATGCGCGACAGGCGGCGCCGGATTTTGCGACCTCGCCACCGGCGGTGATGGCGCTGGTTGCGGCGGTCAACCGGGATCTGGACCGCTGCCGTCAGGCGCGCAAGGGATGTCTGGCGGCGGGGCGTCGCCAGGCCACTTTGATTGAAGGCCCGGCGGGACGGGGCAAGGATGCGACCCTGGGGCTGCTGCTGGACAACTGGAAGCGGCAATGCCGTCAGGACGCAGAACCCCTGCCCGAAGTCAGGACGCTGTGTGCGTCTGATTGCCCCTGGCAATCCTTGTGCGAAGCCTTTCGTCAGGCGCGCAGCCTGGGGCAGGTGCTGGTGATTTCCGAGCTTAATCTGGTGGAAAGCCAGTATCTGGAGGGCGAGCTCAATGCAGCACTGGCCGGCGAGGCGGCGCCCGGTTTTCACCTGTTTGCCACCATCAATCCATTGGGCGCCGGATTCAGCGGACGCAATGATTTTTCACCGGCCTTGCTGGGGCGTTTCAGGCGTCTGGTGGTGCCGGACTACAGCCAGGACGAGCTGGCCAGTATTGCGCTCCAGACGGCGGCCGGTCAGGTGGAGGAGGCACAGGTGCGGCAACTGAGCGACTGGCACAGGCAGCTATGCCAGGCCGCGCAGCACAAGGGGTTGATGTTGCGACCGGTGAACAAGACGCTGATACAGCTGGTTCAGGCCTGCAAAGGCTGCCCGCCGCACGACATACCGGCCCTGTTCGACAGTCACTACAAGATGTATCTGCTGGCGGCATCTACCGACCGGGCCCGGCTCGGCGCTGTAACACCGGTCAACCTGCTGGACGAGGTGCCGCACCATGCGCTGACGGCATGGGTCAATCGGTGTGCGTGGCTGGACCGGCCGCTGACTGTCTGGGAGGGGCCGGTCGCACGTCAGGACTGGGAGAAGGGACGTCTGGTGCTGCCATCCGGGCTGCCTGATCAGCAAATGCGGGCGCTGTTGCAGCGCGAGCTGCTCAAGGTGCGCTGGCAGCAGGAGACTGGCTTGCCGCTGAGGCTGGCGGCGGCCGGAGGGATGGAGGCGCTGCTGTTGGGTCGGATGCAGCAGCTGTGGAGCCAGCAGCTGCCCGAGGCCGAGCGGGAGCCGGCCCTGGCGCTGTTTTCCTTGTCGCCGGCGCAGCAGCAGACGTTGAACTTGCCCTGCAACAGGTCTCAGGTGCTGGAGCTGGAGAGACTTTACCGGTCATGGCCGCAGCACTCATGGCCGCAGCACTCATGGCCGCAGCACTCATGGCCGCAGCACTCATGGCCGCAGCACTCATGGCAGTGGCAGTCGCTGTGGCACCGTATCCAGGCGCTGTGCTGGCAGTCTGGCAGAGGGGAAGATTCTTCATCGTTCATGGGCCCGGTGTCAGCCGGTTCCCGGCTCGAGCAGCACGCCCTGCTGGACGGCCGTACCGATGGGGATGCCAGACCGCCAGCTGAGTTTGTGCTGCCTGGCACCTTCGGCCTGGATCATGATGACAGGCTGTCTCGTATTGCCACTTCTCGTCCTGCATTTATCAATGGTTCCTTGACTACCGAGTGGATACAGCCGGGACGGCTGGGGTTTGAAGTGATGCTGCCGGAGGCCCTGGAACCTGATGAGGTCTTGCGACTGAATCCGCGCCAGCACTACGGGATTCATCCGTTGAGGTATGCGAACGATTGGCAATCCTTGCCGGGTGTGCATGCGGCTGATCGCCTGGTGCTGATGCGTACAGATCCGCCGCGCAAGACAAGGGTCCTGAAGGACTCTGACAGCGGGTTGCATTATGTACAGTTTCTGGATGCCGGTGCCGGGGGGGCTTTCCAGGAGCAGGTCATGGTTCATTTTGTACTGGAGGTGCCAGATGCAGGGAACCCTGGGGGGACGCAGTCTGTCCGGTTGGGCGTTCATCCGGATGCCTGCTGTGACCCGGTCTTGCGACAACGTCTGGATGCCTTTCTGACAGCGGATAACCGCAGCCGTTGGTCCCGGGATACGAAAGAGGCACTGCAGAAAATTGTGCAAGCCTGTTCGCAGGAGAATCGGGTTTGGGCCATTTCCCGGTATTGTCGTGAATTCAAGGCAGACCGGGCGCCAGAGCCTGGTGATGACCTGCTGCAATTCTTGTTGCGGGAACGGCAAGGCAGTTGCAGACATCGCGCCTGGATTTATGTGCTTTTGTGTCGCAGGTGGGGGATAGCGGCACGTATGGTGGACGGGTGCGGGCATCGATTTGTGGAGTACAGCCTGGATGCTGGACGCAGCTGGAAGGCTCAGGATCTGGGAGGTGCCCGGAGTCTGCTGCACCGGGGATGCGGGACATCACAGGCGGCGTTCCCGCCGTATTGGCGTGGTTTCCCCGGCCGGCAGGATGTTGTGCTGGGCCTGGGTGCTGACGACCAGAGAATACTGCTGGCCAACTTGAAAGCGGCCGACTGGAATCAGCTGACCCATCGTCTTGCACAGCAGGCATGTCCCGTCGAGCCTGCTGCACTGCAGCAGACGGAGGTCTCTCTTGACTATGCGTGCCGTTTGAGTGAAGCGGCCCTGCTGGGCAGTTTGTTGGCCAGTCGTGTCACGGAGGAGTTTTTACTGGGTTGTCGTCTCATGAAAACCACAGGCAGGCTGACAGAGGCGAGTTTGCAACTGGTAGCCCCCCCGAACCGCCGTCTGAGTTTTCTGGCTGATGTTGCCAGTCAACTGTGTCTGCAGGCGCCGGGTGTGCAGATGCCGCTCAGGCAGCAGCTGACAGAATTGAAAATCTGCCTGTGCCGGCAGGGCGAACACCAACGCTGGCGCCACATGCTGAGGATTTTTTGCGACAACACTTTGTACGAGATGAGAAATAACAACGACCTGGCGGCGGCCGGTCAGGATATGCTGTGCTGGCTGATGGAGCAGGGCGATCTGCAGTTGCAGACGGAGGATTTTCGTTACCGTGATATTGCGATGTACGGGTATCTGCGGGAGCTGGCAAATATGAAAACCTGCCGCAGCCTGGCACAACAGCAGCTGCTGCAATGGCACAAAGCCTTTTTCAGCCTGCGTCCTCTGGCGGATCCGTTCAGGGAGGCTCCAGAGCTGATGGCAGGAGATATCCCGTTTCGGGCATGGAAGCCTTCTTGCTATGCGGGTCGACTGCCGAGCCTGGAATCAGCACTGTTTTCTCATGGAGTGGGAGAGACATGGACAGATCAGCCGGAGGCTATGCCCGATGTTGAGCGGTTGCTGACGCACAGGCCAGCCTTTCGCACCAGTCGCGCCGTCATGACCCAGGGCAGACGGGTGCTGGATTTTGGAAACTACAGCGCATCCACAGAGTGCTTGTACGAACATGCCACCAGGGTGCTGGACAGGATCACGTCGAGTGAGGATCAGGCTTCCAGGCTGGAAACGCACTGTTCTCATTTGATTTCATGGGCCTTCTTTCATTGTTTGTACGACACGATTTGTAAGGCTGGCGGGACCCTGGACGTGCAGACAGCATGGGTGGAGGAGAGGGCGCAACGATGTTATTCCTCAGGCTTGATCTCCATCACATCGCTGGAGCAGCTGGTAAGAATTCAATTGGTGGAGCCGGAAGGACTGCGCCGTATCCTGATTACGACTGGCGACCAGGAGGCCTGTGTACAAAAATCTTGTAACCTGCCGGACGCGTTGGTGCTTTCCAGTACCAAAAAGTATGAGCTGCTGGAGGAGTTTCTGGCGAGCATGGATATAGAGGCCTTTATTCAGGATATGGGCCATCGTCTGACCAGGATGGTTGGCGCGGATGATGACTAAAGTACGTCGATACACTGATTGACAGGGGGACGCGGAACTCTTTCGCGTTTTCCAGTTTTCCAGTTTTCCAGTTTTCCAGTTTTCCAGTTTTCCAGTTTTCATTTTTCCAGTTTTCCAGTTTTCCAGTTTTCATTTTTTCAGTTTTCCAGTTTTCCAGTTTTCCAGTTTTCCAGTTTTCCAGTTTTCATTTTTTCATTTTTTCATTTTTTCATTTTTTCATTCTTTCATTCTTTCATTCTTTCATTCCTATGTTTCCACTCTTTCTTTTCGGTTGATTATGGAACTTTCGGTCCCATGTTGTTTTCCAATACCAGGAGCAAATTTTTGTGGAGGCTGTTGCGTCCGGTTATCAATTGCCATGCATAGGGAGGTAATGCCATGGATTCAATGCATTCTGTTTCGAGTCAGCGGCCCTGGCATTCAGGGGTTCGCGCTGTGGAAGTCAAGCCACAGGCTCCTGTCGAAGAGACTCATGCCAGGGACTCTCGGGAAGCGGGTCAGATTCCAGCTTGCCGCCCTGATGGCGCATCCAAAGTGCGATCCGGCAGCTGTGCATCTGTGTCTCCTTGTTCTGGTGCCGGCGGGTGGGCTGGTTTCGATTGCCTGTTGCTGGACGCGCAAGCCCCTGTGCAGGCCTTGCTCGATGAGCAAGGCGCCAACGGTGATGAGGTGGTGCTGGTGCAGGATCCGGAGGGACTTCTCCAGGACAGTTTGACGCTGCGCGTCAGCTTGACTGACAGCGGTGCAGTGCGCTGGGCGTCAGGACGGCTGTTCTGCCAGGACCCGGCCGCTACCCAAGGGGCATTGTGTCTGGTGCTCGATTGCAGAAACCTGTCCGGTGCCCAGCTGACGTCCTACAACAGTTTGCTCGACCCTGACACCCCATCCTTGTACGACCGTTACAGCAAAAGCCGGCAGCCATTAGGCAGCCATGTGCGCATACTGGTGCTCCTGTCACAGAAACAGTATCTGGCAGAAGACGATGCGGCCGCTGCTCCCGGCCAGGATTTCTGGCGGCGTGTTGGGCGTCCCGGGCTGACAATAGACTGGACCGGGCCGCCCGCCGTGCCGGATCAGCTGCCGCTTTGGCATACCGGCGAGCTGGCGCGCGACGAGGCGGCTGCGGTGATCGATTTTCATCTGCTGGGCGATTGGCGACGCACATTGTATGGCGGCATGGGTGTTGACGATCATGGGCGCATGTGTTTTTGCGCCGGTGCGCTGGATCGATTGTCGCCGGGGCAGCGCGTTATTTTGCGTGGCGCGGACTGGTCGGACGCAGTCTTCTGTCATGAGTGGCTCAAGCTGCAGCGCAGCGGCCTTTACGACAGTAACGGTTGCCAGTGTCGGCTGCCAGCCGGACTGACATTTGTGCGCACTGTGCTGGATGCTGAACAACGCCAGCGGCTGGGGCAGTGCATCGTACGACTCAGAGTGCCTGCGCAGGAGGCGATTGTCGTCAATCAGCACAGCCTGCATCAGTGGCTGGCACAAGGTTGTGTCACTGAGGATGGCCGCTGGCAGCAGGCCGATGCCTTGCAGCAGCGACTGGCCCTGGGCGCCGGGCTGATCATCAGCACACCACTGGGTGAGGCCGGCTGGTTGCGCCTGCTCAGTCGCTTGCGTGCTGCTGGCCAGGGAGAGGCGGGTATCGGTGTGTTCGTGGCCCATGATGATCCGGCTGACGCAGAGGTTGTGCCTCAGCTGGCAGGGGACAAGCCAGCCTCAGCTGACGAGGCTTCGGCTGCGGCGCAAAGGGTGTCTGATCCGGCGGCGCTGGGCAGGGTGCTGTCTCCCCAGGTGCGCGTCAAAAGCTGGCAGGACCATGATCAGGTGATGGCCTGGCTGGAGCAACAGACGTCATCGGCTGTGCAGCCGCTGGTTATAAGAGTGCATCCTGGTACCCGGCTGGGCGTTCTGTTTGATGATCTGCATGTGCTGTCCGGGCAGCGTCCCTTGTTCGGCCGGCGGGAAACGGCGCTGGAACCTGCTTTGACAGCGGGTCAGCCGGTCGTGATACGCGGTCTGGAAACCAATGCCGAACTGCAATGGCAGCTGGAATCCTTGCTGTGTCAGCCGCCATCGTTGTTGATCAATGGGCGCTGGCGCTGTTTCCCGGCGGCGGATGTGACGCTGCTGTGGCCGGACAGCACCCGCTCGCCTGCGCCGCTCTGGTCGCAGGCCTTGACCGCAGCTGAACCCCTGGCGGCTGTTGATCAATGGGAGGCCTTGCGCCGCCGCTGGCCGCTGGATGACAGCCAGATTGCCCCACTGCGCCAGGCGGTGACCGGCTTGCTGCGGGCCTGGAGCAGCCTGCCCTCCGGTCTGACGGCCCAGGCCGGTTCTCCGCCGGTCCTGACCGCTTCTGTGCTGGACAATCTGGTGGCGGCGGCTCTCTCTCAGGCGCGCCAGGAAAGCACTGAACTGGCGCCACATCATTGGCGGCGCGCCATCGACGCGGTGCTGTCGCATCGTAGTCGTGGCTGCCCGCCGGTGCGTGACTTTCTCAAGGCCGTCTGTGTTCGTCTGTGGCCTGATGCCGGTCCGGCTGACTGGATTGATCCGGACCGGCTGACCGCTGTAGTGCCAGAACAGGGCGCTCTGGACCGGACGTTTTTCCACAAACACTTGTGGACGCTGATGCGTGCGCTGGGGCCCGGCTGGCTGCCGGCGCTGCCGTTGCAGTTTGATGCCGATTGCACTGACGAAGACCTGTCGTTACTGGTGGCACTGCTCAATAGCTGGGGGGCGGACTGCTGCCAACAGATGTTGGTCGAGAAAGGTCTTGAGCCTGATGAGGCGCAGCAGGAACGCTTGCGCCAGGCTCCTGTTCGTTGCAGTCAGCGTCTGAGGCGGCTGGGTGATGCCCTGGCTGGCGGCTGGCGCAGGCGGGCCGGGCGTCAGGACCTCTATCCGGCGCTGCTGGATCTTGCCGCTGCCAGTTACCGGTTGGCGAGCCTGGCAGATGCCGAGGTGCTGGGCGAGGTGCAGACCCGGTTGAAGGCTGTGCTGGAATGGGGAGGTGCCGCTGAAATCGAAGAGGCAGCCACTGCGGCGCTGGCCAGAGATCTGTTGACTGGGCGTGCCGACCAGGCCGATCGCCAGCAGCGCCGGCTGGCGCGCTTGCGGCAACGCCTTGAGCAAACGCCGGTGTTGATGATCGAAGGCCCGACGGCCACCGGCAAAAGCTGGTTTGCCGCCCGGGTGGCGCGTCAGGCCGGGCCGAGCTGGGTGGTCTCGGTGGGAGCAGGCACCGCTGAACGGGATCTGGTACAGCGCTGGGTATGGAAGGACGAGGGCCAGGACCGCACCATGGAGGCCTGTGATCAAGTGATTATGGAATGGGCCAGTGCCCGTCCAGCGTCTGGCAAGCCGCTGGTGACGCTGGTGATCGATGAGGCCAACCTGGCCGCTCCCGGTGTGCTGGACAGTCTCAAGGGGCTGTGGAACAGACCGCCGTGTGTGTACATCAAGGGAGAGCCGGTGCCGGTCAGTGACCGGCACCGGGTGATTCTGACCGGCAATCCGGTCGGCTACGCGGGGCGGCACTGTGACCTGGACTTCGCCCGATTGGCAATGCGGGTCCACTTCCCGCGCCTGGACGATGATTTCCTGTGTCAGCAGCTGGTGTTGCCCGGCTTGCAGTCGCATCTGGCCAGACAGGTCACTCCAGAGTTGATGCAGGAGACAGCCGTGACGCTGGTGCGCGTCTGGAACCTGTGCCAACGCCTGCTGCCGGAGCGCGTGTTCACGCCACGTGATCTGGTCGACCTCTGTGCCTGGCTGGGCTGGTATGTCAGCCAGTCAGACGGGGTGCCCTTGACGCTGGCCGGATTGAATGCGCTGGTGCTGCAGGCGGTACGCGATCTGCTGGAAGGCGAGTGCGATCAAGCCGGGCAGCAGGCCCTGCGGGCACTGGAAATCTGGATGCAAGCGCGTGTTCCCGTGGATCAGGGCATTATCGACCGCTGTGGCTGCGGGCGCAGTGCCTGGCTGGACAGCCGTTTTGTTGCCTATGCCCGGCAGGTAGCACCGGATTTTGTGACCGCGCCAGCGGCGGTGATGGCACTGGTCTGGGCGGTCAACCGGGATCTGGACCGCTGTTTGCAGGCACGCAAGGGCTGTCTGGCGGCGGGGCGTCGCCAGGCCACTTTGATTGAAGGCCCGGCGGGACGGGGCAAGGATGCGACCTTGCGACTGCTGCTGGACCACTGGCAGCAGCAATGCTGCCGGGACGGTGAAGCCCGGCCCGAGGTCAGGACGCTGTGCGCGTCTGATTGTCCATGGCAATCCTTGTGTGAGGCTTTTCGTCAGGCGCGCACCCAGGGGCAGGTGCTGGTGATTTCAGAGCTCAATCTGGTGGAAAGCCAGTATCTGGAGGGCGAGCTCAATGCCGCGCTGGCTGGCGAGGCAGCACCGGGCTTTCATCTGTTTGCCACCATCAACCCGGCGGACATCGGTTGCAGTGGACGTAACGATTTTTCGCCAGCCCTGCTGGGGCGCTTCCGGCGTCTGGTGGTGCCGGACTACAGACCGGCTGAGCTGGCTGCCATTGCCATGGCGTCTGCGGCCGGTCAGGTCGATGAGGCACAGGTGCGGCAACTGAGCACCTGGCACACGCAGTTGTGTCAGGCAGCGCACAACAAGGGGTTGATGTTGCGACCGGTGAACAAGAATCTGATACAGCTGGTGCAGGCCTGCAAAGGCTGCCCACCGCAAGACATACCGGCCCTGTTCGACAGTCACTACAAGATGTATCTGCTGGCGGCGGCTACCGACCGGGCCCGGCTCGGTGCTGTGGCACCAATCAAGATGCGGGATGAGGTGCCGCACCATGCGCTGACAGCATGGGTCAATCGCTGTGAGTGGCTGGACAGACCACTGACCATCTGGACGGGATCGGTAGCACGGCAGGACTGGGACAGCGGCCGTCTGGTGCTGCCAGCCGGGCTGTCGGATCAGCAAACCCGGGCGCTGTTGCAGAGCGCGCTGGTCAAGGTGCGCTGGCAGCAGGAGACCGGCTTGCCGCTGACGCCAGTAGCCGCTTATGGGCTGGAGGCACTCGCGTATGTGCGTATGCAGCAGCTGTGGTGCCAGCAGCTGCCCGCAACGGAGCGGGACGCGGCCCTGGAACTGTTCCCCTTGTCGCCGGCGCAGCAGCAGACGCTGGAATTGCCCTGCAACAGGTCTCAAGTGCAGGGTCTGGATGAACTCTGCCCGTCATGGCCGCAGCACTCATGGCCGCAGCACTCCTGGCAGTGGCAGTCGCTGTGGCGCCGTATCCAGGCGCTGTGCTGCCAGCCTGCTGGTTACGATTCCTGTTCGGCTGCCGGTTCAGCGTTGCTCAGTTCCTGTCCCGGTGCGTCCGCGTTGGACGCTTTGACAGATCAGGACACCAGGCCGGCGGTCAAGGTGGTGTTTCCTGGCATCTTCGGCAGAAGTCATGAGGATACACTGACGCGTCGTGCCATCTCGTATCCTGTTATTGTCGATGGCTGCCTGGCTGCAGAATGGGCACGGCCGGGACGGCTGGGGTTTGAGGCGGTGCTGCCGGATGCCATGGACCCCGATGAGGTCTTGAGACTGGATCCAGGCCAGCACTATGGGGTTTATCCGTTGCTCTATGCGAGCCGTTGGCAATCCTTGCCGGGTGTGCAGGCGGCAGACCGCCTGGTGCAGATGCGTACCGATCCGCCGCGCAGGACAAGGGTGCTGCGGGACGCTGACACCGGGTTGCATTATGTGCTGTTTCTTGATGCGGACCCCCGGGGCGAGGAACAGGTCCTGTGTCATTTTGTTCTGGAGCAGCCGGATTCAGACAAGGCGGCACCGGCGCGCTCTGGTGTGGCGGGCGTCCATCCGGATGCCCGCTGTGACCCTGTCTTGCGCCAGCGTCTGGATGCCTTTCTGGCAGCGGATAAACGCCATCTTTTGCCGCAGGAAACGAAATGGGCACTTCAGGATATTGTGGAAGCGCACTCGAATCAGGAGCGGGTTTGGGCCATTTACCGCTATTGTTGCGATTTCAAGGCCGAAAAGGCACCACAGCCTGGTGAGGATCTGCTTCAATTCCTGCTGCGTGAAAGGCAAGGCACTTGCCGGCACCGTGCCTGGGTTTATGTGGTTTTGTGTCGCAGGTGGGGGATCGCGGCACGCATGGTACATGGGTACGGGCACCGATTTGCAGAATACAGTCTGGACGCTGGACGCAGCTGGAAGGTTCATGATCTCGGAGGAATCCGGCTTGATGCATACAGGGCACAGGCTGAGGCGTACCAGCCGCATTGGCGTGGTTTTCCCGGCCTGGGAAATCGGGTGCGCGCGCTGGGAGCTGACGACCAGAGCATACTGCTGGCCAACCTGAAAGCGACCGACTGGAAGGATCTGGCCAGGCTTTTGTACAAGGGAGACTGCCCCGTTGAGCCTGTCGCCATGCTGGAGGCGGAGGTCTCGCTTGACTATGCGTGCCGCTTGAGCGAGGTGGCGCTGCTGGGGAGTTTGTTGGCCAGCCATGTCATGGAGGCGTTTGTGCTGGGTTGTCGCCTCATGATGGCGCCAGACAGAGCGACAGAGGCGACCTTGATATTGATGGCCAGCCGGAAGAGGAGTCTGAGTTTTCTGGCTGATGTTGCCAGTCAACTGTGTGTGCACTTGCCAGCTGCACAGCAGCAGCTCAGGCAGCAGCTGGCAGAACTGAAAGTCTGGCTGTGTCGGCAGGGAAAACACGAACACTGGCGCCGCATGCTGGTGTGTTTTTGTCACAGGGTGTTGTGGAAGAAAGATGAAAATAACGGCTTGATAGCGGCAGATCAGGATATGCTGTGCTGGCTGATGGAGCGAGGCGAGTTTCAGTTGCAGGCGGAGCAATTTTGTTCCGCCGATATCCGTATGCACGAGTATCTTCATGAGATGGGACAGATAGAAGGCTGCGTCAGCCTGGCACAGCAGCAGCTGCGACACTGGTACAAAGCCTTGTTCAGGCTGCCTCCTGTGCCAGATCCGTTCAAGGACAATCGGGAGCCGCTGGTGGGAGATATCCCATTTCGCACATGGAAGGCTTCTTGCTACGGAGGGCGATTGGCGAGTCTGGAATCAGCACTGTTTTCTCATGCAGCAGGGGAGGCATGGACAGATCAGCCGGAGGGCATGCCCGATATTGAGCGGCTGTTGATGCAAAGGCCGGCGTTTCGCACCCGTCGCGCTGTCCTGACCCGGGGCCGACAGCTGGTGGTTTTTGGGGGCAGCGGTGCCAGAATGGACTGTCTACGCAGCCCGGTCGCCAGGGTGCTGGACAGGATAGCGCCGGATACACAATGGACAGAAACACTGGAAGACCAGTGTGCCACTCTGGTTTTATGGGCCTTCTTTTGTTGTTTGTACGGCACGGTTTGCAAGGGAGGCGGGACCTTGAGTCTGCAGATGACATGGGAAGAGAGTGGGATGTCTGAACGATGCTATTCCTCGGGTTTGGTGCCTGTCACATCGCTGGAGCAGTTGGTCAGAATGGAGTTGGAGTATCCTGAAGGATTGGTGACGCGTCGGTTCGCGCTTGATGGTCAGGAGGCCAGCATACAAGAAGCTTGTAAAGTGCCGGACGCCCTGGTGCTTGCCTATGACAGCAAACGGAAGTTGCTGAAGGAGTTTGTGGATACGATGGATATAGAGGCTTTTATTCGTGATCTGGGGCATCACCTGAGCGAGTGGGTTTGAGCCTGTGATGAA
>MPMQ01000059.1 GCA_002238585.1 Kistimonas sp. bin40 | reverse complement strand
GTTTGGAGTGCCGGGACTGTCTGTAGTTATCCGCTCCTGTAACCATCCTGTCATTGGTCTCAAGCGGTTTGCCGACCGACAGTTCAGAGTACAGCTGGTGTCTGGCAACAAGGTACGGACGCAGTTCCTGTACGCGCCTGCAGGCACTGTCCATAGCTGCGTTTTGTCGATCAACCGCAGGTCTGGTTTTCGCCAGCCGTCGCGGATGGATGTTCAGGGCTGTTCCAGTCTTTGCGCGCTGGGACTGATGTGACAACAGCCCGGGAGCTCATGCGCAGCTGCCTTTGGCTGGTGAGACCCTGGAGCTTTTTCAGAGAGGGTCCGCTGCCTCCTGCGACAGATTTGGTCTGCCAGGGCTGTAGTGCCCCGGTGGTGTCTTGTAAACAATGCCGCCGGACACCCAGGCG
Source organism: Kistimonas sp. bin40 (assembly GCA_002238585.1). Lineage (GTDB taxonomy): Bacteria > Pseudomonadota > Gammaproteobacteria > Pseudomonadales > Endozoicomonadaceae > Sansalvadorimonas. The sequence goes on along the minus strand of MPMQ01000059.1, from coordinate 20,630 downwards.
ATAACTGAGCGGTAGTGTCCTGCCGGGATCCCGGTGGTTACCTCCCCGGCGGGTGTGGTGTTATGACTGTCGTGGGTTCTCACGACAGAATCCCACCGGACTCCTTTTGGCAACTGATGACTGATACTGATGGCTGCGGCGGGGAGCAAGGCTGTGCCTCCCGGCTGCTGGCCCCCAGGCTCACGCCATGGCTGATAACCGGGAGAACTGGCCTGTCCCGCACTGGTGCGAACCAGACCCTGTGGTTTGAGGACAGGGTGTCCCGTGACTCTTTGTCGCGTGCCGCCGCCAGGTCGAAGCCAGGGCTGTTTGGCCGTGTGCCGATACGGACCGATTGTCAGGGTAGATTGGCGTGTGGCGGGGTGGCCGGAGGGCGCAGGCAAGCGACAGTGGCGGTCGTCGGCAGGGGACGAGATATCTGGCGGGAGCGAGCACTCTCGTGTAACTCCAGGGTTGTAGCTCTGGCCGGAGCTGATGCCGACCTGCTCACCGGTGTGGCGACGCTGGTGCATTTTGAGCGCGAGAAGCTGCAGGAAACGCCTGTTGCACTCTGGGTAATGACAGACATAGGGCCGCGTTGCGCTATGGACCGGCAGCGGATGCGTTCGCGCGTTGCTGTGTTTCAATGGTGTGCTACAGCCTTTCCGGACGCAGAAAACGGCTGTTTCTGCATTTTGCGATCCTGCGCGAAGGGCAAGGCTCCTTTTTGTGCCGACCTGTTGTATACAGCCGTCCGGGACGCAACTGCGGTGTTTCCTTGTGGTGAGGGTGTTCCGGTGCGCTTTCAGTGCACCGGGTTGCCTGAATCGTTTTGTGCAGTCCCTGCGAGGGCAGGTAAAAGGCTTTTCTGCTGAGTGGACATGCAAGTGTCTGTTCAGGTCGGTTGATTGAGTGAACGAACGTCGACAGTCTTCGTATGGACAGACAAAAGGTTTTTCTCCCGAGTGGGTTCTCAGGTGCTTGTGCAGGGAACCAGAATCTATGAACAAACGTCCACAGCCTTCATACGAACAGACAAAGGGTTTTTCTCCGGTGTGGATACGCAAGTGAATTGTCCGGGAGATTTGCTGCGCAAACGAACGTTCACAGCCTTCATACGAACAGAAAAAGGGTTTTTTTCCAGTGTGGACACGCCAGTGGGTTTTCAGGGAGCCTGAATGCGTAAACGAACGCCCGCAGCCTTTCCATAAACAGACAAAAGGTTTTGCTCCCGTGTGGGAACGCAAGTGTATTTTCAGGCTGCCCGATTGGGAGAACGAACATTGACAGCCTTCCCAGGGGCAAGAAAAAGGCCTTTCTCTCGTGTGGACACGCAAGTGTATTTTCAGAAAGGTTGATTGGGAGGACGAATGTCCACAGCCTTCGTACGGGCAGGAAAAAGGTTTTTGTCCGGTGTGGGCACGTTGGTGTCTTGCCAGGTTGTTTGATGCTTTGCTCGCATATTTACAGTCTTCGTATGGACAGACAAAGGGTTTTTCTCTCGAGTGGATGCGCAAGTGATTTTTCCAGGGACCTGGATGTGCAAACGAACGTCCACAGCCTTCATGTGAACAGACAAAGGGTTTTTCTCTCGCGTGTGTTCTCAGGTGTCGTCTCAGATCACTGGGGCTTCCGGACGGTTTGCCAGAGTCGAAATGAGGGCGGACATGCCGCCAGGTTGTTTGGGGACGGGAGCCAGGGCCAGCTGGAAGAGGCCGCCTCGTCACTGCCTCTGGCGCAGCGGTACAGGATGTTGTGGGCACGTGTTGCATTGGGGTATCCGGTGGCGGTCGGTCGGAGTTTGGAGTGCCGGGACTGTCTGTAGTTATCCGCTCCTGTAACCATCCTGTCATTGGTCTCAAGCGGTTTGCCGACCGACAGTTCAGAGTACAGCTGGTGTCTGGCAACAAGGTACGGACGCAGTTCTTGTGAGCGCCTGCAGGCACTGTCCGTAGCCGCGTTTTGTCGATCAACAGCGGACCTGGTTCAGATTGCCAGTTGACCTGGCTGAGGGATGACCGGGTTGGCTCCCGTCTCTGCGCTCTGCGCGATGGGATTTTGACAGCGGGGATCGCGTGGGCGCGTGGCTGTCCTGACCTGATGAGGCAGGAGGTTCTTTGTCAGAGATGGTCTCATGTCTTCTGCTACAGGTTTGGCCTGCCAGGGTTTCGTTGTCCCGGTGCTGTCTTGTAAACAATGCCGTCGGACACCCAGGCGATAACAGAGCGGTAGTGTCCTGCCGGGGGGCTGGCGGTTATCTTCTGGGCGGGTGTTTTTTTATGACCCTCGTGTGTCCTTCCGGGAGCATTGCGCAGGCTTGCTGTCATGAACGGATGCTGTCTGTCAGCAGTGAGAGAAAAGGCATCGCCCTGTACGTGCTGGGGCCCAGCTGGTTTCCATGCTCTATGGCGGGGGGCGCAACGCGCGTGTCTCGGGTGGGAAGGCGAGGTTTCCGGGGCGGTGGTGTCAATAGGGCCATGCGGATGGTGGGGACTATTGTGTCCTGCGAGTCTTGTTCCACTGTTCCCGTCGAGGCAGAGACCTGGTCGTATACCTGTGTGGCGATGCCGGTGTGTCTTTGGGGGGAGTTTCAGCATGCAGGGCTGCTCGCCTGCCGCAGACGAACAGCGATAGCGTCTTGCGTGAGCAGGGGATGAGGCCTGGGGTGGCCACTCTCGTGTAAATGTGTTTTCGCAGCTCTGGTCGGGGCCGATGTCAGCGCACTTGCTTGTGAGGGGGCGCGGGTGCACTTTCATGGCAAGGGACGGCAAGAAGCTGTTGTTGCCTTCGGGGTAATGACAGGAAAACAGCCTCTTTTTGCTGTGGATATGCCGATGCTTTTTCAGTGCGTCCCTGCGCCTGAATTGTGTGGCGTCGTCTTTTTGTGCACGGGAATATGCCAGTTCCTGAGTGCTCGATGGGCTGTAGGGGACCTGACTTTTTTTCTTGCTGAACCGGTTGCCATAGTCGTCCGTACTGCAACTACAGGGCTGTTTGCTGCGGTGGGGATTCAGGAGTCTTTGCTGTTTTTCCAATGGGTTGAACGTTGGTGTGAAGTTCCTGGCAGGGGAGATAAAGAGTGTTGCTCCGGTGTGGGGCTGCAAGTGCGGTTGCATGGCACTTGAATGTGCGCACTCCTGTCCAGCGCTGTCATGAGAACAGAGCCGGCTTTTTTTTCTGGTATGGGCGCGCAGGTGCCTTGCCAGATTGCTTGAGGTTGAGGACGCATATCCGCAGCCTTCCCAGAGGCAGCCAAAGTGTTTTTCTCGGGTGTGCACGAGCAAGTGCCTTGTCAGGGCGCCAGGTTGTGCGAATGCATGGCGACAGTCTTCGTATAGACAGACGAAGGTTTTTTCTCTCGAGTGGGTATGCAGGTGACTTTTCAGGGAGCCGGACTGTGTGAATGCATGTCCACAGCCTGTCTGTGGGCAGACAAAGGGTCTTGCTCCGGTGTGGACGCGCAGGTGGCTGGTCAGGGTGCCAGGTTGTGCGAACGAGCGTCGACAGCCTTCGTATAGACAGACAAAGGGTTTTTCTCCTGTGTGGGTTCGCAGGTGCCTTTTCAGGGCGCCAGATTCCGGGAAAAAACGTCCACAGTCTTCGTACAGGCAGGCAAAGGGTTTTTCTCCGGTGTGGATTCGCACGTGATTTTTCAAGGCGCATAGAGATGCAAACGAACGTCCACAGCCTTCATATGAACAGACAAAGGGTTTTTCGCCGGTGTGGATTCGCACGTGATTTGTCCGCGCGCATAGATATGCAAACGAACGTCCACAGCCTTCATATGGACAGACAAAGGGTTTTTCTCCGGTGTGGGTGCGTGTATGGCTTTTCAGGGTGTCCAATTGTGTGAACGAACGTCCACAATTTTTATGCGGACAGACATAGGGTTTCTCTCCGGTGTGGATTCTCAGGTGTCTTCTCAGGTCGGAGGCTCGGTTGAACGGCTTGCAGCAGTCGGGATGAGGGCAGACAGGCATCGGGTTTTTCTCTCGAGTGGATTCTCAGGTGCTGTCTCAGATCGCTGAGGCTGCTGGACGGGTTGCCGCAGTCGGGATGAGGACAGACAGACATCGGGTTTTTCTCCCGTGTGGACGAGCAGGTGCCTTTTCAGGTTGTTTGATTGAGCGAACGCGCGTCGACAGCCTTCGTATGGACAGGCAAAGGGTTTTTCTCCTGTGTGGGTTCTCAGGTGCCTTGTCCGGGCGCCAGATTCTGTGAACGAACGTCCACAGTCTTCATATGAACAGACAAAGGGTTTTTCTCTCGAGTGGATGCGCACGTGATTGTTCCGGGAGCCTGGATGTGCAAACGCACGTCTACAGCCTTCCCGGGAACAGACAAAGGGTTTTTCTCCCGAGTGAATTCTCAGGTGTTGTCTCAGATCGCTGGGGTGTCTGCACGGCTTGCCGCAGTCGGGATGAGGGCAGATATGCATCCAGGTTTTTTTTTGACGGGAGCGGGGGCCAGCTGGCAGAAGCCGCCCCATCACTGCCTTGGGCGCAGCGGCACAGGATGTGGTGGGCTCGTGTTGCATAGGGGTATCCGCTGACAGTTGGTCGGTCGAAGTTTGGAGTGCAGGGGCTGGCTGTAGTTATCCGTCCCTGTGACCATTTTGTTACTGTGATCAGCTGTCTTTCCGACCAACAGCTCTGCTGGGTAGAGTCTGGTAGCTGGCAGCAAGGGACGGACGCAGTTCCTGTGCGCGCCTGCCGGTGCGGTCCGTAGCCGCGTTTTGTCGATCAACCGCAGGCCTGGTTGTCGTCACCCGTTGCGGACGGATGTTCAGGGCCTGCTCCAGTCTTTGCACGACGGGACTGAGGTGACAGCCCGGGTACTGCGGATGCGCAGCTGCCTTGGGCCGGTGAGGCCGTGGGGCCTTTTCAGAGAGGGAGACTGGTCTGCTGTCTCCTGCGACAGCTTTGGTCTGCCAGGGCTTTATTGTCCCGGTGGTGTCTTGTAAACAATGCCGCCGGATACCCAGGCGATAACAGGAAGGTAGTGCCCTTGCGAGTTCCGGCTGGAGATCTCCCGGGCGGGAGTGGTGTTATGGCTGTCGTATACTCTCGCGACAAGATTCCACTGGCCTGTTTTTGTTGACTGATGACCGGTACTGATGTGTGCTGCGGGGGACAAGGCTGCGCCCTCTGGCTGCTGGAGCCGCGCCGCACGCCATGGCTGATGACAGGAAGAATGGGCGTGCCCCGACGGGGCAGGTGGCATCTGTGAGGCACTGGTGCGAACCCGGCCGTGCGGCTTGACGCCAGGGCGTCCTGTGAAATCTTGTGCACTGCTGCCGTCAGGGCGGCGACAAGGCCATTGGGCGGTGTGCCGGCACTGATGGACTGTCAGGGTGGATTGGCGCGTGATGGGGCGGGCGGATGGCGCAGGCCAGCGACAGTGCCGGTCGGCGGCAGGGGACGAGACATCTGGAGGGAGCGAGCACTCTCGTATAAGCCCAGGCTTGTAGCTCTGGCCGGAGCTGATGCAGGCCTGCTCGCCGGTATGACGATGCTGGTGCATTTTGAGCGCAAGAAGCTGGAGGAAACGCCTGTCGCACTCCGGATAATGACAGACGTAGGGCCGCGTTGCGCTATGGACAGGCAGCGGATACGTTTGAATGTCCGTATGTCTCAATTGTGTACCACAGTCTTTCCGGGCGCAGGATGTGGCTATTTCTGCATGCGGTGATCCTGTGCGAAGGGCCAGGCTCTTTTTTGTGCTGACGTGCTTTCCACAGTCGTCCGGGCTGTAACTACAGTGTTTCTTTCTGGTGTGGGTATTCTGGTGCGTTTTCAGTGCACCGGGTTGCTTGAATCGTTTTGTGCAGCCCTCGCGTGGGCAGGCCAGGGGTTTTTCTCCTGAGTGGACGAGCAAGTGCCTTTTCAGATCGTTTGATTGCACGAACGCATGTCCGCAGCCGTCATGCGGACAGACAAAGCCTTTTTTTCCTGTGTGGAAATCCAGGTGTCTTCTCAGGGCACTTGAATGTGGGAACGCACGTCCACAGCCGTCATGTGAGCAGGCAAAGGGTTTTTCTCCTGAGTGGACGAGCAAGTGTCTTTTCAGGTCGTTTGATTGCACGAATGCATGTCCGCAGTTGTCATGCGGACAGACAAAGTCTTTTTTTCCTGTGTGGAAATGCAGGTGTATTGTCAGGGCACTTGAATGTGCGAACGCACGCCCACAGCCCTCATGTGAGCAGGCAAAGGGTTTTTCTCCCGAGTGGACGAGCAAGTGTCTTTTCAGGTCGGTTGATTGCGCGAACGCATGTCCACAGCTGTCATGCGGACAGACAAAATCTTTTTTTCCTGTGTGGACGTGTAAGTGCCTTGCCAGGGTACTTGAATTTGAGAACGCACGCTCACAGCCCTCATGTGAGCAGGCAAAGGGTTTTTCTCCTGAGTGGACGAGCAAGTGTCTTTTCAGGTCGTTTGATTGCACGAACGCATGTCCGCAGCTGTCATGCGGACAGACAAAGCGTTTTTTTCCTGCGTGGCCGTGTAAGTGCCTTGTCAGGGCACCTGAATGCGCGAATGCACGCCCACAGCCTTCATGTGAGCAGACAAAGGGTTTTTCTCTTGAATGGATGCGCAAGTGTCTGTGCAGGTTGCTCGATTGCACGAACGCGTGTCCGCAGCTGTCATGCGGACAGACAAAGCTTTTTTTTCCTCTGTGGACGGACAAGTGCCTTGCCAGGGCACCTGAATGAGCGAATGCACGCCCACAGCCTTCATGTGAGCAGGCCAGGGGTTTTTCTCCTGAGTGGACGAGCAAGTGTCTTTTCAGGTCGTTTGATTGCGCGAACGCATGTCCGCAGCCGTCATGCGGACAGACAAAGTCTTTTTTTCCTGTGTGGAAATTCAGGTGCCTTGTCAGGGCACTTGAATTTGAGAACGCACGCCCACAGCCCTCATGTGAGCAGGCAAAGGGTTTTTCTCCGGTATGGATTCTAAGGTGCTTGTTGCGGGCGCCTGATTCTGTGAACCGACGTGCACAGCCTTCGTATCGACAGACAAAGGGTTTTTCACCGGTGTGGATCCGCAGGTGCGCTTTCAAGTTGCCGGCTTTGCGGAATGGCTTGCCACAAGCGTGATAAGGACAGAGATGCAGAACGGCTGTTTCTGGACCGGTAAAGGTTTTTTTTCCGCCAGGGGTTCTCAGGTGCTTGTTCCGGGCACCTGATTGTGTGAACCGACGTCTGCCGCCTTCATGGCGACAGACAGAAGGTTTTTCGCTGGAGTGGATCCTCAGGTGCGCTTTCAAGTTGCTGGCTTTGCGCAATGGCTTGCCGCAATTGTGATAAGGACTGCTATGCAGGAAGGCTGTTTTTTTACGGGCAAGGGGTCTTTGCTTGCCAGAGGCTGTTCCAGGCTCTGACGCAGAGGCACAGGAAATTGTGGGCGTGTGCAGCATGGGGGAATTGTCCGGTGGAGAGCGTCAGGGGTTGGAGTGCCGGTTTGTTTGAGTTATCTGCGCCTGTGACCATTTTGTCATTGGTAAAAATGGCTTGCTGTTGGGTATCTGTGGTGATTGCAGCCAGGTGTCTGGCAACGCGGGACGAACACAGTGGCTTGGCGTGCTGGCACGCGACGCCGTTAGTCAGGCTTGATTGGCGTCACCGGTTGATGTGACCGTCACCGATGGATGTGACCGTCACCGATGGATGTGACAAGGCTGGCGCAAGTTCCGGCCCTGCTCCAGTTTCTGCGGGACGGGACTGCTGTGGCAGCCCGGGTGCGGGTGGCAGCTGTCTTTGGCTGGTGAGGTCGGGGGGACTCTTTGCCAGAGCTGGACGGCTGTCTTGTACTACAGGTTTGACCTGCCAGGGCTTTGTTGTCCCTGAGGTGGTGTTTTGAAAACAATGCCGCCGGATACCCAGGCGATAACAGGACAGTAGTGCCCTTCCGGCTTCCTGCTGGAGATCTCCCGGCCGGGAGTGGTGTTATGGCTGTCGTATGCTCTCGCGACAAGATTCCACTGGCCTGTTTTTGTTAACTGATGACCGGTACTGATGTGTGCTGCGGGGGACAAGGCTGCGCCCTCTGGCTGCTGGAGGCGCGCCGCACGCCATGGCTGATGACAGGGAGAACGGGCGTGCCCCGACGGGACAGGTGGCATCTGTGAGGCACTGGTGCGAACCAGGCCGTGCGGCTTGACGACAGGACGTCCTGTGAAATCTTGTGCACCGCTGCCGTCAGGGCGGCGACAAGGCCATTTGCCGGTGTGCCGGCATTGATGGACTGTCAGGGTGGATTGGCGCGCGACGGAGCGGCCTGATGGCGCAGGCCAGTGACCGTGCCGGTCGTCGGCAGGGGCCGAGACCTCTGGAGGGAGCGAGCACTTTCGTATAAGCCCAGGCTTGCAGCTCTGGCCGGAGCTGATGCAGGCCTGCTTGCCGGTATGACGACGCTGGTGCATTTTGAGCGCAAGAAGCTGCAGGAAACGCCTGTTGCACTCTGGGTAATGACAGACGTAGGGCCGCGTTGCGCTATGGACAGGCAACAGACAGGTTTGCATGTCTGTATGTCTCAATTGTGTGCCACAGTCTTTCCGGGCGCAGGAAACGGCTGCTTGTGCATGCTGTGATCCTGTGCGAAGGGCAAGGCTCTTGTTGGTGTTGACCTGTTTTACACAGTCGTCCGGGCCGCACCTGCTGTGTTTCTTTCTGATGTGGGTGTTCCGGTGCGTTTGTGGCGCACCGGGTTTCTCGAGTCGTTTTGAGCAGCCCTCGCGTGGGTCGGCAAAGGGTTTTCCTCCGGTGTGGAGAAGAAGGTGTCTTGTCAGGTTATTTGTTTGCGCTGACGTATATCCACAGCCTCCATAGGGACAGGCAAAGGGTTTTTCTCTTGAGTGGATGAGCAAGTGTCTTTTCAGGTCGCTTGCTTGCACGAACGAATATCTGCAGCTGTCATGCGGACAGACAAAGTCTTTTTTGCCTATGTGGAGGTACAGGTGTTTTTTCAGGTTGCCTGGCTGTGAGAACGCACGCCCACAGCCTTTATATGAGCAGGCCAGGGGTTTTTCTCCTGAATGGACGAGCAAGTGTCTTTTCAGGTCGCTTGATTGCACGAATGCACATCCGCAGCTGTCATGCGGACAGACAAAGTCTTTTTTCCTGGTGTGGAAGTAGATATGTCTTTTCAGGTCAGCTGAATGCAAGAACGTACGCCCACAGCCTTCATGTGAGCAGGCAAAGTTTCTTTTTCCTGTGTGGATGAAAGAGTGTCTTTTCAGGTCGCCTGAGTGCATGAACGCCTGTCCGCAGCGGTCATGCTGACAAACAAAGTCTTTTGTGGCTGTGTGGAAGGGCAAGTGCCTTGTCAGGGCACCCGAACGAGAGAACGCACGCCCACAGCCTTCATATGGGCAGGCAAAGGGTTTTTCTCCTGAGTGGACGAGCAAGTGTCTTTTCAGGTCGCCTGCTTGCACGGACGAATATCCACAGCTGTCATGCGAACAGAAAAAGCCTTTTTTTCCTGTGTGGACGTGCAGGTGCCTTGTCAGGGCACTTGAATCAGAGAACGCACGTCCACAGCCTTCATGTGAGCAGGCATAGGGTTTTTCTCCGGTATGGGTTCTCAGGTGCTTGTTCCTGGCACTTGAATCAGAGAACGCACGTCCACAGCCTTCATGTGAGCAGGCAAAGGGTTTTTCTCCGGTATGGGTTCTCAGGTGCTTGTTCCTGGCACTTGAATCAGAGAACGCACGTCCACAGCCTTCATGTGAGCAGGCAAAGGGTTTTTCACCGGTGTGGCTCATCAGGTGCGCTTTCAAGTTGCTGGAGTGGAGGAATTGCTTGCCGCAATCGTTATAAGGGCAGCTACGCAGGCAAGCTTTTTTTTGACTGGCACGGGGTCTCTGCTTGTCAGGAGCTGTCACAGGATCTGACGCAGAGGCAGGGAAAATTGTGGGCGTGTGCAGCATGGGTTTGTCCGGTAAATATCGTCAGAGGTTGGAGTGCCGGTCCGTTGCAGTTATCTGCGCCTGTGACCATCTTGTCATTGGTAAAAACGGTTTTCTGACGGGTAGCTCTGGTGATTGCAGTCAGGTGTCTGGCAACGCGGGACGGACAAAGCGGCTTGGCGTGCTGGCACGCGACGCCGGTCGCCAGACTGGATTGGCATCACCGGTTGCTGTGACAAGGCTGACCTGGCTCAGGGTCGGCTCCAGTCTCTCCGGGATGGGACTGATGTAGCAGCCCGGGTGCTGCGGGTGCGCAGCTGTGTTTGGCTGGTGAGGTCGGGGCTTCTTTGTTCCAGCGCTGGACGGCTGTCTTCTGCTACCGGTTCAAGCTGGCAGGGCTGTGTTGTCCCGGTGGTGGTGTCTTGTACGCATTGCCGCCGGACGCCCAGGCGATAACACCAGGGTAGCGTGCTGCCGGGCTGACGAAGGTTGTCTCCGTGGCAGGCGCGCGCTCATGTCCCTTGTATGCTGGCGCAGGAGAAGAGCGCTGGCTGCTTCGTAGCATTTGACGCCTGATGTCCTCTGCGGGGGACAAGGCGGTGCCTCCTGCCTGGCGGAGCCCGGGCGCAGGCCATGGCCGCTGACAGGAAGAACGGGCATGCCCCGGTGGGACAGGTGCTCCCTCGGGAGCACGGATGCCAACCAGGTGGTGCGGCTTGAAAACAGGGCGTCCTGTGATTGTTTTGTCACCCGTGCCGTCAGGACGACGACAAGGCTGTTTGGCTCTGTGCCGAAACCACTTTTTACAGCCGTCTGGATCATGACTGGAGTGCTTTTTTCTGGCGTGGGTGCTCAGGGGGCTTGTGGGTTGACGCAATGGGCTGAACCGGTTGCCAGGGCCCTTGCGTGGCCCGACACAGGTTTTGCCTTCTGAGTGGACGTACAAATGTCCTTTCAGGCTTCCTGACTGTGCGGCCGAATACCCACAGTCTTCGTGCGGACAGACAAAAGGTTTTTCTCCTGAGTGCGTGCGTAAATGCGCTGTCAGATTGCCGGATTGTGCGGACGCATGTCGACAACCTTCATAGGGGCAGACAAAGGGTCTTTCTCCCGAGTGGATACGCAAGTGGGTTCTCAGGCTGCTTGAGCTGGGGAACGACACGTCACAGTTTTCATATGAGCAGGTAAAGGGTTTGCTCCCGGTGTGGATATACAAGTGATTTTTCAGGCCGCTTTGTCGTCTGAACGAATGTCTACAGTCTGTCTGTGGACAGACAAAGGGTTTTTCTCCGGTATGGGTTCTTTGATGGTTTTTCAGGTCGCTTGATTGAACGAACGCATAGCGACAGCCTTCGTATAGACAGACAAAAGGTTTTACGCCGGTGTGGATGCCCAGGTGCCTGTGCAGGGATCTGGATTGCGGGAACAAGTGTCTACAGCTTTCGTAAGGACAGACAAAGGGTTTTTCTCCAGTATGGGTTTTCAGGTGCTTTTTCAGGTCGCTTGATTGAATGAACGTATGTCGACAGCCTTCGTATGTACAGACGAAGGGTTTTTTGCTGGAGTGGATTCTCAGATGCTTGTTTCGGTCGCTTGGGCTCCTGAAAAAACGTCCACAGCCTTCATGGAGACAGACAAAGGGTTTTGCGCCGGTGTGGACTCTCAAGTGCCTTTTCAGGTCGCCGGCCCGGTTGGACAGCTTGCCGCAGTCGGGATAAGGGCAGCGCTGCGGGAAGGCTTTTTTGTGAGGGGAACTGGGTGCAGCTTGCTGATGTTGCCCTGTCACTGGCGTTGGCGTAGTGCCAGAGGAGGTTGTGGGCATGCGTTGCATAGGGCTATCCGGTGGTGGTTGGTTGGAGTTTGGAGTGCAGAACCTGTCTGTAGTTATCCATCCTTGCGACCATCTTGTTATGTTGATCAAGCCTTTTCCTGACTGCCGGGGCTTTGCAGTGCCGGTGGTGGTGTCTTGTAAACCATGCCGCCGGATACCCAGGCGATAACCGGGCGGTAGTGTCCTGCCAGACTGGCGGTGGTTGTTCCCCGGAAAGGAGTGGCACCATGCCCCTTGTCTGTTGTCGCCAGCAAAGAGCCCCGGCTTTCTTGTATCAACTGCAGCCTGATGTCGGCGGCGGGGGACAAGGTTGCGTCTCCTGTCTGCTGGAGTCCAGGTGCAGGCCAGGGCTGATGACAGGGAGAACGGCTGTGCTCCGGCGGGACAGGCGCAGGCGTTGAAGCGCTGCCGGGAACCAGACTGTGCGGCCTGGGGTTCTTGTGTCCCGTGAATCTGGTTGCAGCGCCGCCGTCAGGACAGGGGCAAGGCCGCTTGGCGCTGCGCCGACATTGATGGGTTGTCAAGGGGGCGTTCAGCGTGACGGGCCGTTCGCCTTCTACGGGTAAGGCGCGCTGGCGCCTTGCGCTGGTATTTCTCAGAACCCGGGGTGCAAGAGAGTGCTGTTGGCTGGCCTTTTGTTTACCTGGTTTCGCTCCAGCTCCTGGTTTCGTTTCGGCCGGTTTCGTTCCGGAATGGGCACGCAAATGTTTTTTCAGATTGCTGTTTTTTGTAAAACAACGCCCACAGCTGTCATGTGGACAGGCAAAGGGTTTTGCGCCTGAGTGAACAGATCGCAAGTGTGCTGTCAGATTGCCTGATTGTGTGAACGATTTTTGACAGCTGTCATAGGGGCAGGCAAAAGGTTTTTCTCCTGAGTGAACGCGCAAGTGTGCTTTCAGGTTGTTTGATTGTATAAACAAATGTCCACAGTCCTCATAGGGACAGACCAGGGGTTTTTCGTCGCTATGAACGTACAGGTGTCTTTTCAGATGGCATGATTGTCTGAATGCATATCCGCAGTTCTCATGGGGACAGACAAAGGGTTTTGTTCCGGCATGGATGTGCAGGTGTCCGGTCAGGTGGGCGGATTGTATGAACGCCTTTGGACAGCCTTCATGAGGGCAGACATAGGGTTTCTCGCCTGAGTGCAGGCGCATGTGTCTTCTCAGGGAAATTGATTGTGTGAACGAACGTCCACAGTCTGTATGGGAACAGACATAGGGTTTTTCGTGTGAGTGGACGCGCCAGTGTGTTTTCAGATTGCCCGCCTGGTTGAATGAACGTCCACAGCCTTCATGAGGACAGACAAAAGGTTTCTCTCCTGAGTGGAGGGACATGTGTCTTCTCAGAGTTGCTGGTCGTGTGAACGAATGTTCACAGCCTTCGTATGAACAGACATAGGGTCTATCCCGGGCGTGGAGGCGCAAGTGCAATGTCAGATTGCTGGCCTGTCTGAATGAACGTCCACAGTTTACACGGGGACAGACAAAGAGTTTTTTGCCACTGTGGATGAGCATGTGTCTGCTCAGGTGGCCTGCTTGTGAGAACGCCTGTCCGCAGCCTTCATGACGACAGGCAAAGGGTCTTTCCCCTGAGTGGACGCGGAAGTGTTGTCTCAGGTGGCTTGATCGTGTGAATGCCTGTCCGCAGCCTTCATGAGCACAGACGAAGTGTGTTTTTGCCGGGTGAACAGTACGCAGATGGCATGTCAGATCGATGGACACTGTGAAGTCAAGGTAGCAACCCTGCTGGGGGCAGATAAAGTGTTTTTTTGCGGTATGGGTTCTCAGGTGCCTTGCCAGGTCGCAGGATCGCCGGAACCGGGCGTCGCAGTCGTGATACGGGCACATACGCTGGTGGGCTGTTGTTGGGCCGGGGCGGGACCCGGCTTGCCGTGCCAGGACAGTCACAGGTATTGGCGTCAAGGTATCGGAGGTTGTGGGCGTGTGCAGCATGGGGCTGTTCCGTGGATGGTGGCGGGGGTTTGGAGTCTGGACCTGGCCTTGTTTATCCGCCCTTGTGACCCTCTTGTTATTTTGCTCAACCACTTTCCTGACGGGAATTGCTGGCGACTGCTGACTTGTTTGACACCAGGGGACGGCCAGTGGCTGGTGCCGTCAGCTGTTGAAGTGATCATGACGCCAGCCCGGGATGTTTTGCCGAGTCTTCGGGACGGGACGCTACGGCAGCTGAGGCGCAGCGGGGGACGGGCTGTCCTGGCCTGATGAGGCCGGGCTGCTCTTTTTTAAAGCGGGGTGTTTTTTTTAAAGAGGAGGGCGCTCGCGTGCTACAGCCAGCGGTTGTCCCGGTTGTGGTGTCGTGTAAACAATACCGCCGTACACCCAGGCGATGACAGAACAGTAGTGTCTGTGCGGCTGTCGGCTGCCTGGCTTGCGGGCGATTGTTGTGTTGCATCTTGTGTGTGTTCTTACCAGAGAATCCTGCTGCCCGCTCTTTATCAACGGCGGGTTGATATCCGCAGAGGAGGACAAAACGCCGCCTCGCGCTTGCCGGAGCCCCGCAGCTTCCCATGGCCGATGCCCGGATGGCGCAGACGCATGGCGACAGTGCTGTTCAATGGAAGAGAAAGAGACCTGGGGCTGGAGCGAGCGCTGTTGTACAAACCCTTGTCCAGAGTTCTCGTCGGAGCCGATGTCAGCAGTCTGGCCGGTATGGCGAGGCTGGTGCATCCGGGGAGCGCGGAGCGGCAAGCAGCTCCTGTGACATTCCGGGTAGTGACCGCCAGGGGGTCTCGTTACGCCATGGGCATGCCGATGTGTTGTCAGCCTGTCCGGGGGGCAGCCTGGTGCGCCGCTGTGGGGGCGGTTGCTGCGATATGCTGATTCCGTATTGTGCGACCCTGTGAAGGAGGTCCGGTTTCTTTTCCCGCGCAAGCGTTTTTCGCGGCCGTCCAGGACGCGAGCATGGTGCTTTTGTGTGCGCGGGGTTCTCAGGTGTCTCGTGCGCTGATTGGATTGCGTGAACCGTTTCAAGCCGTCCTCATGCGGGGCGGCACAGTTTTTTTTCCGCGAATGGGTGCGTAAGTGTGCCGCCAGGTTTCCTGACTGTGGGGACGAATACCTACAGCCTTCATGAGGACAAAGAAAGAGTTTTTCGCCGGTGTGGCGGCGCTTGTGAATTTTCCGGGCGCCTGGATGTGCAAACCAACGTCTACAGCCTTCATATGAACAGGCAAAGGGTTTTGCCCCCGAGTGCACATGCAAGTGCTGTTGTCGGTGGCTTGATTGTATGAATGCGTATGCACAGCCTTCATAAGGACAAACAAAGGGTTTTTCGCCAGTGTGAGCAGCACGCAAGTGATATCTCAGGGCGTTGGATTGTGCAAACGCCTGCCCACAGCCTTCGTAGGAGCAGGCAAAGGGTTTTTCTCCAGTATGCCGACGTCTGTGTATTGTCAGGTGGGTTGATCGTGTGAACGCTTGTCCACAACCTTTATGGGAGCAGACAAAAGGTTTTTCTCCTGAGTGGACACGCAAGTGTTTTTTCAGGTTGCCTGCAATGGCGAACGCATATCGACAGTTTTCCTGCGGGCAGACAAAGGGTCTTTGGGTGGAATGAACAGAACGCAGGTGATTTGACAGAGTACCGGGTTGTGCGAACGAAGAGGCGCAGCCTTCGTGTGGACAACCCAAAAGTTTTTCTCCGGTATGGATACTCAAGTGCCTTTTCAGGTGGCTGGGCCACCTGAACGCCTTGGCGCAGTTGCGATAAGTGCAGGCCAGCACAGCGGCTGTTTTGCGACGGGAGCGAGGGCCAGCCTGCCGTGCCTTTCCTGTCACAGGCACTGATGTGGAAGCAGGGGGCGTTGCGGGTGGGAACAGCATGGGCTTGTCCGATGGAGAGCGTCGGGCGTTTGAGTCGGGAGTCTGTTTTTCTTATCCGCCCTTGTGACCATCTTGTCATGTTGAGCAAGCGGTTTGCTGACTGGCATCTTTAGGTGACGGCTGCCTTGTCACGCCTATGCCATCAACTGGCGGGCCTGGTGTGTTGGAGTCAGACAACAAGTGCGATCGACTGAAGCTTGAGCGGGGGTGCGCAGCTGTCTGTTCCTGCGGGGGGCGAGCTGTTCTCCTTCAGAGCCAGGAGTGCTTCTTGTCGCCTTCTGCTATGGACATGCCGATGCCTTCCTGGAATGTCTGTGTATCTGTCTGGTGCGCCAGTGTGTGAGGGAGGTCAAGGCTTCTTTTCCGGGAAGCGTGTCTCGCCGCTGTGGGTTCTCAAGTGCCTTGTGCGTTGAGTGGCGTGAGCGAACCGTTTTGAGCAGCCCTTATATCGACAGACAAAGGGTTTGTCTCCCGAATGGCGGCGCAGGTGTACCTTCAGGTGGGCGGAGAGCAGGGATGAATGGCCACAGCCTTCCCAGGGACAGACAAAGGGTCTTTCGCCTGAGTGGCGGCGCAAGTGTGCTGCAAGGCTTGCTGCGTGTGCGCATGAGTGCCCACAGTCTTGCCGGGGACAGACATAGGGCCTGGCTCCGGGGTGAGCCGCATGCAGGTGGTATGCCAGACCTCTCGGTTGTGCGAACGAAAGGCCACAGTTTTCCAGTGGACAGACAACACGTGGACAGACAAAAGGTTCCTCTTGTGTGTGAACGCGCAAGTGGCGTGTCAGGGTGGCAGCTTGTGCGAACGCATATCCACAGCCTGTCTGTGGACAGACAAAGGGTTTTTCGTGTGAGTGAACCGCATACAGGTGGTATACCAGACCGCTCGGGTGTGCGAACGAACTGCCACAGTTTTCACGTGGACAGACAACAGGTTGCTCTCCTGCGTGAACGCGCAAGTGGTTTGTCAGGGCGCCAGCGTGTGCGAACAAATATCCACAGCCTTCGGCGGAACAGACAAAAGGCTTTGCGCCTGAGTGGACGTGCCTGTGTCTTTTCAGGTTGCCTGGTCGAACGAACGACTGGCCACAGCCTGTCTGTGGACAGACAAAGGTTTTTCTTTCTGGTTTTTTTCCTGAATGAACAGCACGCAGGTGGTCTGCCAGGCCTCTGGAGTCCGGGCACTTATGTCGACAGCCTCTCTGTGGACAGACAAGGGGTTTTTTTCCTGCGTGAACAGCACGCAGGTGGCGTGTCCGATCGGAGGCTTGTGCGGACACATGTCGACAGCCTTCCCAGGGACAGACAAAGGGCTTTGTTCCTGTGTGGTTGCTGCGCTGGTGGTAAGCCAGACTGCTGGGTTGTCTGAACGCATGTCGACAGCCTTGCCTGGGACAGACAAAGGGCTTTGTTCCTGTGTGGTTGCTGCGCTGGTGGTAAGCCAGACTGCTGGGTTGTCTGAACGCACGGCGACAGCCTTGCCTGGGGCAGACAAAAGGTTTTTTTCCTGAGTGGGTGCGCAAGTGCTGTTTAAGGTGGGCTAACTGTGCGAACGCATGGTTACAGCCTTCATGCTGACAGACGAAGGGTTTTTCTCCCGAATGCGCAACACGCAGGTGGTGTGTACGGCCGCAGGACCCCATGAACGCATGTCGACAGCCTTCGTGGGGACAGGCAAGGCTTTTTGCTCCTGAGTGGGTGCGCAAGTGGCTTGGCAGGTTGATGGCTTTGGCGATCCAGTATCCACAGTTTTCCTGCGGACAGACAAAGGGGCCTTTGGGGGCATGAAAAGTACGCAGGTGGCGTGACAGAGAGCAGGATTGAGTGAATGAAGAGTTGCAGCCTTCACGTGGACAGCCAAAGGGTTTGTCTCTGGTATGAGTCCTGAGGTGGTTTTTCAGGCGGCTGGGGGCCCCGCACGGCCTTGCGCAGTTGCGATAAGGGCAGAGCAGTGGCGCGGCCGTTTTTCGACGGGGGCCCAGTCCGGCCTGCCGAGCCTTTCGGGTCACAGGCATTGATGGGGAAGAATGGGGACTTGTGGGCGGGTACAGCATGGGCTTGTCCTATGGATGGCACAGGGAGTTGGAGTCTGGAGTCTGTCTTGTTTATCCGCCCTTGTGACTATTGTGTCATGTTGATCAAACGTGTTGTTGAACTGCCTCTTTGGTGATTGCAGCTGGTGTCTGGCAACAAGGGACTGACGGGGTTGGGTGCCGGGCCTGCGCAGGCCACCTGTTGTCGTGCCTTGTCAGGCCAGGGTATGGCATCAACTGCCGGGCTTCGGGTGTGGGAGTAAGACAATAAGTGCAATCGACTGAAGGCTTGGCGGGTGCGCAGCCGTCTTCTCTGGCGGGCCTGGCTGTTCTTTTTCAGAGTCAGGGTCAGAGTCAGGGTCAGAGTCAGGGTCAGAGGCAGGGGTGGGGTTTTTTTTTCTTTTTGTTTTTCGGGGCGGGCTGTTCTTTTTCAGAGTCAGGTTCAGAGTCAGGTTCAGAGTCAGGTTCAGAGTCAGGAGTGGCTTGTTGTCTTCTTGTGTTTACAGGGTCGGCCGATCGGAAGGGAGTCGGTTGTCCTGGTGGATATTGTAAACAGTGCCGCCGTACACCCGGGCGATAACATGACAGTAGATTGCCTTTGAGTTGGCGGTGGTTACTCCCGGCAGCGGCAGGGCCTCTGGGCTATGGGGACGAACGGGGGGGCGCTGGTGCAGTTTGAACATCTTGTGTCCTGTGGCGCTTGTGACAGGGTTCTGGTCCGGGTAGCCACAAGACTGCTTGCCGCTTGCAGACCAATGGCTACAGCGCCTGTCTCTGGCTGGCAGCTGGGGCTGGCGTGAGTGCTCGTGCATCAATTTTTGTGCGTGGTCCTGGCAGGAGCCGACGCCAACTGGCGCGCCGGTATGGCGACGCTGGTGCATTTTGAGAGCAAGGAGCTGCAGGAAGCGTCTGTCACATTCCGGGTAATGACAGACATGGGGTCGCCTTATGCCATGGACATGCAGATGCGTTTCCGGCATGTCTGTGTGTCTGCCTGTTGCGCCGCTGTGGCTCCAGACGTCGGGACGGGCTGATTGCGCATCGAACTGTGTGAGGGAGGTCGAGGCTCTTTTTGCCGGGAAGGGTTTTTCCCTGCTGTGGTTTCTCAAGTGCCTCGCGCGCTGAACGGATTGAGTAAACCGTTTTGGGCAGTCCTCGTGCGGGCAGACAAAGGGTTTTTCTCCCGAATGGATGCGAAAGTGTACCGCCAGGTTTCCTGAGCGTGCGGACGAATACCCACAGCCTTGCCAGGGACAGACAAAGGGTCTTTCGCCTGAGTGGCGCAGCTTGTGTACTGCCAGGATTTCTGCCTGTGCGAACGCGTGCCTATAGTCTTGCCGGGGACAGGTTAAAGTTTTTTCGCGTGCGTGAGCCGTACGCAGGTGGTATGCCAGACCTCTCGGTTGTGCGAACGAACTGCCACAGTTTTCAAATGGACAGACAACACGTGGATAGACAAAAGGTTTCTCTCCTGCGTGAACGCGCAAGTGGCTTGTCAGGGTGGCCGCTTGTGCGAATGCATATCCACAGCCTGTCTGTGGACAGACAAAGGGTTTTGCGCGTGAGTGAACCGCACGCAGGTGGTATGCCAGATCGCCCGGTTGCGCGAACGAACTGCCACAGTTTTCACGTGGACAGACAAAAGGTCTCACTCCTGCGTGAACGCGCAAGTGGCTTGTCAGGGTGTCAGCTTGTGCGAACGCATATCCACATCCTGTCTGTGGACAGACAAAGGGTTTTTCTCCTGCGTGAACAGTACGCAGGTGGTGTATCAGCCCTTTGGCGTCTGCGCTCATGTGTCGACAGCCTGTCTGTGGACAGACAAAGGGTTTTTCTCCTGCGTGGAAAGTACGCTGGTGGTGTATCAGACCGTAGGATTGTGCGGACAGGTGTCGACAGCCTTCCCAGGGACAGACAAAGTTTTTTTTTCCTGTGTGAACAGCACGCAGGTGGCGTGTCAGGGCGCAGGATTGTGCGGACGCATGTCGACAGCCTTCCCAGGGACAGACAAAGGGCTTTTCTCCTGTGTGGGTAGTGCGCCGGTGGTATGTCAGACTGCTGGATTGTATGAACGCCTGGCGACAACCTTCCCAGGGGCAGACAAAGGGTCTTTCTCCTGAATGAACAGCACGCAGGTGGTATGTACGGCCGCTGGATCTTGAGAACGCATGGCGACAGCCTTCGTGGGGACAGACAAACTTTTTTAGCCCTGAGTGGGTGCGCAAGTGGCTTGTCATGTTGATGCCTTTTGCGACCCGATAGCCACAGTTTTCCTGCGGACAGACAAAGTATCCTGGGGTGGTATGACAAGTACGCAGGTGGTGTGACAGCGAGCTGGTTTGAGTGAACGAAGAGTCGCAGCCTTCACGTGGACAGCCAAAGGGTTTCTCGCCGGTATGAGTCCGGAGGTGGTTTTTCAGGTAGCTGGGGGCCCTGAACGACCTTGGGCAGTTGCGATAAGGGCAGAGCAGTGGAGCGGGTGCTTTTCGACGGGAGCACGGTCCTGCCTGCCGTGCCTGTCCTGTCACAGGCACTGATGTGGAAGTACGGGGACTGGTGGGCGGGTGCAGCATAGGTTTGTCCGATGGATGTCGTCAGGAGTTGGAGTCTGGCGTCTGTCTTGCTTATCCAGCCTTGTGACCATCTTGTCATTTTGATCAAGCGTTTTGCTGACCGCCCTCTTTGGTGCTGGCCTGGTGTCTGGCAACAAGGGACTGACAGGCTTGCGTGCCGGGCCTGTGTGCGCTTCCTGTTGTCATGCCTTGTCACGCCAGGATATGGCATCAACTGCCGGGTTTGGTGTGCGCAGGTCACAGCCAGTGCAATCGACTCAAGCTGCTGCGCAACTGTCTGTTTGTGCTGGGAGCGCGCTGTTCGGGTTCAGAGCAAGGAGCGGCGGGGTTTCCCTTTCGTGTCGCAGGGGTGGCCGACCGGAAATCTGTTATCCCGGTGGGTGGCAGGGTTGTAAACAGTGCCGCCGGATACCCGGGCTATAACACGACAGTAGGTTGCTTTTGGGTTGACGCTGGTGACTCCC
>MPMQ01000058.1 GCA_002238585.1 Kistimonas sp. bin40 | reverse complement strand
CGAGGATCTTTTTTTATTTGGTCAAAACCCGCCTTTATCCGCGCAATATCTTGTTGGGCAATTTCGGCGTAATCACAAGCCCCGATAAATTTTTGCATGATCTGTGCTTCACTGAACCCACTTTCCATTTCTCGAGAAACAAACTGGAACATTGATGCGCGGACGCTCTCCTCTGCCCTGATTGGGTGATGACACATGATCGCCGTTATTTCGTTTGAATCCATAGACAGGCCTTCAAGAGTGGCCCGCTCTTTGCTCGCAAACA
This sequence comes from Kistimonas sp. bin40, assembly GCA_002238585.1. Lineage (GTDB taxonomy): Bacteria > Pseudomonadota > Gammaproteobacteria > Pseudomonadales > Endozoicomonadaceae > Sansalvadorimonas. Next base: position 21,155 of record MPMQ01000058.1, on the reverse strand, counting down.
CAACATCGCGTCCGATAGCCTCGTTCATCCTGTCTGCCAGTATCTGTGCCCGGCTTACAGGCGCAGGACTGCTGCCTGGGAAAGCTGCCTGGGATGCGTGATAGCCAAAGCCGGCAACCCTCTGCACGTCTCTCGCCGTGCCGGTGGCGCCCTGCCCTGTCGTTGGTCCCGTAGACGTCTGGGGAACACCCATCTGAGAGCTGTTTCCGCTAAAGATTCCGAATGGATTGAACATGGTATATCTCCTTTACATGCCATATGCCATTTGCAAGCACACTGTATTGCGATATCTCCTGGGACAGGACCGCGCCATTGACCACAAACTTTCTTACAGGCACGCCCATCGCAAGGAGTTTTTATTTCTGTGGCCCCTACCAGGTAAGACAAGAGTCGCTGCGTAGAAGTTCCCGGGGTCCCGTTTTCTCCAGAAAACGAGCGCGGGCTGCGCCTGCGTTCAAAGCACGAACATGCTCTGGCTCTTGGGAAAAACGACGGAATAACGGAATAACGGAATAAGTTCTGGCGGGACAGGTTCTGGATGGAACAGCTTTCGAAAACAGCGATCCTTTTTGCCAGAGCAGTGTCCAGCATTTCGCTCTCAGCGGAAGCTGTTGCTTTCTGATACAGCCACTGTGTGGAAGCTGAACCTTGTAGTGAAAGTCCGGCCTTACAACAAACGACAACAACCTGCTATCAAAGTCTTTCTTTAGCTCGCTTTGCTTTTTCTTCGGCAAGCGCTTCGTTCAGCTTTCCAATATTCTCCCCTATGACATCGCAAAGGGCTTGTCTCAACACCTCTGACATATGCTCACTTTCAAAGATGGCCCGAAAAGGAACCTCATTACGGGGTCCAAGCGCCCTGTGGCACAGCTCTATCATTGCCTCCACATTATCGCGCGGGTTAGCTCTATTGGCGGCATGGATATCGCAATTTCGCACGAAACCCCAGCCTTTCCATAAGGCTTCCCATAATTGCTGATGTTCATTCGTCCTCTGAAGCAACAGCCGCACTATTCTCGCCGAGTGTTTCATGTCCCAGGAGCTGAGCTGGTTGAGAAAGTCACGCACTGGGATGCTGGTGCCATAGTCGTCCAGATTGACACGAACAGCCTGAGGCTGAGCTCCGGGCGCAGCGGCGGGTGTCCGGCTTGTCAATGCCTGACGCAGCTGTCCCCGCAGTAATTCAATTTCATTTTTCAATCGTATCTCTGACGTCTGCAAGCTCTGAATGTCCTGCATGTATTCCCGGTTCTGTTGCCGCAGGTCTGCGACTTCAAACTGGACGATCTGCCCCTGGCGCAGCTGCTCTTGCAGTCTCTGACACTCTGCATCCTTGTGTTCATGAGCTCGCCGTAACCCTTCTATCTCCTGCGACAGCAGACCCACTTCGGCCCGAGCCTCTGCCAACTGTTGTTGTAAATGTTTTCCGGATTCCTGAGTCGCCCTCAATTGCGCCTCCAGATAACAGCTGCGCTCCGGGTCGGCTACGGGCTGCTGCGGCGGGCCACCCGGGTGCTCTATCGCCACGAGCCTGGAGGACGCATCCAGCACTTGCGAATCCTGTCTTATCGGGGCAAAACGATCCTCTATATCCTGGATATAACGCACGTCGATTCTGGCGCCCCAGCAGGCCTGGACAAATTTGTCCAGAATCGCATCAACGTCGAGCCCGCCTTGCCTTTCCCGGCGAACAAAGTCCTCCATGGCTCCCCGGATGGCCTGACAGCAATCCACTGAATACCGCTCGAACAACTGCGTTATTTCACAACGCGAAAACGCCATGTGTTCGAGCATGGATCTCACCTTTCCTGCAAAAATCACATCGCGCCCAATGGCAGCGTTCATTTTTTCTGCCAGTACCTTTGCAGAATATGCAAGCCGCGTGTAGCTGGCGTGCAGTCCTGCCTGGGCTGTCTGAACAGAGCCGGAACCGGAAGCTATATGCACGTCTCTCCCCGTAAATGCGGAGCCCTGTCCTCCCGCAGGTTCTCTGTGATCGTCAGTCATGCCTGTCTGAAACCCACTTCCTGGGTACATTCCTGTTTGACTATCCGTTGTTGGTCTCATCTTTGGGTAAAAACCTCGTTGACTCGCCTTGGTTGACAGTTTTTCTGGAAGGGAGTGCCAAGCGGTCCTGCAGGCAAGCGTTTCCATGACCCTGACTTCCTCCCCAAGCGCCCTTTTCCTGTTGCGCTACGGACTTGGACAAAGATCATTTCGTTAAAGTTCATTATTCCGGAGAAGGAAGGAGGCACGAGCGCACGGGTGTCCGCATCGCTATCAGCGCATGGCATTGCGCAACCCGCACGGGCGGGACAAGACAGAAAAACAGACAGGTGTTTCCCTGTCGGCGGCGACCAGGTTCACACCTGGCGCACCAGCCCCCCCTGGAGGCGTCAACTGTGCCCCACTCCCCCGCTGTCGGGAACATCTGTCGGATTCAGGGCTCCAATGTAACAGGGTAACAGGGGCCGTCTGAGTGACAGGGGGCATCTGAAGCAAACGAACACAAGGAGTGTCACATGGACGGACCGGCAGCAACCTATTTCAATGTCGTTAATCACAAGGATGCCGGGGCCGACCAGCCCGCAGCGACATCATCACAGCCGGCTCACTACCACGGGCGTAGCATTCAGCCTCTGACGCACGCGTCGGGCCAGGATGAGAAAACAGCGAAGACGGTCAGCTTGTTGAGCCAGCCGCCCCTGCGCAACAGGCCTGCACCACAGGAATCAAGCCAGGGTTGTGCACCACAGACATCAATTGGCCCTCCGGACTTCGGCAGCTCCCAGTTCCCGATCAATTATGTTTCGGAGAATTTCATTCCAGGCGAAAAGCTGGTAGCGCCCCCTCGCAACGGCCTGACACTGGATGAGGATCTCTGGTGGCGCGACAAGGCCCAGGATCCCGCCACACTGGACGCTGTTCTCACGCTGTTGCAGGAACGGCGGGAGATTGAAGAGCAAGGCGGCGAGTTCGCGTTCAAGCCCCTGCTCAAGACCCTGCAAGATATGCAGATTTTCATTGGGCATATACAGGCGGGCAAGCAATTCGACGGCGAACTGACCCCGGGTGAGGCCGGCGCCCTGCAACGACTGGCCGCGCAGACGACGGCCCTGGTAGAGGCCAGCAAAGCCCCGTACAAGCGTACGGTACGTCTGGCCCTGTCCATGCAGGTCCTGTGTGAAATCATTACCTACCGGCAGGTTCTGGCGCCTCTGGCAGCAAAACAGCCCGAACTGCTCGAGGCCGAGCGCATGGAGGTCACCAATCTGTGTGACGAACAATCTGCCTGGCCACAGCTGCTGGCGCATCTTCCCCTCGGTGATGCCCCTGATGGTCTGAACGGCCTGCCTGACATGTTTCCGCCTTTGCTGGGGTTTACGCTACAGGAAACTTTGCAGTACCACCTTAACGATCAGCACCTGTTGCTCTATCCCTCTTTTCATCCCCTGACTGTTGAAGACTTCTGCCGCTTCATGCACCTTCCCGTGTATCCGGTTGGCCTCGCCACAAACTACGTGCAGAGTGCTGACGGACAGCTGATGAGTCCCCTGCGTTTTGCGGAACATGATCTGGATCATACGAAGAACCTGATCGCTGTCGGCAAACCCGGACACCGCGCCAGAACAACAGTGGAATCCGTCTTGTGCTGTCACCAGCGACGCCTGAACTTTCGTCAGCTGCTGTTGGATCAGACGCCCCCGGAACCGGCTTTCTTGCCACTGAGACTGGCCCTTGTCCAGCTGTCATTCATTGTGCTGCACGAACTTGAGCCCAGCGTGGTTGCAAGGCGTATGGGGCCAGACTCCCTTAACTTTTTCCCCTGCCTGCAGCATCTGGCATGGGCCCGCAGGGAGAAATGGTCCTCCTACACAAAAGCCTTCAGGGACACCACAGATACACAGGCTGCCGCAGCTGCACTCTGGACAGTGCGTGTGTGGCAGCACTGGCAAACAGCACATTACCAACTGACACCAGAACAGCTGCAAGCCTGCGCACAGACCTTTACAAACAAGGAACTTCCCCTGCTCCACGAGCACATGGCATTTGTAGGACAACACCGGGGGACCTTGCGCCAGCTATTTGCACAACAATGGCTTGAGGCCGGGAAAGGGAGCGACTACATCAAAGTCGACCTCCCGGGCCACGAGCCTCTGGCCTTTTTCGTGCGCCATGAGCACCGTGGTCTGTGCCATCTGGACCATACAGATGTGGCGTACTTGATGGCACAGAGTGATCCTCAGTGGCGGGACAAGATAGAAAAAAAGACAGGTGCCTTTTTGCCAGAGGCGATCAGACTCGCACCTGCGAAGCCAGAACCCATGGAAGTGTGACCGCACCCGGCGTCCCGGGAACTCCTGCCCGCTTCAGACCTCCAACGTTCCGGACCATCTGAAGAAAACAAAGCAAGGAGGGTACATGTTCACACCAGCAGCACATCATTTCAGTGTCATCAATCACAAGGATGCCGGGCCCCGCAGCCCCGCAGCGACATCATCTCAGCCGGCTCAGTACCACGGGCGCAGCATTCAGCCATTGACGCACGCGTCGGGCCAGGATGAGAAAGCAGCAAAGACGGCCAGCTTGTCAAGCCAGCCGCTCCCGCGTGCACCACAGGAATCAATCCACAGTGCCGTACCACAGACATCGATGGTCCATCCGGACTTCGGCAGCTCCCGGTTCCCGATCAATTATGTTTCAGAGCATTTTATTCCAGACGAGGAGCTGATAGAGCCCCCTCGCAACTGCGTGCAACTGGATGAGGATCCCTGGTGGCGCGACGAGGCCCAGGATCCCGCCACACTGGACGCTGTTCTCAAGCTGTTGCAGGAAAGGCAGGAGATTGAAGAGCAAGGCGGCGAGTTCGCGTTCAAGCCCCTGCTCAAGACCCTGCAAGATATGCAGATTTTCATTGGGCATATACAGGCAGGCAAGCAATTCGACGGCGAACTGACCCCGGATGAGGCCGGCGCCCTGCAACGACTGGCCGAGCAGACGACAGCTCTTGTAGAGGCCAGCAAAGCCCCGTACAAGCGTACGCTACGCCTGGCCCTGTCCATGCAGATCCTGTGTGAAATCATTACCTACCGGCAGGTTCTGGCGCCTCTGATAGAAAAACAGCCCGAACTGATCAAGACCGAGCGCGTGGAGATCACGTATCTGTGTGAGAAACAATCTGCCTGGCCACAGTTGCTGGCGCATCTCCCCCTGTGTGATGCCCCTGCTGATCAGAACGGCCTGCCTGCCGTGTCTCTGCCCTGGCTGGAGTCTTCGATACAGGAAACTTTGCAGCACAGACTCAATGATCAGCACCTGTTGCTCTATCCCTCTTTTCATCCCCTGACTGTTGAAGACTTCTGTCGTTTCATCCACCTTCCCGTGTATCCGGTCGGCCTCACCACGAACTACCTGCAGAGTGCTGACGGGCAGCTGATGAGTCCTCTGCTTTTTGCAGAACATGATCTGTCTCATATGAACCAGCTGTCCGCTGTCGGCCAGCCCGGTCACCGCGCCGAAACAAAAGTGGAATTCGTCTTGTGCTGTCACCGCCGACGCCTGAACTTTCGTCAGCTGCTGTTGGATCAGTCGCTCTCGAGACCGCGTTTCTTGCCAATGCGATGGGCTCTGATCCAGCTGTCATTCATTCTGCTGCACGAACTCTCGCCCCACGAGACGGGAAGACGCATGGGGCCAGACTCTCTTGACTTTTTCTCCTGCCTGCAGCATCTGGCATGGGCCCGCAGGGAGGAATGGAACCATTACACAAAAGCCTTCAGGGACACCACAGATGCTCTGGCTGCCGCAGCTACACTCTGGACGGTGCGTTTGTGGCAGCACTGGCAAGCAGCCAATTACCAACTGACGCCAAACCAGCTGCAAGCCTGCGCCCAGACCTTTGAAGACAAGCAACTTCCCCTGCTCCTTGAGCACATGGCGTTTACAGGACCGCACCGGGGGACCTTACGCCAGCTATTTGCACAACAGTGGCTTGATACCGGAAGGAAGGGCGGCTTGATCGACGTCAACTTCCCGGGGCAGAAACCTTTGAACTTGTTCCAGCCCTATTTCCGGAGCAGTGGTCTGTGCAATGTGGATCACACAGATCTGGCGTACTTGATGGCACAGAGTGATCCCCAGTGGCGAGACAAGATAGAAAAAAAGACAGGTGCCTTTTTGCCAGAGGCGATCAGACTCGCACCTGCGAAGTCAGAACCCATGGAAGTGTGACCGCACCCGGCGTCCCGGGAACTTCTGCCCGCTTCAGGCCTCCAATACCCGAGAGCCCCTGTAAAGAGAGCAGACGTGTTCCATGGACTACCGAGAGCCAAGTCATATCAATGTCGTCAACTGCGCAAATCCTGGTATCTGTCACCCTGATTCGACGACACTCCCCTCCGGCCAGTATGGGGGGCACCAGGTTCGCACGCTGACCGGGGTGCCGGTCACCAGCATGCAAGCGACAACCCGAGCCCGCTTGCTGCCCCCATCCCCGCCCTGCAGCAGACCCGCCTCACCGGAGGTCATGGCAGATACCGCACCACAGCCTTTTACCAGCTTGTACTTTTCTGACCCTCGTCTTCCGGTTAATTATGAGTCTGAGTACTTCATACCTCTGGACAAACGCATAAAGCCTCCTCCCTTCCAGTGGGAGCTGGAACACAAACTGGAAACAGATTGCTGGTGGCGTGACCAGTCCCGGGCCGCCACAACCCTGGACGCTATCAGAGAGCTTTTGTGCAGACGTCAGACCCTGGAGGCCCAGGGCGACCTGTTTGAATTCAAGCCACTGCTGACCACCCTGAAAAACATGCAGCTTTTTATTGAGCACATACAGGCAGGCAAGCAGTTCTGCGGTGACCTGACCGCTGACGAGGCCGGGGCCCTGACACGGCAGGCGCGGGAGACAGCGGCCCTGGTGAGAGCGGAGCGAGCTCCCTACAAACGTACGGTACGTCTGGCACTGTCACTGGTGATCCTGGCTGACATCATCACCCGCCGACAAGTTCTGGATGCTGTCAGCAGAGATCAACCCGGGCTCAAAGGATACATCGAGGGCGCGCATCCTGGCTCAGCACCCGCTGATCTTGCAAGGTTACTGGCGGCACTGCCCTTGCGTGATACACCAGGAGGGCGGGACGGCCGGCCTGGCATTGAGTTCGCTATGCTGGGCAGCAGTATACGGACAACCTTGTTGACCAGCCTCAATAGCCAACACCTGTTGCTTTACCCCTCTTTTCATCCGCTGACTGTCGAAGACTTTTGCCGCTTCGGCCACCTTCCTGTGCATCCCCTTGGCCTGACGACAAACTACGTACAAGGTGCTGACGGCCTGCTGATGAGTCCTCTGGAGTTTCTCGTCCATGATCTGGATCATATGCGGAGTCTGGCCGATGTAGGCAACCCCGATTACCTGGCCGCTACGGCAGCGGAGGCCATGTTCTGTGATTGCAACAAGCGTCTGCACTGGCGCAGCCTGCTGCTGGATCAGCGCACCACCCGGCTGCCTGGTCTGGTCACTTCCCCGGCGCTGGAGCTGTTGCTGTTTCAACTGATGCATGAAAACTGGCCGATAGAATCTGCGGGACAGATGAATTCCCGGCCCTTTCCTTTTTTGTACTGTCTGCAGGAACTGACAAAAAACCGCAGGGAAAAAAGGCTGGGATATGAGGCCATCTACAGGAATATCACCGACCGCGAAGCCGCCACGACCGCACTCTGGGCAGCAGGTTTATGGGCGAGCTGGCAGGCAGCAGACTTCCAGCCCTTAAAGCCGGAACAACTGGAAACCTGTGCCCGGCAGTTTATCGAAAAAGATGCCCCCCGCCTGGAAAGACACCTGGCATTCCTGGCGCAACACAGAGGTGCCTTGCGGTGGCTGTTCATAAAAACTGCCAGCTTCCAGAGTCTTCACAACAACGACTGGCACTTTTGTTCGACTTTCAACACCTCAGGGCCACAGGAAGTGAGGCTCACAGTGTTCAGCAGCTATGACGAGGATTCCGGACTCTGCAACCTGGACAACACGGACCTGGCATACTTTCTGGTGCTGGGTGACCCCCAATGGCGGGACCGGATCAAAGAACAGACCGGCGCTTGCGTGCCGGAGGTCACCTGGTGCGCCGCTGACACGCCAGAGCCCAGCAAAATCTGACCGGCATCCGGCACGCCGGGAACTTTGGTCGGCTTCGGCTCTCCAACCTGAGAGCCATTTCAAAAGACAAGGAGTGATTCATGAACAGCCAGAAAATAACGCATGGCTGTGCCGTCAATTTTGCACGCACTGGGACCATTGACCCCGACGCAACGGCAGTGCTCTCAGGCCAGCATGGGAGGCGCAACGTTCAACCGCAGGCCGGGTTGCAGATTGTCAGAACACCAACGGCCGAACAAACCATCTTGTCGCCAGCCTCCCTGCCGGCCAGCGCGTCTGGATTACACGAGTGCACGGTGGATGCGGCACCAGAACCCTTTGCCAGCTACGTGCCCTTCACGGATCCCTGTCTCCGGGTCAACTATGAGTCAAAGTCGCTTGTGCCTTTGGAACAATGGGTAGAGGCTCCTCCCTTTCCATTGGAACAGGAACAACAGCTGGAAACCGATCTTTGGTGGCGCGACCAGGCCACAGCCGCCCACACCCTGGACGATGTCAGAAAATTGCTGGAAGAGCGTCGTGTTCTGGAGGCGCAGGGTGGCGAGTTCGAGTTCAAGCCGCTGCTGACCACGCTGAAAAACATGCAGATTTTCATTGCACATATACGGGCAGGCAAGCAGTTCCGCAGCAAGCTGACTCTTGAGGAAGCCGCTGCCATGAAGCGGCTGGCCAAAGCCACGGCGGAACTGGTGAGGGCAGAGAAAGCCCCTTACAAACGTACGCTGCGCCTGGCACTGTCGCTGATGATCCTTGATGAACTCATCACAAAAAGACAGGTTCTCGATCCGCTCAGGAAAGCCCTGTCCACACGCACTAATCGCATACAAACCGCCCATCTGCTCCTCAGAACCACTGACCGGTCGCAGCTGCTGGCAGCCCTTCCCTTCAGGGAAAGGCCTGATGGTCAGAACGGTCGGCCCGCAATCGAGGTCCTGATGTTCAACAGCACTGTGGAGAAAGTACTGCTGAAAACAGTGGATGACCCCTCGTTATTGATGTATCCCTCCTTTTATCCCCTGACAGTTGCAGACTTTTGCCGCTTCAGTCACCTCCCCGTATATCCTCTTGGGCTTACGACCAATCACGTCCAGATTGCGGACAGCCTGCTGATGAGTCCGTTGGCATTTCTCGTCCATGACATGGATCATATGGATGTTCTGCGAGACGTCAGCGACCTTGATGACCAGGCCACTACGGCAGCGGAGGCGGTGTTCCGTGATTGTGACAAGCGTCTGCACTGGCGCCACATGCTTCTGGATCAAAGACTCACCCGACTGCCTGATCTGGTGACGCCCCCGGCACTGGAGCTGTTGTCGTTTCAACTGGTTCATGAGAACAACCCGGGACAGTCCGCACAACAGATCAGTGCAAGCCCCTCCCCTTTTTTCTGCTGTCTGCAGGAACTGACAAAAAACCGCAGGGAAAGAAGGCTGGGATACGAGGCCATCTACAGAAACATCACCGACAGCCAGGCCGCCATGACCGCACTCTGGGGCGTGCGGCTATGGGAGTGCTGGCAGGCAGCAGACTTTCAGCCTTTAAACCCGGCGCAACTGGAAACCTGTGCGCAGCAGTTTACCCAAACCCATGCCCCCCAGCTGGAAAAGCACCTGGCATTCCTGGCACAACACAGGGGCACTTTGCGCTGGCTGTTCGTAGAGACTGCCAATATCCATTGTCTTAACAGAAACAACTGGCACATTTGTTCTACCTCCTACAAGTCAGAACCCAAAGAGGTAACACTCAAGCTATTCAGAAGCTATGACGAGAATTCAGGACTCTGCAACCTGGACAACACGGACCTGGCATACTTTCTGGTGCTGGGTGACCCGCAATGGCGAGACAGGATCAAAGAACAGACCGGCGCTTGCGTGCCGGAGGTCACCTGGTGCGCAGCTGACACGCCAGAGCCCATGGAAATCTGACCGGCATCCGGCACGCCGGGAACTTTGGTCGGCTTCGGCCTTCAAATACATGAGGGAACCTGAACAAAACAAGGAGTGAATCATGGAAAGCCAGGGAATAAATCATGGCGTCGCCGTCAATTGTGCAGGCACCGGGGCTTGTCACCCCGACGCAACGGCAGTGCTTCCAGGCCAGTGTGGAAGACACAAGGTTCGACCACTGCCTGGAACCCCGGTCACCGAAACGCGTGTGACCGCGACGGGCACCTTGTTGTCCCCGGCGCTTCGGGCCAACGTACCCTCTCCACAGAACCGGGCCCCGAATGCCAGGCCACAGCTGTTTGCCAGCTTCCTGCACTTTACCGATCCGGATCTGCGGAGCAATTATCTGTCAGAGGACGATCAGCCACTGGAGAGTCTTATCCCGTCTCCGTGCGTCCGTCTGGAACTGGGGGAAGACCCCTGGTGGCGCGACCAGTCCAAAGAACCCGCGACACTGGATAAGGTTCTGGTGCTGCTGCAGGAGCGTCGGACGGTCGAGGCGCAGGGCGGGGAGTTTGAGTTCCCCCCCCTGCGGACCACCCTGAAAGACATGCAGACTTTCATCAGGCATATACAGGCGGGGAACCAATACTCTGGTGCTTTGACGCCGGAGGAAGTCAGTGCCCTGGATCGACTGGCCAGGCAGACGACAACACTGGTGGATGCCCGCAAGGCTCCTTACAAGAAAACGTTCCGTCTGGCTCTGTCGCTGATGGTCCTGTGCGAACTCATTACGCGCAGGCAGGTGTTTCCTCCCTTACTGAAAGCCAGGCCGGGTGTGGAATCGCACTTTGAAAACTTCGCACCCACCCTCAAGGGGAAGCAAGCATTGGCACTGCTGGCAGCGCTTCCCTTCGGTGATAACTTTAACCGCCAGACGGCACAAGATCTTCTCCCCTGGGATGTTGAAGCCCTGCCGGAAGTGCTGCTGGAGACGCTGAATAACCAGGATCTGTTGCTTTACCCCTCATTCCATCCCCTGACCCTTGCCGACTTCTGCCGCTTCAGCCACCTTCCCGTGCATCCTGTCGGCCTGACCATGAATTATGCGCAGGCGGCTGACGGTCGTCTGATGCCTCCCCTCAGTTTCGCCGTGCATGACCTGTTGCATATGCTCGATCGGAAAGACATCGCCCCCGGCCATGTCGAAAGTAACGGGTCGCCTGAGTCTGTGTTTGTTGATTGTCAAAAGCGGCTGACCCTGCGCTGCATGCTGCTGAACACTATGCCCGCCCAGCTGGCCGATCTGGTCCACATGCCTGCGCTGGAACTGTTGTTGTTTGAGCTGGTCCATGAGCTCGGCCCCGAAGAGTCCGCAAGTCGGCTGGCCCTGCGCCCCTCTCTTTTTTTCCATTGTCTGAAAACTGTTACCAGACCTCGCAGGGAGGATCGGCGTTCTTACGAGGACGTCTACAGGAATATCACAGACAGCAAAGCCGCCATGACCGCACTCTGGGCGGTACGTTTATGGCAAGGGTGGCAGACTGCAGGCTTCCAGCCGTTAAAGCCCGAGCAAATGACAGCCTGTATGCAGCAGTTTATCAAAACGGATGCGCCCCTACTGGAGCAGCACTTGACGTTCATCAAGCAACACCGGGGGACGTTGCGATGGCTGTTTGTGCGAACATCTGGCCGTCATACTCTGGACAAGGCTGGCGGACACGCATGTAGCAACCTCTTCACTATCGGCAAAAAGCGCAAATACCTCGGACTGTTCTTCAGCCATGATCCCCATTCAGGCTTGCGCAATCTGGACAACACTGACCTGGCATACTTTCTGGTGCTCAGTGACCCGCAATGGCGGGGCGTAATCAAAAAACAGACCGGTGCTCCCGTACCGGAAGCCAGCTGGTGCGCACCTGACGAGCCAGAGCCCATGGAAATCTGACCTGCATCCGGCACGCCGGAAACTTTTTTCGGCCTGGGCCTTCAAATACATGAGGGCCACCTGGAAAAAGTAAGGAGTGATTCATGGAAAGCCACGAAATAAATCATGGCGTCGTCGCAAATTTTGCCAGCACCGGGGCCTGTAACCCCGAGGCAACGGCAGCGCTCTCAGGCCAGTACGGGGGGCGCAGCGTTCAACCGCAGGCCGGGGCGGCGATCATCAGCCAGACAGCAGGGACGGGCACCTTCCTGCCTGCGTTGCCTGAGTGCAAAGCACCTGTTCCACAAGACTGCGCCCCGGATGCTGCGCCGCAGCCGTTTGCCAGCTACGTGCACTTTACCGATCCCGAGCTGCGGATCAATTATCTGCCAGACGGCGACAAGCCACTGGAGAGTCTGATCGCGTCTCCTCGCGTCCGTCTGGAGCTGGGTGAAGACACCTGGTGGCGCGACCAGTCCAAAGAACCTGCGACACTCGACAAGATCCAGAAGCTGCTGCAGGAACGTCAGACGGTCGAGGCTCAGGCCGGGGAGTTCGAGTTCGCCCCCCTGCTGACCACCCTGAAACACATGCAGTCTTTCATCAGGCATATACAGGCGGGAAACCAGTTCCGCGGTGCTTTGACGCCGGATGAAGTCAGTGCCCTGGATCGCCTGGCCAAAAAGACGACAAGACTGGTGGATGCCCGCAAGGCTCCTTACAAGAATACGGTCCGTCTGGCTCTGTCGCTGATGGTCCTGTGTGAACTTATTACGCGCAGGCAGGTCATTCGTCCTTTACTGACAGCCAGGTCGGATCTGCAATGGCACTTTGAAAACTTCGCGCCCGCCCTCAAGCGGCAGCAAGCCCTGGCAGTGCTGGCAGCACTTCCCTTCGGTGATAACTTTAACCGCCAGACGGCAGATGATCTGCTCCCGTGGAATGTCAAGGCCCTGCCGGAAGTGCTCCTGGAGACGCTGAACAACCAGAATCTGTTGCTTTACCCCACTTTCCATCCCCTGACTGTTACCGACTTCTGCCACTTCAGCCACCTTCCCGTGCATCCTGTCGGCCTGACAATGAATTATGCGCAGGCGGCTGACGGTAGTCTGATGCCCCCTCTCAGTTTCGCCGTGCATGATTTGTTGCATATGCTCGATCGGAAAGACCTGGCCCCCTCCCATGGCCAAAGTGACGGGTCGCCTGAGTCTGTGTTCGTTGATTGTCACAAGCGTCTGGCCCTGCGCTGCATGCTGCTGAACACTATGCCCGACATGCCCGACATGCCCGACCCGCTGGCCGGTCTGGTCCACATGCCTGCGCTGGAACTGCTGTTATTTGAATTGGTCCATGAGCTCAAACCCAAAGTATCCGCCAGTCGGCTGGCCTGGCGCCCCTCTATTTTTTTCCATTGTCTGCAAACTCTGACCAGACCTCGCAGGGAGGATCGGCGTTCTTTCGAGGACATCTACAGGAATATCACAGACAGTGAAGCCACCATGACCGCACTCTGGGCGGTACGTTTATGGCAATGCTGGCAGACGTCAGGCTTCCAGCCGTTACAGCCCGGGCAACTGACAGCCTGTATGAAGCAGTTTATCGAAACGGATGCGCCCCGACTGGAGCAGCACTTGATGTTCATCAAGCAACACAGAGGGGCTTTGCGATGGCTGTTTGTGCGAACATCCAGGCGTTATTCTTTGCTCACGGCTGGCGAATACCTGTGTAGCAACACCTTCACTATCGGAAAAAACAGCGAAGACCTCAGCCTGTTCTTCAGCCATCATCCCGCTTCAGGCTTGCGCCACCTGGACAACACTGACCTGGCATACTTTCTGGCGCTGGGTGACCCGCAATGGCGGGACAGGATCAAAGAACAGACCGGCGCCCCCGTGCCGGATGTCAGCTGGTGCACAGCTGACACGCCAGAGCCCATGGACATCCAGCCGGCACCCGGCACGCCGGGAACTTTTGTCGGCTGCGGCTCTCCAACCTGAAAGCTATCGCAAAAGACACGGAGTGATTCATGAACAGCCCGGGAATAAGTCAGGGCGGTGCCATCAATTTTGTAAGCACCGGGGCCTGTAACCCCGACGCAACGGCAGTGTTCTCTGGCCCCTGTGGAAGACACAAGGTTCGACCGCTGCCTGCAACCCTGATCACCGAAAAGCGAGCGGCAGAGACGGGCACCTTGCTGTCCCCGTCTCTTCAGGCCACAGAACCCGCTCCACCGGACCTGGCCCCGGATGCTGCGCCGCTGCCGTTTGCCAGCTACGTGCACTTTACCGATCCCGCTCTGCGGATCAATTATCTGCCAGCCCCCGACAAGCCACTGGAGAGTCTGATCGCGTCTCCTCGCGTCCGTCTGGAGCTGGGTGAAGACACCTGGTGGCGCGACCAGTCCAAAGAACCCGCGACACTGGACAAGATCCAGCAGCTGCTGCAGGAGCGTCGGACGGTCGAGGCCCGGGCCGGAGAGTTCGCGTTCGCCCCCCTGCTGACCACCCTGAAAGACATGCAGTCTTTCATCAGGCATATACAGGCGGGAAACCACTTCTGCGGTGCTTTGACGCCGGATGAAGTCAGTGCCCTGGATCGACTGGCCAGCCAGACGACAACCCTGGTGGATGCCCGCAAGGCTCCTTACAAGAAAACGTTCCGTCTGGCTCTGTCGCTGATGATCCTGTGCGAACTCATTACGTGCAGGCTGGTGCTTCGTCCTTTACTGACCGCCCAGCCGGATCTGGAGTCGCACATTGAAAGCTACGTGCCCGCTCTCAAGGAGCAGCAAGTCCTGGCACTGCTGGCAGCACTTCCCTTCGATAACAGCTTTCACCGCCAGATGGCAGCTGATCTTCTCCCGCACAATATCCTGGCCCTGCCGGAAGTGCTGCTGGAGACGCTGCATAACCAGAATCTGTTGCTTTACCCCTCTTTCCATCCCCTGACTGTTGCCGACTTTTGCCGTTTCAGCCACCTTCCCGTGCATCCTGTCGGCCTGACAATGAATTATGCGCAGGCGGCTGACGGTCGTCTGATGTCCCCCCTCAGTTTCGCCGTGCATGATCTGTTGCATATGCTGGGTCGGGAAGACCTGCCCCCCTCCCAGACCCAAAGTGACGGGTCGCCTGAGTCGGTGTTCGTTGATTGTCACAAGCGTCTGGCCCTGCGCTGCATGCTGCTGAACACTATGCCCGACCCGCTCGCCGGTCTGGTCCACATGCCTGCGCTGGAACTGTTGTTGTTTGAGTTGCTGCATGAGTTCGGACCCAGAGAATCCGCACGTCGGCTGGCCCCCGGCCCCTCTTGTTTTTTCCATTGTCTGAGAACTGTGACCAAACCTCGCAGGGAGGAACGGCTTGCTTACGAGGACGTCTACAGGAACATCACAGACAGCCAAGCCGCCATGACCGCACTCTGGGCGACACGTGTATGGCAAGGGTGGCGGACTTCAGGCTTCCAGCCGTTAAAGCCCGGGCAACTGACAGCCTGTATGCGGCAGTTTACCGACACGGACGCGCCCTGCCTGGAGCAGCACTTGATGTTCATCAAACAACACCGGGGGGCTTTGCGATGGCTGTTTGTGCGAATGTCCAACCGTCATACTCTGCTCAAGGCGGGCGGGCACCAGTGCAGCAACACCTTCACTATAGGGAGAAACCGCGAATACCTCAGACTGTTCCTCAGTCATGATCCCGATTCAGGCTTGCGCAACCTGGACAACACGGACCTGGCATACTTTCTGGTGCTCAGTGACCCGCAATGGCGAGACAGAATCAAAGAAGAGACCGGCGCTTGCGTGCCGGCGGTCACCTGGTGCGCACCTGACACGTCCAGGCCCATGGATATCCAACCGGCACCCGGCACGCCGGGAACTTTTGTCGGCCCTGAGACCATCTGAAAGCGATCCATGGACAGCCAATAACGCGCATTCCGCGCACCAACAAGCGACAGCAAGCCAGTCATGCACCATTGCCCACTGTCTTTTTCTTTGTGAAAGAGATGCGTGCCAGAGCACGAGGACCTGGCGTGTCTTTCCAAAGAATCCCCGGATGCGTGTAAAGCGACCACTATTCCCGCCCCTGAAACTCCTGCAACCCCTGAAACCTTTTGATTGCTGCGCTGTCCATCATCTCAGATGAACAAACATACAGAAATCAAAATGCAAGGGAAGGATCATGGACAGCAGCCAATGCAAAGCCACGTCAGGATATTCACAACAAGTTGGGGGAAAGCGCCTTGCACCCTGGGACAGTAGCGCACCGGGGTCCCCCCCGAAACTCAACAGGGTATGCGCCCAGACCGCTCGTCTCACACTCGCGGGCGATCCCCCTGGCAGCCCGGTCTCCCACACCGGTATGCGGACAGTGGAACCTTGCGTACCGGAGAACACCCGGGCTCCCCGTTTTGATTTCCAGTTCATTGACTCTGAGCGGGAACTGCACAGCCTTCTGGCAAGCTGCGCCGCACAACAGCCGCAGGCCGACATCATCCTGATGACACAGCCCGATGGCCTCGCGCGCGATAATCTGGTCAGCCGACTCAGCATCCAGGAGAATGGTCAGCACCTGCTACGGGAAGGCAGGTTGTTTGACAACGATGGCCGGGCATTGCACCTGGTTCTGGATCTGCGCCCGATGACCGGCGAGGAAATCGCCGCGTTCAACGATCTGCTCGACCCGGTCCAGCCCATGCTGTACCACAAGCCCTCCCGCACCAAAGTCCCGGTGGGGGCACAGGTCTCAATAACAGTGCTGGCCAGCCGTGACCAGATACCCAAAAACAATAACAGCAGTGCACCCGGCGGTGATTTCTGGCGCCGTATCAATCGCCCCGGCAATAGCTGGCAGACTCCCCCTGACAGCACGGCCATGGAGGTCTCCTCCCCGCAGCCTCAGGCGGTGATGCCCTGGCCGGGACCCTCCGACAGTCTGCCGCCCCTTGTGCCTGTCAACCTGCATCTCAGCCAGGACTGGCGCCGCCTGTTGTACGGCGGTCCGGGCGTCAACATGGCGGGCCGGATCTGCCATCTGCCCGGTGCCCTTGAAAAAATCCTGCCAGGCCAGTCCCTGCTGCTGCGCGGTCCTGTGGCCGACAATCCCGAGCTACAACAACATCTCGGCCAGCTTATGCGACTGGGGCATTACCAGGCCAACGGCATCCAGCGACAGCTGCCCCCTGATGTCCGTTTTTATCACGAGCCAGTAGACAAGCAGGAACTGACGTATCTGAGCACAACTGTTGTGCGGATTGCCGACGTCAGCAGCCTGGCTGTTTTGCCTGCCAATCTCGTGGTCGTCAATCAAACCAATCTGCCGCAGTGGTTGAATCCGGTTGCCGTAAACGACGAAGGTTGCAGTGTTCCCAACACCAGTCTTATGACGCAGCTCGCACAAGGGGTCCTGCTTCTCGTTACCTCCTCCCTGACAGAAGCTGAATGGTTTTTGTTGCTGGGCCAGCTGCACAACCTCTTTGAAAAAACGGACATCACACCGGATATCCTCCTGGCTCCCGGCATCGAGCAGCCCGCTGCGCTCGCATCCAGGAGCGGTGCGACCACAGACAGCCAGACCTGGTCCCGTTGGTCACCAGCAGTCAGGGCCAGCCTCTACGCAGACGAAACTCAGCTGCCTTGTGCGTGGCAGCAGCAGTCACCGCCGCCGCTGACCCTGCAAATCAACGCCAACACTTCCGCCAACCAGCTGTTCGACAATCTGTTTGTGCAATCGGAACGCCCCCCCCGGTTCGGCCGACACACAACCGATCTGCAGCAGGCACTGGAACAGGGAACACCGGTGGTCATACAGGGGTTGCACACCAACCCCGGGCTGCAGCAGCTGTTGGAAAGCCTGTGTCTTGCGCCGCCGTCGGTGACCATCAACGGTCGTCTCCGGACCTGGCCGCGTGCCAACATTCATGTGCTCTGGCCGGAAGAACTGCGTTGCACGACGCCACTGTGGGCCGCCGCCCTCAAGTCGGCAGCGTCCATCAGTCCCCTTGACTGCTGGAATATCAGCGCGCTACGACATGGGATCAGCGTTGACGACATGCCCCGCCAGGCTATCCAGGCCCTGTACAAGGCCTATGACGCCGTTCTGGAAGCACAAACCACCCGGTGCAGTCCTTTGCCGACCTTGAATGCCCCACTGCTCGACAGTCTGATCACAGCCGCCCGCCAGGCGCAGCAGGCCGACCGTGCCACCGACTGCCAGCCCCACCACTGGCGCAAGGCCATCAACGGTGTCCTGACCCACGCGACCCGGGCCAACCAGTCAGTACGCGACTATATGAAAGTCATGTGTGAACAGCTGCTCCCCGATCCACAACCGCAACACTGGGTTGATGTGGAGCGTCTGACGCAGCTGCTGGCCCCCCTCAAAAAACTGGATGCACACTTTATCCAGAACCACTTCTGGTCATTGGCACGCGCCTTCTCTCCCTGCCTGTTCAATAGTCTGTCATTGCGTTTTGACATCATTGACGAACAACGCACTGATCTCATGACGGCACTTGTCGTTACTCAGGCTCCACCGGCGCAGCGTGCCGCCCTTGAGCTGGCGCTCAAACCTGATCCCGTGCTGGTCGGCCGCTACGCGTCCTTGCCGGTTCGTTCCAGTAGCCGGATCAAACGACTGCAGGACGCCCTGGCCAGCGGCTGGATGCCCCGCCCTGGCCAACAAAACATGAGTCGCATGATCGAGACCATCGCCTGGCAATGCCAGTCTGTGGCAGACGACCAGCACAGCCAGGAGGCGCAAAAACTCGCGGCCATCAAACAAGGGTTGGCCAGTCTTCTGCATTGGTCCGGCCAGCTGCCGGCCCCCATGGATCAGCTGGCTCTGGACATGCTGCACAGCCGTCAGAATCAGTCTGACCGCCAGCAGCGACGTCTGGCCCGACTCAAAGCCCGGCTGGAACAGTCACCCGTGCTGTTTGTTGAAGGCGAAACCGCCACCGGAAAAAGCTACTTTTCCAGTCTGCTGGCGGCGCAATCAGGGCACGCCTGGATAGCATCCATTGGTCCGGCCACCAGCGAGCGGGAACTGGTACACACCTGGGTCTGGAAAGACTCAGGCAGTGCTGGTGGTCGCTCTATGGAGCGGCTGGAACAGACGCTCATGGCCTGGATAAAAACACAGCCCGGACCGACAGACGACTATCTCACCCTGGTTCTGGATGAAGCCAATCTGGCACAAAAAGGTCTGCTCGATTGTCTGAAAGGTCTGTGGAACCAGCCTCCCTGCGTCTACGTAGACGGCCAGCCAATGACTGTCAGCCCTCGCCACAGGGTTATCCTGACCGGCAACCCACTCTGCTATGACGGCCGTGACATGGACAACACACTCATGGATCGGCTGCAACACTTGCATTACCCACCGCTGGATCAGGCTTTCTTGCAGGACCGGGTGGTTGAACCGGCACTGTGCAGACACCTGGCCCCGGTGGTACACGAAGCCGAATTACAGACAGCTGTCACCCATACCGCCGGGGCTGTTATGGCGCTCTGGAAACACTTGCCGCCACTGTTGCCTGACTACGGATTTACACCTCGGGATCTGGCCGATAGCTGTGCCTGGATTGGCTGGTACCTGCAACAGCACGCCGCCGGTTCCACTCTGACCCAGGCTTATCTCAATACCCTGGTCTGGCAGGCCTGGCAGGATGTGGTGGGCTTGTCGCTGCCGGACGAGAACCAGGACGGCGAGTATGCCCTGCGTTGCTGGTTCGCCCATCGTCATCCGCTGGATGAAAGTGCACTGGCGTTGCTCAAAACGCAGACACTGGCAATGACCATGAGCTTTTTCAGAGCCATTACCGGCAGGAACCATCCCGGCTTTGATACCTCTATTGCTGCTGTGTCCGAGCTGGCCGACTGTCTGGCGCAGGATCTGATGCGCTGCCAGGCTGCATTTCAACAGGGTGTCAGGCACGGCGGCCGCCAGGCGACCCTGATCGAAGGCCCGACCGGTCGTGGCAAGGATGCCACCCTCAATCATCTGCTCGCCAGTTACAGTGCCCAGCTGCGTGAGCGCGGCGAGCGCATGCCCAGGGTGGTTCCGCTCAATGCCTGTGACTGTTCGTGGGAGACGTTGGCGAGCCATATCCGCAGTGCCCAGGTGCACGGCCAGATTCTTGTCATTTCAGAAATGAACCTGATTCCCAGCGCGTATCTGGAAGGCGAGCTCAACGCTATTCTGGCCGGCAATGCCCACCCGGGCTTTCACCTGTTCGCCACTGTCAACCCACCGGGCTACACTGGCCGCAAACCCTTGTCACCGGCGCTGAAAGGACGCTTCCGTTATGTACCGCTGCGCAGCTATAACGCTGATGAGCTGGAGCAGATAGCCCGACGGGTATTGCCCGCCAACTCTCAGGGAGCCAGCAGTGCCCGGCAATTAAGCCGGATCCACTGTCATCTGCGTCAGCTGTTGTTGGAGCAGGGCGTTTCCCTGCAGCCGACCGCCCTGGATCTGCAGGCGCTGGCCCGGGCTGCGGCCAGCACCGGCCCGCTCACCCAGCCGGTGCTGACAAGACTGCTGGAGCAGTACTACCAGATCTATCTGATAGCGGCCGACATCTGCCCCCAACGGCTGCTGGCGGAGCAGCTTGCCAGCCCGGCGTTGCACAGTGACCGCTGTGACCGCGAACTGACCCACTGGCTCAACACGACGATGGACGAACTTGACGCCCCCTGGCAGGTCAAGCGGGGGCGCCATGCCAATATCAATGCACAACAGCATCGCATCATCCTGAGCGAGGAGCTGACAGAGCAGGAGGCCCGCAGTGAAACACTCAATCGCCTTGCACAGGCACAGTGGCAAGAGTCGGGACTACCGCTGGATCCTCCCGAGTCTGACGGCCCTCTGATGCGGGCGTTTTACAAACGCTGGCAGCAACTCTGGTATCAGGGCCGTTTCGGGGGCAGCATCGCTGCGGCTGAGAAGCTGTTTGAGCTGGATGAGATCGAGACCGCAACGCTGCTGCTGCCAGTGAACCAGCCCTATGTGCAAGAGCTGACTCGCCTTGTTCTGGCAATGGGCGACGTCGGACCGCTTGACAGACCGGTATGCTGGAAACGCATACAAGATATGACGAATTTGCCAACGAGCCACTACGCAAGCTGCTCTCATGCGGTCAGTTGCCCGCCACAGCCACAAACAGAGGCGGCAAGGTCGACAGCAACACC
>MPMQ01000004.1 GCA_002238585.1 Kistimonas sp. bin40 | reverse complement strand
GGCAGCAACGCCGAAGTCAATAATCTCATCCGCACAATGACAATGCAGGGAATGGCCCGTGCGCAGATGGTAAGAAGGATAGTGCTGCGCCCAACACTGGAGCATCACGAACTCTGGAAGAAATTCTGGAAAGACCTGAAGCTTGTTACGGAATCAGACATCGAAACCCTGCGCCAGAACTTCCCGGACAATCTGGAAGAGCAAGTGGTGAAACTGTTCGACAGAGCTGCCCAACAGGCTGCCAGGCATCCTGAAGACATGAAATTTATAACGGTCTTCCAAAGCGTTCACCTGCCAGAATGCTTGAGGCGGGCCCTTTACAACGCCATGGAAGAGAGCATCGCTGTCCTGAAAAAAAAGTATTCCCGGTTTTCCACAGCCTGAAAATTTTCCTGCTGACCGCCGGAGTGCGCGCTCGCGTACTCCGGCGTCATCCCGGCGAAGGCGGGGGCCGGCGCCAGGCTGTATCTCACACACCCAAATCCGCCGACTGTGGTGCCGGAGAGGTTCCAGGATCGGTGGCCGTATTCTCCTCCTGCCAGCGACACCAGCAAGACGCCCAGACGCACAATGTGACCGGTGCCGGTGACAAGGCCGGCTCGCTCAGCAGAGGCTGCAGCATCAGGCACTGATGCAGCGGTCCCGTGCCCGGCAGCAAGCCGAGCCGCAGGAACGGATAGAGCCGCGTTCACAGGAGCGGCAGGCTCTGCGGCTGCGCTGTCAGGGCCGGCTGTGGCTGACGTCAGTCCGGCACCGGGCGCACACAAGGCATCACCCGCGCCAGACCCTTCCCATCCTCCAGTGTCCCCGGCGTCACAAGGCACCGACATCAGGTCGCTGTAAAAATTGTATCTGCTGACAGGGAACTTTGTGTTGTTCCTGTTGCCCAACCCGAAGCTGCGGGAGGTTCGTCCCACGCGAGTCTGTAGCCTGCCTGGAGGCGGGTTGGCGTGCAGACTGATTATCAGCAAGGTGAGGTTTGAAGATGAATAACGTCAGCTCCCCCAACTTCAGTAACTCCTCGTTGCAGACCGGTCGCGCCAGAGGAGGGCTCAGTCAACCGGGGGCTCGGGCGGCAGTACTGCAGATAGTGACAGCCCTGTCGTTTCCAGGTCCACGACGGCTGGCGCCCGGTGGGCGGCGCAAACGGGCCACCGGCACCGCACAGAGCCTTTCCCAAAGGTCTTCGGTCGTGCGACAGGTGCGCTCAAAAAAACAGGCCGGGGTCCGGGTGCGGGAAACGGCCGCTTCTGCGCAGCGTTCCACAACAGATGCCGACTATGACACCGAACGGCGGGGACGTCGGTCAGCACCCTTGTCGCGGAAAAAACGGAAAAAAGCAGACAGGGTCCAACAGCTACGTCAGGCCGGCGGTCGCAGCGGTTCCGTTCCCTCAGCGGACAGCCGACGCCAACAGCGCCGCGCCGGGGCACTGGACGACTTTGCTGTTGCACCGGATCGCAGAGGAAATGCCGTACGATGGGAGCATCATGTTCAGCAACGCAGCACAGATTCTGCGTCCTGTAGTGACTCATGGATTCCTCTGGGCCGCGACAACTTTACGCGCATCAAGGATGACCTGGATGGCTGTTATCGGATGGTGGAATCTGCCTTTGTCGATGGCGACCAGACCCGGGCCCTGCCAATAGGCAACAGCACGCATCCCTTCACCGGCACGCTTGAGGGTGGCTGGTACGGCGTGCGCGTCAACTGGACCAGGCCGCAGGGCGATGCGCTTTTGTTCGGTGCCATCCGTAACAGCTCTATTACCCTTGTTGTGGGCGGCAGTCAGCTGGAGGCGCTTGACGGCAGCCGGGCGGCGCTCATCGGTGAGATGCAGGACGCCAATTCTCTGCGTATTCCCCGGTTTTACCACAACAGGTTCGCGGCCTCGGGAGAAGGCACGACGGAGGTCGGGCTGGTGGCCAGGACCTCCGGCGCGCGCAACGAGGTCCGGCTGGAAAGCGCTTTCGATAACAGCCTGTCGGCCCGGGCTTTGCCTCCCTCTTCGTCCTGTAGCCCGCCTTGTTTGCATAGAGCTGTTGCCAGTCTGGGTCTGGGAACCATAGCAGCAGGCGGTCCTCAGAGAATTGTGCAGCATAGGGTGGGAGGAAATCTGTTGCAGGCCCGGGCTTCTTTCCACCGGTTGGGCACGGCTGAAATGGCGCAGCGACCAGCCAACAGCAGTGCCCAGGCCAGCGTTGCTGCGCTGGGGCTGTTGGGCGACCCGGCTGGTGCCCAGGTACGCATTGCCAGTGTGCAGGAGCTGCTGTACGACAACAGCCTTGCGGCTGAGGCAGACAACATCAGGTCCACTGCGGGATCTTTCGCGACGGCGGGGCATGCCTGCGCCAGTCTGGGATACGGCGATCTGGGGTGTTCCTCAGCAGTGCCAGTCCCTGCCGAAGAGTGGTTATGGGTGGAGCAGATCAATTGTCGCAACAATGCCGTGCGGGCCAGCTCCCGGGACGCATCAGTGGCGGCCGGGAACGCGACCAGAGCGGGAGAGCCAGCCGGAGGAACGGCGCGGGCCAGTCTGGTTTCCAGTGCAGCGGTGCATAGCTTGCAGGTGCAGCACAGGAATGTGGGGGGCGGCAGTTTGCAGGCCCTGGCGGACCGGGGCGAGGCCGAGCGCATCCTGCTGGCACCGGCACGGCAAGCCCGGGTACGGCTTTATGCTGGCGGGTTTGCAGGCGTGCCGCTGTTCTCCAGCCGGGGCGCAAGGACGCAATGCATGGCATCCAGCCTGATTGACAGGGCCGGTTATCAGGCGGGAAACCTGACGTGCGAGCAGCCGCATAATGCCAGCCGTCAGCCGGACCCGATTGTGTACAACAGCCTTGAGCCGGATGACTGGCGTCAGCTGCATGACAGCCTGCGCTTGAGTAAGGTGTCTTTTCCGGCGCTGGCACCCGTGCCCTTGCCTTGTGCGTCTGATGGCGGACTCCACTATCCGAATGAAGCTGTGCAGGCCTTGACGGCGGATGACAGCCAGTGGTTGCTGGTCACCCGGCAGCGCTACCCGTTCAGGCGGGAGAATGACCTCAACGGCTTGCTGCGTGTGAGCCGCTACCGGCTTCCGGGTCGTTCGGGGGAACCGTCTGGCGCGCAGCAGGGCGGGGCGCTTTTGTACCAGCCGCCCGCAAACGGCGTGTTGCAGGGGGGGATGCCGGTGCAGGCTCTGGTGCTGGACGAGAAACTGCATCTTCTCTACCAGCAGCCGAACAAACCGCCTCAGCTGGCAAGGCTGTCGCTCAATGGCACCAACGCCACCAATCTGCACTACGAGCTGAGCCAGTATGATGCCCTGCCGGGACAGGCGCGGCTGTTGTCTGTCCAGGACGAGAGGTTGTACCTGTGGATGGAGCGCAATAACTTCTTGCGGGTCTATAGCCTCACAAATCCGGGTGGCAACAGCCGCAGTCAGCTGCGTGGTGTGGTTGATCTGTCCGGGCAACCGGGGAGGACGCATTTGCTTGCCTGGGACGGTCACTGGCTCTACAGCCTGCTCGCATCAGGGGAGCAGGCGGGCAGTTTGCGCCGTGCCACCACCCAGAGACTTGATCCCCACTGGCAGGACGTCTGGCAGGGATCTGTGTTCCCGGGCGCGCGCCTGATTCTGGATGGCAACGGATGGGTGAGAGTCCTGTCTGTGGCGGACTTGCAGCGTTCGCGTGAATCAGATTCGTGTTTGCGGGCGTATTTGTCAGAAGGCGGGGGGTGTCTGGGATGGTTGCAGTTCATATGTAACGGTCAAAGGCTGGCAGCAACGCAAGGGACAGAGCCCCCGGGCACTGGGGGCCCTGGGGGCACTGGGGGCCCTGGGGGCACTGGGGGCCCTGGAGGCACTGAAGGCATTGGGGGCACTGAAGGCAACGCGTCCAACCTGGGTCTGATCGCTGGTGCTGCAGTGGGATCTGGACTGGCGCTGGTAGCCTGTGTTTGTGGAGTCGGCTTGGCTGTCCCCTCTGGGCGAGCACTATTGTCAATCGTCGCCGGGAGAAGACAGCCTCCTGCGTTCCAGGGGAGGCTGATGCAGGTCAATCCAAATGATCTCAATGTGGTGATTCCCGCCAGGGAGCAGGCGGTGGTGGAGGAGGCGCAGGACGACGCCGAATTTGAAGAAACCTCGCTATAGCACCGGGCCTCAATGGCGCTTGTGTACCCGTCAGGTGCCGGAGAGTTTTTCCAGGGCTGACAAGGCTGGCTGGCGTCCGGCAGGGGGCAGCAGCTGCCTCAGCTGTAGCGGAAACCCAGGGCGACATCTCCGGCGCAGGTCAGCCTGCCATATCAATGAGATGACGGGCCGCTGTCAGCGCAGGCATCAGGGAAGTGCTCTCAGGTCAGGCACGGCCGTCATCGGCGGCAGCTGGCGCGCCAGAAAGGTGCAGCAGGGCGGTAGATCATCCTCAGGCAGCTGTGCCTGTTCTTCAGTATCTCCGGTGCCAGAAAAAATGTCGGGCCAGGGTTCCGGTCGCAAGGTTGTTACCGGCACGGAACCTTGTTTCTTTCTCGCTGACCAAATCGGGGCACTGTGGCGAATGTCCGCCCGGGTCTGTAGCCAGCCTGGAGGCGGGTTGGCGTGCAGACTGACTCTCAGCAAGGTGAGATTTGAAGATGAATAACGTCAGCACCACCAATTACACCAACTTTGCGGCGCAGACCGGTCGCGCCAGAGGAGGACTTGGTCAACCGGGGGCACGGGCGGCAGTACTGCAGACAGTGACAGCCCTGTCATTTGCAGGTCCACGACGGGTGGCGCCAGGTGGGCGGCGCAAACGGGCCACCGGCACCGCACAGAGGCTTTCCCAAACGTCTTCGGTCGCGCGACAGGTGCACGCAAAAAAACACGCTGGGGTACGGGTGCGGGAGACAGCCGCCTCAGCGCAGCGCGCCACAACGGATGCCGGTTATGACACCGAACTTCGGGAGCGTCGGTCAGCACCCTTGTCGCGGAAAAAACGGAAAAAAGCAGGCAGGGCGCAACAGCTGCGCCCTGCCTGCGCTCGCAGCGGCTCCGTTCTCCCAGCGGGCAGTCTACGCCAGCAGCGCCGTGCCGGGGCGCTGGACGACTTTGTTGTTGCACCGGGTCGCAGAAAGAATGCCGCACCACAGGAGACAGATGATCATGCCAGTCAACGTACCAGAGGTTCTGCGTCCTGTAATGGCGCATGGATTCCTCTGGGCCGAGACAACTTTACGCGCATCAAGGACGACCTCGATGGCTGCTATCGGTTGGTGAAAGGTGCCGTTATCGATGGCGACCAGACCCGGAGCCTGCCAATAGGCAACAGCACGCATCCCTTCACCGGCCGTCTTGAGGGTGGAGAGCACTTGCTGCACGTCAACTGGATCAGGCCGCAGGGCGATGCGCTCTTGTTCGGGGCCATCCGTGACAGCTCCATTACCCTTGCGGTGGGTGGCAGTCAGCTGGAGACGCGTAACGGCAGCCGGGCAGCGCTCATCGGTGAGATGCAGGACGCCAATTCTCTGCGTATTACCCGGTTTCACAACAACAGGTTCGCGGCCGCAGGAGCAGGAACCGCAGAGGTCGGGCTGGTGGCCAGGACCGTCGGTGCGCGCAACGAGGTCCGACTGGAAAGAGCCTTCTATAACAGCCTGTCGGCCCAGGCTTTGCCTCCCTCTGCGTTCTGTAGCCCGCCTTGTTTGCACAGAGCTGTTGCCAGTCTGGGGCTGGGGACCATAGCAGCAGGCGGTCCTCAGAGCATTGTGCAGCACAGGCTGGGAGTAAACTGGTTGTATGCCCGGGCTTCTTTCCACCGGTTTGACACCGATGAAATGGGGCAGGGACCAGCCAACAGCAGTGCCCGGGCCAGCGTTGCTGCGCTGGGGCTGTTGGGCGACCCGGCTGGTGCGCAGGTCCGCATTGCCAGTGTGCAGGAGCTGCTGCACGGCAACAGCCTTACGGCTGACGCGGACAATATCAGGTCAACTGCGGGATCTTTTGCCGCAGAGGGGCATGCCTGTGCCAGTCTGGGGTACGGCGATCTGGGGTGTTCCGCTGCTGTACCAGTCCCTGCCGAAGAGTGGTTATGGGTGGCGCAGATCAATTGTCGCAACAATGTCGTGCGGGCCAGCTCCCTGGACGCGTCACTGGCGTCCAGGAACGCGACCGGAGCGGGAGAGCTACCCCCAGGAGTGGCACGAGCCAGTCTGGTTTCCAGCGCGGCGGTGCATAGCTTGCAGGTGCAGCACAGGAATCTGGAGGGCGGCATTTTGCAGGCAGTGGCGCACAGGGGCGAGGCCGAGCGCATCCTGCTGGGACCTGCACGGCAAGCGCAGGTACGGCTCTACTCTGGTGGGCTGGCAGGCGTGCCGCTGTTCTCCCGCCGGGGCGCAAGAACGCAATGCATGGCATCAAGCCTGATTGACAGGGCCGGTTATCAGGCGGGAAACCTGAGGTGCGAGCAGCCGTATAACGCCACCGGCCAGCCGGACTCTATTGTGTACAACAGCCTTGAGCCGGACGACTGGCGTCAGCTGCATGACAGCCTGCGCTTGAGTGAGGTGTCTTTCCCGACGCTGGCATCCGTGCCCTTGCCTTGTGCGTTTGATGGCGGACTCCACTACCCGAATGAAGTTGTGCAGGCCTTGACGCCGGGTGACAGCCAGTGGTTGCTGGTGACCCGGCAGCGCTACCCTTTCAGGCGGGAGAATGACCTCAACGGCTTGCTGCGTGTGAGCCGCTTCCGGCTCCCGGGGCCTGGGAGGGAACCGTCTGGCGCGCAGCAGGGCGGGGCACTTTTGTACCAGCCGCCCGCAAACGGCGTGTTGCAGCGGGGGGTGCCGGTGCAGGCTCTGGTGCAGGACGAGACACTGCATCTTCTCTATCAAGAGCCGGGCAAACCGGTTCAGCTGGCAAGTCTGTCGCTCAATGGCACCAACGCCACCCATCTGTACTACGAGCTGAACCAGTATAATGCCCTGGCGGGACAGGCGCGGCTGTTGTCTGTCGAAGACGAGGGGTTGTACCTGTGGATGCAGCAGGATGACACAGTGCTGGCCTATAGCCTCGCCAATCGGGCTGACAACAGCAGCAGTCGGCTGCGTGGCCTGGTTGATCTGTCCGGACAACCGGGGGGGACGGCGGTGCTCGCCCGGGACGGTCATTGGCTCTACAGCTTGCGCCTGTCAGAGGCGGGGTACCCGCGCAGTCTGCGCCGTGCGGCCCTGAATCAGACAATCGATCCCCACTGGCCGGGCGTCTGGAAGGGTACCGGGTTCGTAGGCAGGCACCTGATTCTGGGCAGCGATGGACGTCTGAGAGCCCTGCCCTGGGGAGCCTTGCAGCGCTCGCGGGGATCCGATTCTTGTTTGCAGGCGTATTTGCCAGAAGGCGGGGGGTGCCTGCGATGGCTGCACGTGAAAGTTACCAGTCAAAAGCTGCCAGCGACTGCCGGGACCAGGTTCTCCGATGCTCCCGCAGCTCCCGCAGCTCCCACCTCCGGTAATGACAGTCGCGATGGAGCGCCCTTGCCGACAGGGCTGGTGACCTTCCTTTCTTTTGTCGGTGCCGGGCTCTGTGTCCTTCTTGGTTTTGGTGTCTTTGTTTCGGTTGGCTGCAGTTGGGAAAGACGACAGGTGCGGCCAGAGAGGCATGATCTGAGGCCGGAGGGGAGGCTGATGGTGATGAGTCGCAATGATCTGAGTGTGGAGATTCCCGCCAGGGAGCAGGCGGTGGTGGAGGAGGCGCAGCGCGATTCCGAATTCGAAGAAACCTCGCTATAGCGCAGGGCCTGGTCAATGGCGCTTGCGTACCCGTCAGGTGCCGGAGAGTTTTCTGCCGGGGCTGACAAGGCAGGCGGGAGTTTGATAGAGGGCCAGCGGCTGCCTCAGCTGTAACGGAAAACCAGGGCGACATCCCCGGCGCAGGTCAGCCTGCCATTCAATGATATGACGGGCCGCTGTCAGCGCAGGCATCAGGGCAGCGCTCTCGGGTACAGCTGGCGTCGGTGAGCGCGGGCGCGCGGCGTCCGGGAATGGAGCAGGGCGGTAGATCATCCTCGGGCAGTTGTGCCGGTTCTTCAGTGTCCCCAACGCCATAAAAAACCTTGATACGTGCAAGCGTCCCGGTAACCAGGTTGTTACCGGCATGCAACCCAGGATCTTTCTCGCTGACCAAGTCAGGGCGCGGTGGTGACTGTGTGCCCGCGTCTGTAGCCAGCCTGAGGCGGGTTGGCGTGCAGACTGACTCTCAGCAAGGTGAGGTTTCGAAGATGCATAACGTCAGTGCCGCCAACTACACCCACTTTTCGGCGCAGACCGGTCGCACCAGAGGAGGACTTGGTCAACCGGGGGCACGGGCGGCAGTACTGCAGACAGTGACAGCCCTGTCATTTCTGGGTCCACGACGGGTGGCGCCTGGTGGGCGGCGTAAACACGCCACCGGAGAACAAGGGGGACTTCCCCAAACTGCTCCTGTTGCGCGACAGGTACGCTCAAAAAAACACGCCGGGGTACGGGTGCGGGAGACGGCCGCTTCAGCGCAGCGCGCCACAACGGATGCCGGTTATGACACCGAACTTCGGGAGCGTCGGTCAGCACCCTTGTCGCGGAAAAAACGAAAGAAAGCAGACAGGGCCCAACAGCTGCGTCAGGCCGGCGCTCGCAGCGGTTCCGTTCCCTCAGCGGGCAGCCGACGCCAGCCGCGCCGCGCCGGGGCACTGGACGACCTGGTTGTTGCACCGGGTAGCAGAGGTCATGCCGCACGACAGGAGACAGATGCTCATGCCAGTCAACGCACCAGACGTTCTGCGTCCTGTACTGGCGCACCGATTCCGCTGGGCAGGGACAACTTCACACGCATCAAGGACGACCTGGATGGCTGCTACCGGTTGGTGGAAGATGCCCTTGTCGATGGCCACCAGATCTGGTCGCTGCCGATAGGCAACAGTACTGATCCCTTCACCGGTACTCTGGACAGCGCAGAATATTCCCTGATCGCCAAACTGCAACGGTCAAAGGGCGATCTGCTCCTGTTTGGCGCCATCCGTGACAGCATGATTACCCTCGCTGTGAGAAACAGTTATCTGCATACCTATAACGGCAGCCGGTCAGCACTTGTTGGTGAGATGCAGGAGGGCAACAGGCTGCATATCACCCGGTTCGATCGCAACTGGTTTTGGGCCAGGGGAGAAGGGACAGTGGAGGTCGGACTGGTGGTCAGCACCTCCGGTGCCCACAACGAGATCCTGCTGAACAATACTGTGCATAGCCAGCTGGGGGCCACGGCGGTGCCTCCGTCTGTGTTTTGTAGCCCGCCCTGCTCGCATAGAGCTGTTGTGAGTCTGGGACTGGGGACCATCATGTCGGCTGGTGATCAGAGCATTGTCCAGAATGATATGGCGCACAACAGACTGTCCGCCAGGGCTATTTCCTACTGGCCGTGGGATTTGACGATGGGTTCCACGATGGGGCAGCGGGGGGGCAACAGCAGTGGCCAGGCCTGCGTTGGTGCACTGGGCGTGTTGGGTGATCCGCGTGGCGCCCAGGCTCGCATTTCCAGTGTGCAGCGGGGACTTCACGACAACCTGATGAAGACTGTCGCTGATGGTATAGGGTCAACTGCGGAAGATTTCGCTGTGGCCGGTTATGCCTGCAGCAGTCTGGGCTATGGGGATCTGGGATGCTCCCCGGCGGAACCGGCTCTTTCCCCTGCCGCCTGGCTGTGGGCCGCGCAGCTTGATTGTTACGACAATTGGGTGCTGGGGAGTTCGAGAAACAAGTCAGTGAATGCAGTGGATACGCATCACAGGATTCAGGGGGGAGGCTACCCCGGTGGAGTGGCGCGTGTCAGTCTGGTTTCCAACGCGGCGGTAGGTACCTTGCTGGTGGAACACAGGGGTGTGGGACGCAACGCGTTGGAGACACTGGCTCACGCAGGGGGGCAAGAGAACGCCTTGCTGGGACCGGCACAGGAGGCCCGGGTCAGGCTCTATTCTGGCGGAGCGGCAGGCGTGCCGCTGTTCGCCCGCTGGAGCGGGACCACACACTGTCTGGCATCAAGCCTGATTGACAGGGCCGGCTACCAGTTGGGCAACCTGAATTGCCTGCGGCAGAATGTTTCCGCCCGTCAGCCTGACCCCATGGCACTCAACAGCCTGGAACCGGACGACTGGCGCCAGCTGTATGACAGCCTGGGCTTCAGCAACTTCAGCAACTTCAGCAACTTCAGTCTGGTGTCTGCGGAGCTGGCATCCGCGTCCTTGCCCTGTGCGTCTGATGGGGGGCTGCACTATCCGCACGAAGCTGTGCAATCCCTGCTTGCCGCAGGTGATGAGTGGTTGCTGGTGACCCGGCAGCGCTACCCTTTCCGGCAGGAAAATGATCTCAAGGGTTTGTTGCGTGTGCGTCGCTTCCAGCTGCCCGACTCTTCCGGCTCTGTGCTCGCGCTGTCCGATTCACAGCCGACAGCGGGTCTTCTGTACCAGGCGCCCGCAGGCACTGTGCCGGCGGGGGAGCTGCCGGTGCAGGCTCTGATGCAGGACCTGCAACTGCATCTGCTCTATCAAGGGCCGGGACAGCCAGCGCAGGTGGTCAGCCTGTCGCTGAAGGGTTCCAATGCCACCGGGGTCATCAATCAGCACTATCAGCTGGCCCAGTATGATGGCCTGGCGGGACAGGCGCGGCTGTTGTCTGTCGAAGACGAGGGGTTGTACCTGTGGATGCAGCACAATGACAGCCTGCAGGCGGTCAGCCTGGCGAATCCGGGTGACAGCAGCCGTCGGCTGCTGTTCGACCTGTCGGGCCAACCGGGAGGCCAGGCTCGGCTGGCCTGGGACGGGCGCTGGCTCTACAGCCTGCGTCAGGCAGAGGGACAGCCGGCCAGCCTGCGCCGTTTCAAGCCGGGCGCTGCGGGCATTGATCCGCACTTGCAGGCGGTGTGGGAAGGAACCCTGCCGCAAGCCAGTCGCCTGAGTCTGGGTAGCAACGGACGGCTGAGCCTCGTGCCTGTGGATACCTTGCGGCGTTCCCGTACATCAGACCTGGGCTTGCAGGTGAAGGGGCCGGAAGTGGGGGGCTGTCTGCAATGGAAGTACATCATATTGCCCAATCAGGGGCTGTCAGCGACTGCAGGCACCAGGTCCTCCGATGTTCACGCTACTCCCACCTCTGGTGATGACGGCAGCGATGACGCGCCCTTGTCGGCAGATGCGGTGTTTCTCCTTGCTTCTTGTCTCAGTAGTGCATTCGGTGCAGTTGGAGGTGTCCTTGGTGTTGGTGTTGCCGCCTATTTCATCGTCCGCTGCTGGAGAAGACGACGGATACAGGCAGAGTGGCATGACCTGAGGCCGTTGGGGAGGCTGATGGTGATGAGTCGCAATGAATTACAGATGGAAATTCCCGCCAGGGAACAGGCAGTGGTGGAGGAGGCGCAGGGCCCTGTCGAAGTCGACGAAACCTCGCTATAGCGCCGGGTGAAGCAATGCCGGTGCGCGCTGCCCCCGTCCGGGGGGGCGCCTTTTCTCTGGCAGCTGGCACTGCGGCTGGCAT
Source organism: Kistimonas sp. bin40 (assembly GCA_002238585.1). Classification (GTDB taxonomy): domain Bacteria; phylum Pseudomonadota; class Gammaproteobacteria; order Pseudomonadales; family Endozoicomonadaceae; genus Sansalvadorimonas. The sequence goes on along the minus strand of MPMQ01000004.1, from coordinate 90,244 downwards.
CCGGTACAGGGGCTGCGGCTGCCGCAGCAGCCAGAGCGGCCTTCCCGGCGGCGCAGCCTGCCGTTCACTGAAATGACTGGCCGCTGGCGACGCATTGAGCATGCTCTTTCAGGGCAGGCACGGCTGTCGTGGGTGGAAGATGCCGAGCGGGGACCTGGGTGCAGCTCAGCGGTAGATCACCCGCGCAGGATTGTTCCCATCTTCCATTGTCCCCCGCGCCAGACGACGCGCAGGTCTGCGCAATGCAGCTGTAACAACTGTGTTAGAACCCATGGAACTTTGTGTTTTTCTCGCAGACCAAGTGGGGGGGCGCCAGCGTCCGCAGTGAGCCAGGTGGCTGGTTTGCATACATCGGTGACTATCAACAAGGTGAGGTTTCGAAGATGAACAACATCAGCACCCCCAATCACACACACTCTTCGGTGCCAGCCGGTCGCGCCCGGGGAGGACTCAGTCAGCCGGGAGCACAGAGGCTGTTGCAGACCTCAACTGTCTTGTCGCTGCTGGGCCCGCGGCGGGCGGCGCCGGGGGGGCGGTCGAAACCCGGGCGCAGGTCGGGTGCGTCGGGGGACTTCCCCGGCGCCTCTTCTGTCCCGCGACAAGTGGCTGTCGTCAAAAAACGCACAGAGGTGCGGGTGCGGGAGGCGTCCGGTGTCGTGCAGCGCAGCGCAGATCATGAGGCGCAAATGCGCGGCCAGGACGTGGAAGTATTATCCCTGTCCCGGTCCAGCAAGAAAGGCAAAAAGGCAGACGCAGCGAAAAAGCGACGACCGGCAGCCGGTCGCGCCAGGTCCGGGCCTTCTGCCGGGAGTCGGCGCCAGCAGCGTCGTTCCGAAGCACTGGACGACTTTGTTGTTGCACCGGGACGCAGAGGCAATGCCGCACGACAGGAGGCAGATGACCATGTTCATCAACGCAGCAGGCGTTCTGCGTCTTGTCACGGCGGGGCGATTCCGCTGGGCAGGGACAACTTTACACGCATACAGGACGATCTGGATGGCTGCTACAGGCTGGTGGAAGATGCCGTTGTGGTGGGTGATCAGGCCCGGGCTTTGCCAATAGGCAACAGTACGCATCCGTTTACGGGGGATCTTGATGGTGCTGGCTATGGTCTGGGTGTAGACCTGCGCAGGTCACAGGGCGATGCGCTCGTGTTTGGAGCCATTGCCAACAGCTTCATCAGCCTTGCTGTGAGCGACAGTCGGCTGGAAACCCGCAACGGCAGCCGGGCGGCACTCATTGGTGAGATGCAGGACGCCAACAGGCTGCATATCACCCGGCTTCATCAGACCCGCTTCAGCGCCTCGGGAAGAGGGACCGTGGCGGCCGGGCTGGTGGCCAGCACCGCCGGCAGCCACAACGCTGTCCGGCTGCACAATGCCACCAATAACCAGGTGGTGGCCACGGCCTTGCCGCCGTCCTTGTTCTGTAGCCAGGCCTGCTCGCAGAGAGCCGCTGCCAGTCTGGGGCTGGGGACCATAGTCTCAGGCGGTCATCAGAGCATTGTTCACACGGAGGTGGCTCGCAACGATTTATACGCCTGGGCTGCTTTCAACCGGTCGGGATCTCTGGAAGTTGTGCCGCATCCGGGGCACGGCACTGCCCATGCCACCGTCGGCGCACTGGGGCTGTTGGGTGACCCGCGTGGCGCACAAGTGCGCATTACCAGTGTGCAGCAGAGGGTGCACGCCAACAGTCTGGTGGCCAGCGCAGCTCAGCTGTGGTCAGACGCGGGAACTGTCGCAGTGGCCGGGCATGCCTGCACCAGCCTGGGCTACGGCGATCTGGAGTGCCCCCCGACACCGGTTCCTTCCCGTGCGTGGTTATGGGTCTGGCAGATCGATTGCCGCGCCAACTGGGTGCTGGCGCAATCGTGGAACGCATCAGTGGATGCGCAGGGCCAGGTGCAGGGCACAGCTGCTCCCGGCGGGCTGGCGCGTGCCAGTCTGGTGTCCAACGCGGCGGTGCAGACCTTGCTGGTGCAGCATCGTAGCGTAGCGCCAGGCCAGCTGTCGGCACAGACACAAGCCGAACGCGCCTTGCTGGGACCGGCGCAGGAGGCGCGGGTCAGGCTCTATTCTGGCGGGGATGCCGAGCTGCCTTTGTTTGCGCGCTGGAACGGGACGACACACTGTCTGGCATCAAGTCTGATAGACAGGGCCGGCTACCAGTTGGGCGACCTGAATTGCCAGCGGCAGAATGGTTCCGCCCGTCAGCCTGACCCCATGGCACTCAACAGCCTTGAACCGGACGACTGGCGCCAGCTGTATGACAGCCTGGGCTTCGACAACTTCGGCAACTTCAGTCAGGTAGCGCCGGGGCTGGCATCGGTATCCTTGCCCTGTGCGGCTGAGGCTGGCCTTCACTATCCGCACGAAACTGTGCAATCCCTGATCCCTGCCGGTGATGAGTGGCTGCTGGTGACCCGGCAGCGCTACCCTTTCCGGCAGGAAAATGATCTCAAGGGTTTGCTGCGTGTGCGTCACTTCCAGCTGCCCGACCCTCCCGGCGTTCCACGCTTGCTGCCCGCGCTGTCTGAGCCACAGTCGACAGCAGGTCTTGTGTATCAGCCGCCCGCAGGCGCGGTGCTGACGGGGGGACTGCCGGTGCACGCTCTGGTGCAAGACCTGCAACTGCATCTGCTCTATCAAGGACCGGGACAGCCGGCACAGGTGGTCAGCCTGTCGCTGCAGGATTTCAGCGCCACCGGGCCCATCAGTCGGCACTACCAGCTGACCGAGTATGATGCCCCGGCGGGACAGGCACGGCTGTTGTCGGAGGAAGACAATGCGCTGCATCTGTGGGTGCAGCAGGATGACAAGGTGCAGGCGGTCAACCTCGAGAGTTCGACCGACAGCAGCCGTCGGCTGCTGTTTGACCTGTCCGGCCAACCGGGAGGCTCGGCCCTGCTGGCCCGGGACGGGCGCTGGCTCTACAGCCTGCGTCAGGAAGAGGGTGAGCCGGCCAGCCTGCGCCGATTCAAGCCGGGCTCTGCGGGTATGGATCCTTGCTTGCAAACGCTGTGGGAAGGGGCCGTGCCGAACGCCAGTCGCCTGAGTCTCGACAGCGACGGGCGGCTGCGCCTTGTGCCATTGGGCGCGCTGGCGGATCCGCGTGACTCTGGTTTGCGTTTGTGTGGGCGACCGGGCGAGGCGTGCGCGCCGGATCCGCGTGCAAGGGACTATGGTTTGCAGCTGGTGGTGCCGCCAGAGGGAGGCTGTGCGCGCTGGGAGAACACCTGGCTGATCAGCCAGTCTGTGCCTTGCGCTGAAGGGGCAACAGCATCCGGATCAAATGACAACAAGGATCGGACTTCCTTGCCGCCCGGGGCCGTGATCACTCTTTTCATCTGGGCTGGGCTCTGCGCTCTGGGAGGGAGCTTCGGTTCGGCTGCCTGTATTGTCGCCCGGTGCCGCGCCAGACCACTACACCTTCGGCCAGAGGGGAACGATCAACGCCCTGCGGGAGAGCTGGTGGAAATGAGTCGCCATCCTGTCCACGAGGAGATTCCAGTCAGGGACAGCGAACTGCCGGGAGGAAGACGCCTGACAGGTCCCGGCTCTTGTCTGCCAGGCCATGCCCGGCTGTTGTCGCCGGGTTCCTCCCCCCCTCCGGAAAGCGGGCAACAACAAAAGGGAACTTTCGTTTGTTTTTCCCACTCCAAAGAAGTAGGACGCGAAAAAGCGGACCCTGAAGAAAGCGCGGTGCGGCCCTGATAGTCCATGGGACCGGGAGCTGTATCACAAGCCTTTTCCCAGGCGACAGCGGGGTAGAGGCGGGTGACAAAGCCTGGCGCTGCAAGCTCACAGACAAGGAGGTCGATGGTATGTTAAATCTGACAAATTGCACCGAGGGTGCGTTCAAACTGGTAGAAATGGCCGCTCAGTCGGTCGGGACAGGGGGGCTGGATACCTACTCGCCAACGGACAGAACCGGCGGGGTGGCGCGACTGGGTCGCCAGGCAGGAGAGCGGGCCGTGCAAGTCGCCGCCGCTGCGGGACGCCAGGTACTGGCAATTTTTGCTGCCGGCAGCCCGCCGTTACCATCAGGCGCAAGCTCCGCGCCATCGTGTTCCGGGTCTGGAGAGGGTAGTCCGCAAGACGTCTGTCCAACATGCGGTGCTGCCAGCAAAAGTATCGGCGACCGTAAAGCCGAACTTTTGACAGCGGAAGATTTGCCGGACGAGGATGAAAAGGCAGCAGGCAAGGGCGGGACTGAGGAGTCGGATGCGTTCGGTGACGGGTCTGCGCAAGTTCGGGAAAAACTCAGCAACATCAGTGATAGTGTCAGAACCATCCTCGAGAACCTGGGAGAAGATCCCGAGCGCGACGGGTTGCTCAAGACGCCCATGCGTGTTGCAAAGGCCCTCTGGGAAATGACCAGTGGCTACCGTGCGAATATTGATGAGATCATCAATGGCGCGATGTTTGAGGTAGACAAGGAGACCAGCAAGGGGAGTAGTGGCGATATGGTCGTGATGCGGAGTATAGGATTTGTTTCTATGTGTGAGCATCATATGCTGCCTTTCTACGGCACGGCGGACATTGCCTACCTGCCTGGCGAGCGTGTGCTGGGACTTTCAAAATTCGCCCGGGCCACCGAGGTGTTTGCCAGGCGACTGCAGGTTCAGGAAAGACTGACCAGGGAAATTGCCGATACGGTCGCGTCAAAGACCGGATCCTCTGCGGTGGCTGTGAGGGTGAAAGCTGAGCACATGTGCATGCGCGCGCGCGGCGTGAGGGATGCTTGCTCCGATACAGTGACCATAACAACGCGGGGCAGATTCCAGACAGACAATCAACTCCGCAATGAATTTTTTCAGCAGGTGAAGACCTGACAGGGCTTTGTCACCATCGCCCCTGGTGTACGAACCGGGGACTATGCCGCCCGGGGCTGGTGCCGCTTGTGGTCATCCCCCGGGACCTTGGCTGGTGCCGGTCTTCCCCTCTGAATCCGGATGTGCACCCTCAGTGCACAATCCATCACAATCCATGATGATTCCCTTCTTTTTCTTCGTAACTTCCCTGAATGGTGCCTTGTGCGTCAGTGTCGCCTTCACCTGCGAAAACCAGGGTGCTGGCTGACAGGCATTACCGGGGGGGCACTGACAAACCTGTTACAAAAGACGCAACCCTGCGCTTTGATCGCGCTCCAACCCCTTGGCTCCCGTGTGAGTTCTTGCAGGGATTATGGCCCGGAGGCATCCATTTTTTGGTGATGTGGAGCACAGCAGGGGACTTTTTATGCAAATCGGTGCTCGGGCCCGCACAAGGTTGCTGCCATCACCAGAAGCTTGTGGCCCGCATAAGGGTTGCAAGACGCGGGTATCAACAAGAGCCGCAGGCCGCAGTCTACGGTCGGCCACTGCCCGGCCGACCGCAAGGCCAGCTGGCGCCCCCCGGGACGAAAGCCCGGAACTTGCCTGCGCTGTGCCAGGAGCTTCGTCCGTCAAGAGGCAAGGCAGACCCGTTGCTGGCCCAGTCCCCGGCTATGAAAAGCGGCTTTCACACAGAACCAACAGACAAGGACATAGACGCATCTACTCAGGAGAAAGACGTTTTGTCTGCCATTACGAAGACTGTGGCAGCAGGTTAGCCAACAAGGTGAATTGGCAACTGCACCTGCGATCCCATAGGGGAGAAAGGCCTCTTGTCTGTTCCGTAGAAGGTTGTGGTCAAAGGTTTATACGACCCTGCACGCTGAATGTACATATGAAAACACACGCGGGCGTCCGGCGTTTTTTCTGTCACTACGAAGGCTGTACAAAAGGCTTCATTCTGAAAGGAAATCTGCAGGCGCACCTGATGATCCATACCGGAGAAAAGCCCTGGCCCTGCCTGGCGGAAGGTTGTTCCAGGGCGTTCATATCCCGAGCCAAAAGGAAAAGGCATATGATCACCCACAGGGGTGGAAAGCTCAGGCCCCGTTCCCTGTGGGCAGCTGTACCTGCGCCAAGGCACAAAAACAGCCGGCTGGCCGGTGACAGGGCTCTCAGCCGTTGTGCGTTTGCTGGTGATAGCCCCAGGCTGTCACCCCCTTGTCTCCAGCAGGGGGACAGTGCCAGCCGGGTTGTGCCGCAGTTGTCTGACACAGCTGACAGGGACGGGCCGTTCGGGATGTCGCCGCCCGTTCCAGACGAATGGGGTCAGGACGAAGGTCCATGGCTCACAGATATGCAGCAGTTCCGAAGTGATCCACCCTTGACCGCGCTCTTTACTCCGGATACGGCCCAGCCAGAGTCCATGGATGATGAGGAGAAGGTTTTCTGGCAGTGGTTGTGTTCTTCCCGCAAGACAAATCTTGAGGACACAGTGACCTGATCTGCTGACAGCCCTGTCGCACAATTGATGTCCCGGACAAGTAACTTACACACAAGATGGAACTTTTCAGTATTTGCCTGCTCCAAGTCCTCCGCTGACTTTGGCGCAGGCGACAGCCGGGGCGGGGGATCGCAATCCTGGTGCGAGGGCGTCTGTGCCTTGCCATGGCTGTGGCCCCCTGGGCCTTGTTGTGGCTGGCCGGTTCTGCGGCAGGTGTGTGCTGGTCGTGCCCCGGTGCCGGGAGCGGCGCTGGCCTGGCCGACGTAACCTCAGCCCATGGACTGATTCAGGGCCGGGAGATGTTCAAGGAGCGCGCCTTGGTGGTCGTGCAGTAGTGTGTTGTTGTCGTTGAGAGCTTCCCCGTGGGAAAAGCTCATAACAAGGAGCAAGGAGCAGTCGTGACAGTCCAGTAGAGAAGAACCAGTAGAGAAGAAACCCGATGGGAGTGAGAGCATGATAAATAATGCAAGCATGAACGGCAGCCAGGTCAACAGCACGCTGACGCACACCGGACGCAGGGGAACAGTGGGGCCTGCAAAGGTCGTGTTGCAGACGGCGACCGCGTTGTCGCTGCTGGGCCCGCGCCGGGCGATGCCAGGCGGGCGGTCAAAACCTCGGCTGGCCGGTGGTGTGGCGGAACGGGGGGCGCTGCCCGTTGCTGTCGAGCGCCGCGTGGCTGGCGGCAACAAACGCTCCGCTGTGCGGGTGCGCGAGTCGGCCGGCACCGGGCCGCGCACTGCCGCTGGCGGGGATGAAATCGCATCCCGGCGGTTGCGCGCGGCACCGGCATCATCCCGAAAAAAAGGCAAGAAAACAGGCAAGGCGCAGCAAGGGCGACCGGCGTCCGGGCGCACCGGCGCAGCTTCTTCTGCCGGCAGCAGACGCAAACAACGTCGTTCTGAGGCGCTGGATGATTTTACTCTTGTAGCTGGTCGTGCGTCAGGTGGCGCGCAACACAGGAAGAATGATCCGGCTGTGAGTCATGGTCGTGATAGTCGTGGACAAGGTCATGCGGCCTGTTCCGGTACCCCTGTTGCCTTGGGACAGCACAACTTCAGTCGCATTCATGAGGATCGGGACGGCTGTTACCGACTGGCAGAAGATGTCGTCATACATGATGAGCTGCGGCTGCCGGTGGGGAATCGTACCCATCCCTTTACCGGCTCGCTGGATGGCAACGGGCACGCCCTGCGCGTGCAGCAGGTCCGCGACCTGGGCGATGCGGTTTTGTTCGGGGCTATCAGCAACAGTACTATCAGCCTCTCGGTCGTCGACAGCCGTCTGGAGACCCGTAATGGCAGCCTGGCAGCATTTGTCGGTGAGATGCAGTCCCACAATCGGGTGCAGATCAACCGGCTGGACCGAAGTCTGTTCAAGGCCACGGGCGTTGGCCGGGTGGAGGCCGCTCTGGTGGGCACCACCTGCGGGGATGACAACCATCTGGAGTTGTATAACCTCCGTGGCAATCGGGTGATGGCGCACGCCCGCGTGGGCAGCGGCGCCCAAATTCCGGAAGCCGTGGCCAGCCTGGGGCTGGGGGTGGTGCGCAGCTCCGGTCACCAATACATCAGCCAGCGGGAGCTCAAACACAATCAAGTCCAGGCTCTGGCTGAAGCAGGCCCGCCGCCTGCGGGGGAAAACAGCCCCGGCGGGCGGGCGACTGCGGCGCTGCTCGGGATTCTGGGCGACCCGGACGCCGATAGCCTCTTCCTCAAAAGCCGGCAGCGCGCGCTTCACGAGAATCTGGTCAGGGCCCGTACTCAAAGACAGCAGGATTTGCCGGCGGCAGGTGCCGGCTTCAGCTGTGCCAGTCTGGGTTACGGCAGTCTGGCTTGTCGCCCTGCTTTTCCTGAACATCCTGCGGCCGGTCAGCTGGCAGTCATGCAGACCGATTGCACTGACAACAGCGTGCAGGCCTGGTCCTGCGACAACCCGGTTCAGATGCCAGGGCAGCAGGGAGCGCAGGAAGCTGTTTCAGCCGGACTGGCGCGTGCCAGCCTTGTGTCTACTCAAGCCCTGTCCTTGCTGTATCTGGGACACCGCAGTGTAGGCCCGGACCAGCTGGTGGCACATGGAACAGGTGCACAGCGGTTCCTGGTGGCACCGGCGCACAATGCTGTTACCTACTTGACCTCGGGTGGTGATGCCAGTCTTCCCTTGTTTCCTCCCGGTTCGCCGCCTTATTGCCGCAGGGCCAATTTTCAGATTGACACGGCCGCCTACAGGGCCAGTTCCTACGACTGCCAGCTGGTAGCTGGAACTGAGGTGGAGCAGCGTTCCACCAGTCTTTCACCGGCCGGGTGGGTTGGGCTGTATGGCAGCTTTCGGGGCTTTGAAAGCTGGAAGTTTGATGGGTTCGCCTGTTCGCCGGCCTCTATCCGTTATCCGCATGAAGATTTGCAGTCATTGACGCCCAGCAACGCCGGGTGGTTGATGGTGACCCGACAGCGCTACCCCTGGCAACGGGAAAATGATCTCAAAGGACTGATGCGCGTGAGCCGCCTCCTGCCACTGGATGGTGGGGCAGTGCCGCTCGCTATTGGTTCCAGCCGTGGTCTTGGTTGGGAGAGTTTGCACAAGCCGCCGGCCGGGAGCGCCCTGCCGCAGACTGGCAGAGTGCTGCACAGCCTGGTGCACAATGGCCGGTTGTATCACCTCCAGCAGCTTCCGGGCCAGGCTGTACAACTGGTGACCTTGAACCTGGCTGTGTATTTGCACGGCCAGTACCAGCTGGCGCAGTATGAGACGCTGGCAGGTCAGGCACGACTGTTGTCGTTTGAAAACGGGGAGCTGAACCTGTGGATGCAGCAGGAGAGCAATGACACAGTGCTGGTGTATGGTCTGGGAGCCAGGCCCTCCAGTGAGCAGAGCCCCTGGTTGCGTACCGGCTTTGATCTGTCGGATCAACCGGGGGGCCGCGCCTTGTTGGCCCGCGCCGGTGACTGGCTTTACACAGTGCGTCAGCAGGAAGGGCAGCCTTCCAGTCTGCGTCGCATAGATGTCGGGAGCGGTGCAATGGATGTCGGCTGGCAGCAGAACTTGACGGCTAATGTGACAGAGGATCTGCGTCTGGTGGTGGACGACCAGCAGCTGACACTCGTGCCTGTGACGGGTACCCTGGTGGATCCCTACGCACCGGCGTTCGGTTGGCAGGCACAGGTGCCGGAGGTGGGCGGCTGCCTGCAGTGGGCGCGCGTTGCTGTGGCTCGTCATGCGCTTGTGCGTCCTTCTTCAGCGACTGCGGCGCTGCCTTCTGACAGCAATCAGGTCACGGCTTCTGCTTCCTTGTCGCCTACCCTTGTCTCCTCCGTGGCACCGGGCCATGCCGGTACGCACAACCACACGACTGAGAACAGGTTGACCACAGCTGTGGCCGTCCCTGTTGCTGTAGGTACAGCTGTTGCCACCGCGACGGCCTGCGTCTATTTGCTGGTCTGGAGCAAATGCCGCCAGCGTCTGGCTCTGGCGGAGCAGGAAGAACAGGCTTTGCTGGCCGGAGAGCGGGCCTTGCCGCAGCAGAATACGGCGAGCGATGCCGTGTTTTCTGCACAGCGACGGCTTCCCACTGTGGAAGGAGCCGGTGCGGTGGATCACCCGGTCTCAACGACCAGTCTGTAAGCTGGCTGTCGTTTCTGGTCTGTCGCTTCCTGCAAGGAAAAAGGGGCGGCAGTCCTTGTGTAGTCTCAAGGACGACAGTTCCAGCGCGAGTCTGTCGGGTGTGAAGGCCAGGCTGGACCCCGGCAGTCATTGCAGTAGAACCAGCATGACATGCATGTTCAGAGGAACAGATATAATGGCCAGCAGCGTGCTGAGCATGACCGTTGATGCTGCAATTTCCGGATGGACGTCAAGCTGATTGGCAAGGATCACAACATTTGCCGCCATGGGGGTGGCCAGCATAAGAGAAGCGACCAGACAGATGTCGTGCGTCAATCCCAGCTGGCTGATGAGTAGCGTCCCGAAGAGAGGCACGATTAACTGCTTCCAGCCAATGCAAAAAAATGAAAATTTCCAGTCGAACTTCAGGGCAGAAAATTGAGAGAGGGTTATGCCTATAACCATCATCCCCAAAACACTATAAGCACCTTTGAAGCTGTTGAAGAAACTCTGCAGCTGTGCAGGCAGCTCCAGTCCCATATATTTTACCAGCAGGCCAATAATGGCAGCAGGGATGACGGGTAGGGAAAGAACTTTTCGGAGGCATTCCTTGTTATCGAACTTGTCCATGGCTGTGATGAAATAACCAACAGTGAATTCATATAGGATGACGCCAAGGGTAATAAATACAGCAACCGCTGCGATTTCTGGGGAGAATAAGGAAAAGACAACAGGTAGTGCAAAGTAACCAGTATTCCCAGTCCCTCCAGCAAACGAAAAAAGATGAACCTTGCTGTCATTCCATACCAGCTTGGCCAGCAAAAAAGAAATCAATGCCAGTGAAGAAGAAATAACCAGTGCAGCTGCGGTATAACGGAAAAAAGAAAAATCTGCCGGAGACTCAGCTATGGAAGAAAAGATGACAAATGGCGATATGACATAAATCAAGAGACAAGAAGGTCCCCTGGAATCTATGGTCAACTTGCGACCGGCAATCCAGCCAATAACCGTTGTAATAATTAAAAAGGTGCTTTTGGCAAGAATTGTGGTTTCCATTGGAACAGCCTGATATGAAAAGGCAGAAGTCTGGATCAGAAGTACGAATAAGTGAAGGTGAGAAGTCGTTTAGCTTGATTTTAAAACAAGTGTCGTTTTTGCTGCGTGCAAGACATGTTGGAGCCGTAGCCGATTTGAGCTTGTCGTTTTTTCTGAAAATTACTGGTCGAAGGTCGTTTTGAAAAGAACGCCTGCCCATACAGCTGCTCTATGTTTTGAGGCTCTTTGACACAGCGCGCGGCAAGCCCCGTCCTTCAGGACGGGGAGGATGTCAAACAGTGGGTTATCAAACAGCCAGAGTCTGATGCAGGTTCCAGGCCAGGACAGGGGGGGCAGCAGGGCCCTGGCGATACCCTGGTGACAGGATTGTTCAGGCATTGAAGAACAGCCCTGCAACTTCGATCCAATACCCTCTCTGTCTCTTTTTGAAATTGATAACTGATGGTGCTACATCTCATGGATCATTGCAGACCCGACTGTCCCTGTTCAAACAGTCGCAGCAAAATGTTGGTAAGGCCCTCCGCCTCAAAACCTCGGGTGTGCCCCGTCGAGGGCGATAGAAAACAGTACATGGAAGAAGCGAGCCAGCGTAATCCCCCCCCAATGCATAGAGTACGACAACTGATGAAGTGCGCCGTCGAAGGTTGCAACAGACGCTTTGCATCATTAGTGAGCAGACGTTTTCATATCAACAGTTACCATGGAATATCACCTCGGCCAGGCTCTTTTCAGGGCAGTGCAAAGTGGCGGGTGTCATTGAGCAGCCGACGCGCCGCCCAGGCTATCGCCAGAGAGCCGCAACCCAGGCCAGCTCCCGGGCCGGACGCCGGGACAGCATTACGACGACAAGTTCTGCGCGCTGCCCACCGGTGTGGCCATGACCGGGAGTTGCGCCATCCTTGCCCGTTGGAGCCTGGCGGCATGTCCGGGCAGCCGGATGGCAAAAGCATGCCCCCGAGTCACTCCTGCTGGACAAGGGCCAGGTCGCGCAGCGCGGCCCGTTATGCCAAGCCCTGTGCTGACGTGCAGAACCGGGAGGCGTATACGCGCGAGGACCTGGACGCAGGAGCAAAACGCCGGGGCTTGTTGTTCCAGGGTTATGACACAGGAGCCAGGCAAGAGCGCGCGATCCAGGAATGCATGCGGATGCAGGGAAAACAGAAACTTTGGCTCTGTCCTTTCGCTGACTGTGACAAAAATTTTACAACGTTGAGTGCATTCAGGGTTCACTGGAGGCGTCATACGGGAGAAAAGCCCTGGGTTTGTCCTGTTGTGGAATGTCGCCGGCGATGTGTGACAAAGGGTGCTCTGGCTGTACATGTGCAGACGCATACGGGAGAAAAGCCCTGGGTTTGTCCTGTACCGGGTTGTGGTGAACGTTTTTCACAGAAAGTAAGAATCGGGTTCCACCTGAGAGTCCATAGCGGAGCAAAGCCGTATCATTGCACTTTTGAGAGGTGTGGCAGAGGTTTCAGCCGGGCAGACGGTCTGAAGGTCCACCTGAGACATCACCGGGGGCAAACCCCTTATGCTTGCGCTTTTGAAAATTGCGGAAAACGCTTCGCGCGCGCCAGCTGTGCCCGGCGTCATGCAGGCCTCCATCTCAGAAAAGCCCGGCATGCTCCTGCTCCGCAGGCTCTGCGCCCGGCCCCGCAGCCTGTTCCTGCCAGCGGGCAGCTGTCGGTCAGAACGACAGCAGTCGCATTGGTTTTTGCCCATCAGCCGGTAGCACCGGCGCCGCTGGGAGTCAATGCGCGACCGGAGTCTGCCGACAGTCAGAGCCTGGTCATGTCAGAAAATGTTCGACCATGGTTGGTTCATCCTGGCTCCTTGACCCCGGGGCTTATCTGGGACCATGCGTCTGGCCGGGGTGTGGATGCACCCTCTTTTCTGGACTGGTTGGGAGCCATTCTCAAACAAGCATCAGCGAGGGAGGAGGCAACCCTGTTTCCGACAGCAGAGACAGCAGAGACAGCAGCGCCACCAGGGCCAGCAGAAGAATCCTCGCCGTCGCTGTTACATCCCGTGGAAAATGTTGCTGTTCCAGATCGGCTGTCCGCACTCTCCTGGCTGTCACCTTTCTCAAGGGATGAGACGCTGTTCTGGCAGTGGTTGCCGGTGATTGAAGAACCTGACGGCAGCTATCCGGCTGCGGGCAGTTTCGGGAATGCCGGATCGCGCTGACTGGCTCTTTGGTGGTGGGCGCCAGCCCGGCTGGATAAACAATCTGTCAGGAAACTTGAGCACCTCTACGACGCTGTAACCAGGCTGTCAGCACCCGGGCGTGCGAAACAGATCAGCGGCTGTCCAAGGCTGTGTGTGCCACTGTTCAAGCCCAGGAGCCGATGTTGATTTCCTCCACTGACCACGGCAGGCCCGGCTGTCGCCTTGCCTTCACCCCCAGTCTTGATGCTGCCCCGATTTTCTCCCCGGAAAACCGGCTTTGGTTCTGCCCTTCTCCCGCCTGCAAAAGAGGCTTCGCCCGAAGGAGGTATGCCCAGGCGCATTTTCAAAGACATTGGGGGAAAGAGCCTTGTGCCGTCCCTGTTGAGGGGAGCGGGCAAGGCATCGGATACGCAGTAAGCCAGCACTTTCCAGGGCGCAGGGGAAAAAGTCCTTATGTCGGTGCGTTCACAGAGTGTATGACCAGATTCTGGTACCAGAATCTGCGCGCAAACAGCCTTTCGAGGCGTACGGGAGCCAAGCCTTATCTCTGCTCTTTTGAGGGCTGTGGGCAAGCTTTCGGCGACAAGAAGGTGCTCAAAGGCCACTTTTTACGGCATACGGGAGAGAAGCCTTATCCCTGTTCTTTTGCGGGATGTGGCAAGCGTTTCCGACTGCAGAGCACGCTGATCCGCCACTTTCCCCGGCATACGGGAGAAAAACCTCATGCCTGCCTTGTCGAGGGCTGTGGCCGGCGGTTCAGGACCCGGGGGGATTACAATAGCCATCTGCGGGTCCATACGGGAGTAAAGCCTTATCTCTGCTCTTTTGAGGGCTGTGGGCGAGCTTTCGGCTACAAAACGGTGCTCAACGGCCACTTTTTGCGGCATACGGGAGAGAAGCCTTATGTCTGTTCTTTTGAGGGATGTGGCAAGCGTTTCCGACTGCAGCGCACGCTGACCTGCCACTTTCTCCGGCATACGGGAGAAAAACCTCATACCTGCCCTCTCGAGCGCTGTGGCCGGCGGTTCAGGACCCGGGGGGATTACAATGCTCATCTGCTGCGGGGCCATAGGGGAATCAATCCTTATCTGTCCCCTTGTGAGCGGGGCGGGAGAAGTTTCGGCTACCGGCACCTTGAAAATCCCCTTCGCGCACATACGAAAGAAAAACTCCCGTGTCTGCCCCCTTGATGTGTGTGGGGAAGGGGTTGGCGAGCGAGCCCCACTGCGAAATCACCTTCGAAGGCAGACGAAAAAAAACAGAGCTGCCCTGGTGAGGACTGCGGTCGGCGTTTCACGACCAGGGGAAATAGAAACATACATATGCGAACCCATAAAATGCCCTTCCATCCAGACAAGGGTGTAGCAAATGCTGCGAACTGATGCCTTGATGGAACACAAGGGCTGTGCATCAGCATGTGGCGGACTCATCAGCACTGCAGGCAGTGACAAGATAGTTGGGCGATGACACCGTTGTAGACATGTTCCGGCGTTCCAGGGCAGGGCGTTCGTAACCTGGGTGTCAGCTCGCAGGGGAGGAAAAAGCGCAAGGATGGTCCAAGGCCGGGTGTGTCATTGTTCAACTTCAGGAGCCGATCTTGATCCAGTCTACAGCCCACAGCAGGACAGGTGAGCGAACTGCTCTCAGCCCTGGTCGATCCCTTGCTTGCTTCCCGGAAGAACAGCCCGGGCTTTGCCCTGTTCCCGGCAGCAAAAGGCGCGGGGCTCGCAACACGCCTGCCCAGGTTTCTCCAGGCAGGCATCGGGGAACAAAGCCTCATACCCACTTTGTTGCAGGGGGTGGAAAGCAGTCCACGCCAGGAGAAAAACAAAAGATTCACAGGCCAGGGCGTGCGCGAGAAAAGCCTTGTCTGTGTCCTTTTGAAGGTTGCGGAAAACGGTTCGGATACAGCAAGGTGCTGAAAACACATCTTCGAACGCGTACTCAAGACAGGCCTTGTCCCGGGCTTGAGGAGGCGGGCAGGAAGCGCTTGCGCCAAGAAGGCGCACTGGCCTTTTACAGTCGCAGGCATCAGGAAAAAAGGGCTTGTTCCCGCGTCTTTGGTGAGTCTGGCAAGCTGTCCTGGACACCAGCAGAGCGGAGGTTGAAGCCTGTACAGCACTATCCGGGGCAACAGCCTTCTACCCGCCCTTCGACGGGGAAGGCACAGCAGGATACGCCAACAGAAAATAGAAAAAGCCAGATGCGCGTCCCTGCGAAGGCCAAACCTTATCTCTGCCCTTTTGAGGGATGTGGGGCAAGTTTTGCCTATAGGGCTGTGCTGGAAAATCACTTGCGCATGCACTCGGGCGAAAAGCCTTATCTGTGCTCTTTTGAGCAATGCGGAAAAGTTTTCCGACAGCTGGGCACGCTGAGCTATCACATTCGAAGACATATGGGAGAAAAGCCTTTCCTCTGCTCTTTTGAGGGATGCAGGACAGCTTTTGGCCGCCAGAGCCTGCGCAGGGATCACCAGCGAAGGCATACGGGACAAAAGCCCTATGTCTGCCCTTTTGAGGGATGCGGGACAGGTTTTGGCTACAGGAATGTGCTGACAAATCACCTGCGGACGCATACAGGACAAAAGCCCTATGTCTGCTCTTTTGAGCAATGCGGAAAAGTGTTTCGGCAGCGGCCCACCTTGAACCGCCATCTTCGTAGACACAGGGGAGAAAAGCCTTTCCTCTGCTTGGTTGCTGACTGTAGAAAGACGTTCACGACACAAGGAGAACGAAATATCCACATTCTGCGCCATCACACGAGTGACAAACTCTATCTCTGCCCTGTTGAAGGTTGTGGCAAGCGGTCCAGGACAAAAAGCGATCAAAGCATACATATGCGGGTTCATAGGCGGCCAAAGCTTTATGTCTGTCCCGTTGAGGGATGCGAGAAAGGTTTCAGCTACCGCTGTGCGCTGCCGCCTCATCTGCGACAACATAGGGGCGAAAAACCTTATGTCTGTCCTGTGGAAGGTTGCGGGCAAGCGTCCGCCTATTCGAGCGTGATAAAAATTCATCTCCGGCGTCATACAAAAGCAAAGTCTTGTAAATACCCTGTGGAGGGGGGGAGCTTATTCAAACAAATCAAATGCGAGAGCATGGATGCAAGTGCAAGAGCATAGGTGCAGGTCCATCTGGGGGGGAAAAACGGGGGCTGATGCATTGATAGATACTATCGGTTGTCTGTCACACGCATCGAAAAATTGCGATCAGGGGCCCTGTGCAGCCTGGAAACAAGCTGCAACTCTTTTCCTTCCGGTACGGCCAGACCCGGTGACATCCTTGTTTGTCTGAACGCGGGGTTATGCATGAGGGGGACAGAATCCGGCGATGGCCTACACGCCTGTGCGTCCGGGGACGGCTTGGCGGGCATGTCCTTGCCGCGCTCTTGCAAGCCCCTGCTGGTTCCTGGTCGCAGGTTTGCTGGCCGTCAGGTCCCGGATCACCGCCTGTGCGTCACAGGTCGTGCTTTGTACAATTTTGACCCAGTGCGCTCACAGAAGCCGTATTCTGCGCCCGGACTTGGCAATACCATTGTCCGTTTGCGAGTAGGCATCTTCAAAGTACGCATATTTGTCCTGGAGCACTGCGTATATGGCACGTCGCAAACCCTCTGCCATATGTTCGCTTTCAAAGACAGGCAGGAAATCCTGCTCCGCTTTTGTGGTGATCATTGTTCTTTTGTTGAACATGAGACGACACAGGAGAGTCATCTGGGCTGCCGGGCTGGAGGGGTGCGCCGCTTTGCTTTTTGCAATCAGGGTATCATTGGCAAAACCCAATTTTTTCCATAAATGTTCCCACTCGTTCTGGAATTCCTCTGTTTCCGTCATCAGTGTTCGTGCTATCACAATGAACGACACCAAGTCGTCCGTTGTCAGCTTGCGGATGAAGGCGTTAACGCGAGGGTTTTTACCATAGTCGCTCAGTTTGACCGGCCCTGTCTGCACTTGAACCTGAGGCTGTTGCTGCGATGAGCCCTGTGTCGTAGCAGGCGTCTGGGTCGGCCCGGCATCGGCTTCGACTTCGGCTTCGACTTCGACTTGTGCTTCCAACTCAGCCTCTTCACCGGGTTGTGGTTCCAACTCAGCCCCTTCATTGGGTCTCTGTCTTTGACTGGGAGGAGAAGTTTCCGCAGCGCTGCTCTCTTTACGCTTCTGTAACCGGGATTGCCGCAGTGCATCGCCACCTGGATCAACATTCAGCGCTGTTGCGCCACCCTGTTCTTCGTCCAGCGGCTCCCCTTGTGTCCCCTGTGACAACCGTTCCCGCATTTCGCACAACAATTGTTGCTGCTTGCCAACAAAGATAGACAGATTGGCTGTTGCCGTCTTCAGCTTTTGTTGGAGACTTTGTGCGGATTCCTGAGACTGTGTCAGTCGAGTTTGCAGATGGCGGATACGTGCCTCGTCTTCCGTGCGTTGCAGGGTTTCGTGCCTTGCGGGTTCGACTGCCCTGACATGGGAGGCTTCTGCCATTTCCGAAGCTTCTCGCAGCCTGAAAAAATCGTCCTCTATTTTTCTGATATGTTGCACGTCAATCTTTGCGTATTTACAGGCTGCAACAAACGCCTCCATGATGTCCCTGTCACTCTGTCCCGCTGCCATACGTTCTGCAACAAAAGGCGTCATAGCCTCTCTGACGCTCGCGTGGCGTCGCAGCGGAAACAGGTCCTCAAACAGTTTTATTTCACGGGAGCTGAACTTCATGCCCCACAGCAAGGGATCATGCTTGCCGGAAAAATAGTCATCGCTTCCAATGGCCATGTTCATTTTTTCTGCCAGTGCCCGTGCTGCACCTGCGTCTGCACCTGCAGGCTGCGGGGGGCTGGGCTGGCACCGTACACTGGTGAAGGTGATGTCCGTTTGCACGCTCCTGTCGAAAGCAGAAGTGGCTCTTTGCGTGGGCTGGGTATCAGTCTGAACCGAGCGTTCCTGGTGGGAGCTGCCTTGAATTGTTGGTGTTTGATGGATCATCTGGGATCTCCTTTGTCTGGATAGAGTCTTCTGACTCGTCTTGTTTCTCTGTTTGCTGTCGGTAGAGTGGTTGCCATCCTGGAAACTCAATTGTCCTTGATATGACCGTTCTCCATGGGACACAGCACACTCATGGTGTGCCAGCACAGCTTGGACTGGGACACATCCTGAAAGTTCATTGCTGCTGGTGTCGCTGCGAGGGATGCCAATTGGATCCTGTCCGCTTGTGCAATCTGGAATCAGGAGGCAGCTGCTGAGCGGGTGGAGCTATTGGCTTTGTTGCCTTTGTTGCCTTTGTTGCCTTTGTTCCTTGCCGGGTTTGGGGGAAAGACAAGCTTGTTAGTGAAACAGTGCTTTTGGCTCTATAGAAGGAGTAGCCTGCGCCTGTTTCAGGGCGTCGGTAGCTGTTGAGTCTTATGCCGGGTTGCCAGTGCCGATGTTCGAATTGTCTGTAAATGACAACAAGCCCGCTGATCAGTCTGCGGACAGTACGGGCGGGGCTTTATGCGCCTGGGGGGCACTCCCGGATGCGCCCCGTTGCAGATTGTGACAAACCTTTCACGGCTTTCATGGGACAGTGGGGCCAGAAGTGTCACCAGAGACAGGAGAACCGCATGTTCCCAAGCCTCGACAAGAGCGCAGCAGCTGTAGCCGATAGCCACTGATAGCACTATTGACGCAGGTTGGTGATGTTGTGTTCGTCTCTGATGATCTTGCCGGTACCAGGCTCACTGGTTACAGATGCCGGTCCCGATCGACAGCGGGATTGTTGAGTGGGGTGGTTGTCCGCCTCTCTGCCGCAGCCCGGCCCTGCGGGACTGTGCAGTGCGCGGCCTCTGTTCGGGGTAAAAACGGGTTGGGTGTGTCTGGAGCCCGGGGCCTGGAGGCTGACGGAAAAAGAGGGGAGCCAGTCCCGGTGCTGACCCGCAGGGTAACACAGCTGTGGCCCTGCTCTTTTCCAGACTGTCACAATCAATACAGCACGCAAAGGAAAAGGGATGTTCACGCTCGGGTTCATATCGGAGACAGGCCTTATTGCTGCCTCGTGGAGGGCTGTGCAAAGCGCTTCTACCGAAAAGACCACGCCGGGATTCACGCTCAGGTCCATCTTGATGTCAAGCGCTTTGGGTGTCCCTTTGAAGGTTGCAAAAAGCGCTTTGGACAGCTTGTCGGGCTCAGGAGCCATCTGGCAGTCCATACCGGGAAAAAGCCCTGGATGTGCCCCATCGAGAGCTGTGGCCAGGGTTTCTCGCGCAAAAATATCATGCAGTCTCACCTTCGGTTACACGCACAGAGACCGAAGGCCCCCAAGCCAGACCGCGAGTATTTTTGTCCCGTGGAGGGTTGTGGCAAAAGATTCTTGATCCGTCAGTGCAAGGCGGCCCATATGCGCAACCATTCTGTCGAGCAAAGCTGGCCCTGCCCGGTCCCGGGTTGCGACTGGCAGTTCAGATGGAAAGGAAGCCGGGACAGCCACCTGCGCAGTCACGCGCGCAAAAAACGCTGGCTCTGCCCTGTCCCGGACTGCGGGAAAAGCTTCGTCCGGCAACAGCAGCTCCCGCCTCACCTGCTCAAGCATGGTGTCCAGACTGGTGTTCAAGTCCCTGTTGAGGAAAAACGCCCTCCTTGTCGTCCGCAGAAGATGCATTCTCCCGGTGTGTGTGCCGGCAGCAGGACCAGGTCCGGGACAACAGGGGCATCAGGTCGCCGAAAAAGCTATCCAGTGCCCCTCATGACAGGGAAGGCGGCTTGCGACAAAGGGCGGGTAGCCAGCGTCAGCCAGTCCCGGTTCCAGCAGCCTTTCGCGTCGGCGCAGGCGCAGGCGCAGGCGCAGGTTTCGTCCTGTGGCGATGCGGTGATGAGGCGTCTACGCCGGTCTGATGCCGATCTGTCATCGATCCGTTGGTCTGCTGCCAGTGAGCCTGTATCGGCGCCGGATGACTTGATGTTGCCAGCGGGGGATGGTGCACCCGCGCCCAGGTCACCCTGTCGCCAGGCTGGTGTGGCCGTTGCCATGGTGAGGTTGCCGACAACAGATAGCGTACAACTCTGGTCGTGGCTGTCAGATATTCTGGACGAATGACCGGCCCGGAAAAGTGGAGGGTCTTTCTCAGTGTCTGACTTCTACAGTGTCTTTGACCTGGTGCGCGGCAAGCCCCGTCCTTCAGGGCGGGGAGTATGTCAAAAGCAGTTCGCAACCACAGCAAACCGGCAAAGACACCAGGCTTTTCATTCGGAAGATCAGCCCTGGACCTGTCCTGTAGAGGGTTGTGGCAAGCGATACAAGAACCAGGGAGACAAGGACATCCACCTGCTGACCCACACCGGAGAAAGGCCTTGGCTGTCATCACCCAGGCCAGGCGCCGCCTCGTTGGCATGGGTGTCATCCTCTGGCGAGGAGGAGACTCAGCTGTGGTCCTGGCTGTCAGACATTCTGGAAGGGCAAGCGGATCCGCAGAGTTCAGCGCTGTCATGATGCATGATCGCCATAACAGGCTTGTCAGTTGAACGCAGGTGCTCAGGATCGCAACAGCTGTCGAACAGTGATTCAACCATTTCTTCCAGGTGGCTGTGCTTATGCTGTTTGAGAGTCACTGTAGACCGGCCTTTGGGTTTGGTCGTCGCAAGGACAGACCTGCGTCTGCTGGATACATCGGGAGAAAAAGCGCATCCGAGGCAGCACCAGGATCTTGTCATCACGTCAGCCGTACAGGAGAAGCCCCTGGGCACTGTCCTGTTCCAGGCTGTGAAAAAAAGTTCACACGAAGCCATGACGTCCAGACGCATCTGCCAGTCCATACCGGTCCATGGTCGCATTTTTGTCCTTGGGAGGGCTGTGCAAAGCACTTCCGGTATAGAGACAATTTCAGTGTTCACTGGCGAAAACACACGGGAGACAAGCCGTATGTATGCACTGTGCCGGGCTGTGGACAAAGTTTCATGCGTCAAGGCAGTCTCCGGGCTCACCTGCCAGCCCATACCGGAATCTGGCCCTTTGTCTGTTCGTTTGAGGGCTGTGGGAAGGGCTTTGGAAGTAGACGTGATGCCACTGTGCATGCGCGTACGCACATGCCAGAACGGCCTTGGCTGTGCCCGTTTCCAGGTTGTGGCAAAAAGTTCAAGACCTCAGGACACAGAAGTTGCCACACGCGGTTCCTGCATTCTCATGCCTGGCAACGCCCTTTTTCCTGCCCGGTCGAAGGCTGTGGCAAAGACTTCAAGCGCAAAGGGGACCTTGGGATTCACTTGCGGGTCCACGCTGGCGAAAGACCTTTTGGTTGTCCTTTCGAGGGCTGCCAGTGGCGATTTGCCTGTAGGCCACTGGTGTGGCGGCATTTGCGAACGCATACGGGTGACAAGCCGTTTTGTTGCCCAGTCGAGAATTGTCGCAAGCTGTTCGCACGCAAGGATATTCTTGAAAGACACCGGCGCAGTCACAGGGCGAACGACACCAGCCAGTCTTGCCGCCCGGTAAAGAGAGGTAAAAAAACGGTTGCACAACGCACAAGTGTTCGGCCACGCCTGCGCCGGCGTGGCCTCGACAAGGGCAGGTCAGACAGGGGCAGGTCAGACAGGGATAGTGGGGGTGTCGGCAGCGCAAGCCAGGCTAAGGGTCCCATTGCACAAGCGGCTGGGGATTCTTCTATACCAGCTGTATCTTCACCAGCTGTATCTTCACCAGCTGTATTTTCACCAGCTGTATCTTCTGGTCAGGAGTGGGGCGTTGACGTGCAAGTCAGTGCTGAGCCTCCGGGCGATGCCTTGCTGCCAGACAGTGAGATTCTCTCGTCCTGGTTGCCTGGTGTTGCCGAACAGCAACCGGCACTGGGCGGTATGACATCGTCAATGGAGGAATTGCTGTGGTCGTCGTGGCTGCTGCCTGGGTCCCCGCCTGAACTTTTTCCTCCGGAGGCCAGAGTGCCTCTGTCAGTCGGTGATGCACTCCTGTGGCCCTGGTATCGACACGACCAGACGGGCCTGTTGTGAAGGGCCAGTGCGGGTGTGGCCGCTATGCCAGCCAGGCAAGGCAATGCCACAGCGTCTGGCAGACTCCATCGGCGACCAAATCCTCAGCGGGGAGTTCTCGGTGGTTATTCGGGCAGGGCTGCTGGCCGCCGCGCCAGGTGCACAGTATCAACTCGATTTTCAGGACCCAAAGCCGGTGCTGGTGCAAGCTCCCACGAATGATTCGCTCATGGAAAAGCTGGTCTGTTCCACTTCGGCCAGGACAGGCCGCATGAGTGAATTACCTGGGCAGCCTGTGACAAAACGCGCAGCCTCTGAAGATCAGCAAACAACAGATGCTGCCGCTCTCCTCAATGTGAGGGGGATGGCATGCCATGTCCGGCAGCCAATATCACTTACCACTTTGAATGTGACAACCGCGTATTTACGCAGTGTGAACAGGTTGCCGGCCCTGAAGGTGGTAGATATACCATTGTTTCCGGAACTTGTACGAATCCAGCATCACGAGAAATATGCGCGTTTCATGATGCTTGGGTAACAAGGACCTTCCCCGGGTATTGTGGGGGGAATGGAGCTATCAACTGCTCTTCCTGTTTTGGGGATTTCAGCTACGGAACCTACGGATTTTACCCCGATTGTGGTAACACCGCGCATCCCGACCTGGAAGTCTCGTGCTGGCCGGGGGGCTGCATTCCGGGCTGCCCGTTCGTATCCGATTCTGATGCATCCGCGTGGCTCAAATGGGTATCCCTCTGGCCACAGGAACCGTCATTGGTGCCTGTGTTCTGATCACTGGCATAGCTGGCGCGACAATCTGGTATCGCCGCAGGCACCGGGCCGGGTATGAAGCCCTGTCGTCCATCCTGACCTGAACAAAAGACTGGTACCGGGAGAAGTCACGACTTGTCTTCTTCTGGCTGCTGGTAGGTGACGGAAACAATTTCGAACAGGGTGCTGCCAGTACTGGCCTCGTGTTCTACCTCCGTTCCCTCGGCTTTGCCCAGCAGTGTACGGGACAGGGGGGCGTCTATGCTGATCCATCCGCGTGAAGGCTCAATTTCGTCCGGCCCGACCAGACGAATTCTGGAGGTCTGGCCTTCTTCATCCTGCAGTGTCACCCAGGCACCGAAGAAGATGCGCCCCGGATCACTGGGCGGCTGATCGACCACCTGTAGCCGATCAAGACGACGGCGCAAGTAAAGAATACGACGGTCGATTTCGCGCAGCTGTTTCTTGCCGTATATGTACTCCGCATTTTCGGAGCGGTCACCCAGTGCTGCGGCCTCTGCTACAGCCTGGGTGACTTCCGGGCGTTTGGTTCGCCACAGCAGATCATGTTCTTGCCTGAGCTTCTGATAGCCTTCCGGTGTGATGTAGAGCGATGCAGCAGGTTGAGGAGGGCGGTAGCGAGACACGGAAACTTTTTTCCTCGAAACAAGATGTAAAGAAAAGATGTAAAAAGGTGCGCGCAACAAAAGGCACACCTGCTGTCAAACAAACAGAAAGGGTACTACACCAAAGAAGCTTGCCCGGTCAGGCGACGGCAATCTGCTTCCACAGCTGGGACAGTCGTTTGGTCGATACAGGTGCCTGGGTACCCAGCTCCTGGGCAAACAGGGACACCCGGTATTCTTCAAGCATCCAGCGGTATTGCCATAAGATGTCGTCTTCCACACCCTGGCGCTCCAGTGACTGGCGGCGTCCGTCCCAGGCGTCCTGCAACTGTTGTAGTTCGCCGGTCAGTACACGGTCTTTTTGCGCCTGGCGGCCCAGCTTGTCCAGTCGCCGGGCAATGGCCGTCAGATAGCGTGGCAGCTGCTCCAGCCACTGCCATGGCGTGTCTGCCAGAAACCGCCGGGAGAGCAGCCGGTCCAGCTGATGACGGATATCGGCCATCGACAGCGCCTGATCCAGCGCAATGCGTCCTTTAAGTCGCTTTTCCAGGGTGCGCCGGGCCGAGAAAATATCCAGCAACAGTTGATCGAGCTGTTCGGCGCAGGATGCCAGCCCGGCCTTGCGACTGGCAATCAATGTCTGGAACTGGGTCCGGTTGCCAGGCCAGGGCGGTGCTTCTGCCAGAAAAACCCGGTGAATCGCACACAGCGATACCTGGTCGTGCAGCGTCTTCTTGTCCGTATGCCCGACAGCCAGGAGAGCGACCTTGTCCAGATTCTTCATCTGGCGACGCATGGCAGACAGGGCATCGGTCAGGGACAGGCATATCAGACGCGCCAGTCCAGCACGCATTTCCCGTGCTGCCCGGCCGGGGCGGTCGAACAGACGCAAGGCCACCGAGCTGTGCTCATCCACCAGCGCAGGCCAGGCTCGCCATACAACACCATGACTGTTGCGACTGACTTCTGGCGCCAGTGTTCCTATGCTCCAGTCGGTCAGGCCGGTTTTTTCCAGATCGTCACTGGCCATGGAGCGCAGTTCCTGCTGTCCCTGGTCTGCAAAGCGGGACCGCAGCCAGGCCGGGTCCCTCCCGGCGCCCAGTACCTTGCCCTGCTGGTCCAGCACCTGGATGTTCATATGCCAGTGTGCATCCAGCACTTCCGGGCGCCATGCGTCTGCCGGTACACGAACCCCGGTCATGCGAAACAGGCATTCCCCCATCCGTTCGGTCAGGGAGATGTCGTCCGGCATGCCCATGCGCTCCAGCAAAGCTTTGCTATATTCCGGCGCGGGAACAAAGTGGCGTCGCAGTTGTTTGGGCAGACTGCGCAACAGAGCCAGCAGCTTCCCTTCCAGCATGCCGGGCACCAGCCATTCGAGGCGAAACCTGGGCAGACGCGACAGCAGCAGCGCCGGTACTGCCAGGCTGACGCCGTCATCGTCCTCGCCGGGCTCAAATTTGTAACTCAGGGGCAGGTGGATCCCTTCGTGCACCAGGCTGTCCGGGTATTGACCGGTTGTGATCTCGGATGCTGCGTGCTGCATCAGATGCTGCTTGTCAAAAAAAAGACAGCCAGGGTCAGTCTCTTCAGCTTGACGACGCCAGTGTTCGAAGTCGGAGCCCTTGACGACATGGGCAGGGATAAGAGCATCGTAAAAGGCAAACAGGGTCTCCTGATCGACCAGAATATCCTGGCGGCGGGATCGATCTTCCAGGGCGCGGACCTCGTCGGTCAGGTCTTTGTTGTGTTGGAAGAAGGCCGCATCGGTCTGGTAGTGGCCTGCGACCAGTCCCTCCCGTACAAGCAGTTCCCGGGCGGCTGGCGGGTCGATGGCACCGTAGTGGACGCGGCGGCGGCTGTAGATTACCAGTCCGTACAGTGTTCCCTGTTCCCATGCCACCGCCTGGGCGCGCTTTTTTTCCCAGCGTGGTTCAGACCAGCTTTTTTTGATCAGCTGTCCCGCCACGGCTTCTACCCAGGCCGGATCGGCTTTTGCCAGGGTGCGGGCGTAGAGGCGGGAGGTTTCCACCAGTTCGGCGGCCATGATCCAGCCGGGTGCGCGTCGTGCAAGAGGAGACCCTGGAAAAAGGTGGAACCGGCAACCGCGAACGCCCATGTAGTCGGACTCCGGCGTTTTTGTTCCTATGCAACCCAATAGCCCCGTCAGCAGTGCTTTGTGCAGGGCTGCAAAATCAGCGGGTTCCGTGTTGAGCTTCAGTCTCAAGGTCTTGCAGGCCTGGCTCAGCTGGCTGTGTAGCTCCTGCCATTCCCGCATGCGGGAGAAATTGAGGAAGTTTTTCTGGCACAGTCGGCGCAGTTGTGCGGAGCCGAGCGTTTGACGCTGTTCAATGTACCAGCGCCACAGGTTGATCAGCGTAAGGAAGTCAGAGTCTTTGTGGCTGAACGCTTGATGTGCCAGGTCGGCTGCCTGCCGTTTTTCCGCCGGGCGCTCACGCGGGTCCTGCATGGCCAGTGCGCTGGCAACAATCAAGGTTTCATCAAGGGCCCGGGTCTCATGGGCGGCCAGCAGCATGCGGCCCAGTCGGGGGTCGATGGGCAGTTTTGTCAGCTGACGTCCCCGGAAAGTCAGTTTGTTGCTGTCGTCCAGTGCGTCGAGTTCACGCAGCAGTCGGTAGCCATCATTGAGTGCCTTGGTCTGTGGGGGATCCATGAACGGAAACCGGGAAATATCTTTCAGCCCCAGTTGCAGCATTTGCAGAATGACGGCGGCCAGGTTGGTGCGCACTATCTCGGGAGGAGTGAACGCCGGACGGCTCAGAAAATCGGCTTCATCGTACAGGCGGATGCACAGCCCGGGGCCTATACGCCCACAGCGTCCCTTGCGCTGGTCAGCCGAAGCCTGGGATACAGCTTCCACCGGAAGCCGCTGCACTTTGCTGCGCACGCTGTAGCGGCTGATGCGGGCCCGGCCGCTATCTATGACAGAAAAAATGCCGGGGACGGTCAGTGATGTCTCTGCGACATTGGTTGCCAGTATGATGCGGCGCCCTGTATGCGGTTGAAAAATACGGTGCTGGTCGGCAGAGGACAGGCGGGCGAACAGGGGGATGATGTCTGCGTCAGACAAACGATGCCTGGGTATTCGATCATTCAGAAAGCGGGCTGTTTCTCTGATTTCCCTTTCACCCGAAAGGAAAACAAGGACATCTCCCAGTCGTTGTCCTTTGCCGGCACGCTCTCTGGCTTCTATTTCACACAGTGCCTGGAGTATGGCCTCCAGTTGAGGGCTGTTATCAGCTGGTGAGGCTCGGTCGCAGGCGTTGGCTATCGGACGGTAGAGCACTTCGACAGGAAAGGTGCGGCCGGAGACTTTGAGCACCGGTGCACCGTCGAAGTGCGCAGCAAAGCGGTCGGGATCTATGGTAGCCGAAGTGACAATCACCTTGAGGTCAGGGCGGCGTGGCAGCAAAAGTTTGAGGTAACCCAGCAGGATATCGATGTTCAGACTGCGCTCGTGAGCTTCATCAATGATGATGACATCGTAGGCCATGAGCAGAGGGTCCTGCTGCATTTCGGCCAGCAATATGCCGTCGGTCATCAGCTTGACGCGGGTCAGTGGCTGGACGCGGTCGGTAAAGCGCACCTTGTAGCCCACCAGAGCGCCGGGCTCGGTGCCCAGCTCATCCGCCAGCCGGGCGGCCACTGAACGGGCGGCCAGCCGCCGGGGCTGGGTGTGTCCTATAGTGCCCTGAGTGCCGAGTCCCAACTCCAGGCAGATCCTGGGAAGCTGTGTTGTCTTGCCGGAGCCGGTTTCTCCTGCGATCACAACCACCTGATTCTGGTTGATGAGACGGGCGATTTCTTCCTTCTTCTGAACAACAGGGAGAGCGGGATCCCAATCTAGCGACAGGGGGTGTTGGCGACGCTCTTCTACCAGTGCCAGTGATTTTTCAAGACGACGTTTGAATTCTTTTTTATGTGCGGAGCTCAACCGGTTCCAGCGCCGCTGCTGTGTTTGTAGCCAGTAGCGGTCGTGGAGCATGGCTCCCTCAATGGGGGCCGTCGGTTCGTCAGGGCGGTCGGGGCAGGCTTTATTGGGCTGAGTGTCTTTCATGGGAGAAGGATACTACCCAGATTTGCGGCACTGGAAAAGCCGCCGGAACCTTGTTCATCCAGGCTCTTGTAACGAGGCAGTTCGTAGTGACAAGAGGCACAAATCATCCTGACACGGGGGGAGCGGGTAGAAATGTATAAAGAATGGCGTATTTCGGTAAGCAAAGTGTGCAAGAACAGGGAGGCTATAAAAAATGAGATGCCATCAAATCTGGTGGTTGAGCGTATGGGGCGGCGAGCTCCTTGTCAGCATCACGCATTACTCGAGCACCGTCTTTACAATTGATGCCTTGTGCGACATTGGTCAACAGTTTGGGGCCCTTGTCCTGCGCCACCTTTTCTGAGCACTCAGGTTCAGCTTGAAGACCATGGCCTGTATGTGGAAAAACTGGATTGCTCCAGATGGTGGTGCGCAAGAGGGCGTTCATAATGTGAAACACAGGTTCGGGCGATGTTGATCCGCCGTCGGATGTCCCAGGTGTGAGGGACTTGGAGTGAGAGACTTGGAGTGAGAGAAAAAGTACTGCCGGGGTGCCAAGCTGCAAAGTGAACGGGGTGGTATGCTCCGGCGCGGTGCGAAACGTTTGTGCCGGGGCGGCGAAACCTGGAAAAGAAGTCCGATAAGCCAAGGCATCAGGCTCTGCCAAGCGGCCTTCGATAACTTTTGAGGAATGAGTCTGGAGTGGCTAGAAAAAGCTTCTCTGGTGCCAAGGTAAAACTGGTCGGAGCGAGAGGATTTGAACCTCCGACCCCCACAACCCCATTGTGGTGCGCTACCAAGCTGCGCTACGCTCCGAACCTGCCTTCTCCAGAAAGGCCGGACAATGCTACCTAATATCGACGGGTTGCACAAGTCCTACAAAGTAATAAACACCTTTGTGCCTTCGATAAAGTGTGAACAAGTCTTCTGTCAGTAGAGTATATTTCCCTGTCTTTCTCGTCTTCCCTCGTCATGACAGGTGTGAGGCTGATCCATGGACCAGAAACTTGGCTTTTTCGGCAGTGAGTTTGTCAAATATGTCGACAGCTCTCCAAAGAAAACACTGAGTTAGTCGTTGAAAGAGTGTCTATGGTCGTCAGCGGCGTTCTGCAGAAATTCATCAAATACAAGTTAGTGATCGGAAGGTTAAAGATGCAGTGCGGCTTTTCAGACTGGGAATGCGCAAGCAAGAAAAGGTCACGCACGCGCCAGGTTTTGGGGTGAGCTTGAAATAGTCGTGCCTTGGTGGGCCCTGCTGACAGAGATCGAGCCGTTCTGTTCCAGACGCGGTCGAGGCCGTCCTCAGCTCGGTCTGGAATGGATGCTGCGGGCTCTGTTCACAATACATATTGGTGATATTAACCACGCCCCGTTTTCTGGCTTCTGTCGCATATGTGGAGCCGCTGCCACAACATATTTGTCTCGCTATCTGGGTTGGAGGCCATATTCAAAGACACATATGTTCTGGAAGAAAGTTTGTTGGTTCAGGAAGCGTCCTATTGACTCAACCCACACTTGTTGTGAACAGAGCCGATGCTGCGGATGTGTATCGCCCAACAGTGCTTTGCCCTTTCCGATGAAGCCACTGAAAATGCGATCTATGACAGCTATGCCATTCGCACCTTTGTCGGTGTCGACCTGAGCCGGGAAGCGGTTCCCGATGCGATGACCCTGATCAAGTTCCGACGCCTGCTGGAAAAACATCAGCTGACGGAGCGCATTTTCGCCAGCATAAACGGTCACCTGGAGGCCAGAGGCCTGATGCTCAGAGAAGGGACGGTGGTCGATGCCACCATTGTTGCTGCCCCGTCCTTTACAAAGAATCAAAATGGTCAGGGTGATCCGGATATGCACCAGAGCAAAAAAGGCAACCAGTGGCACTTCGGGATGAAGGCTCACATTGACGTAGATGTCAGCAGTCGGGGGTGATGCACAGTCTTTCGACAACGTCAGTCAATACGCTTGAACTCGACCGGGCCGGGAGAGTTGCTGCATGGAGAAGAGGCTGTTGTGGCCGATGTCGGCTGCCAGAACGTTGAAAAAGGATCAGAACTTGGTGGTATTGCGTGTGCGCGGCCGACTTGTTCGCTCGTGGCGACAGGCCTTATGACACAGGAGGCGGGCTGCCAGATAGAACAACAAAATATAGTGAAGGGCACCGAACAGCATAACGCGTATCCATCGCTGCTCATCCGGACGCTAGACGGCCGTGACATGCCGGAAAAGACAGCTTTCACTGATGGTAGACCGAATTCCAGCCAGGATGCAGCAGTGCGCTTGTGTAAAGGGCGGACAAGGTGAGCAAGTGGAAGCCTGTCCCCGGCAAAAACGGATAGTCCGGCAAGAGCAACGCATCGTGAAGGGCGGCGTCTGCGCCACAGTCGGCCCCGTTGCGCATCGTCAAGGCCCTGTTTGGGCTCAGAAAGACCAGGCGGTCCCGCGCTTGAGGAAGAATGACATCAAGCCGGCCAAGCTGATTGCCTCGACCAGCCCGGTGTGTCCTGGCCGGATGACCTATTTGCAGGGGCAGCCAAGCCCGAAGCCGAACAAAGGCCGCAACCACTGAGTATCAGGAAGCAGTTCTCTTCCTGTATCCTGCAAGCTTGTCGATCGACAAGCTTGCGTGTCGGAGGCAGAGGCGGGTGTCTTTTCCACGCAGCGGCCCTCAGCCCCTTCCTGGCAGCAGGCCCTTTCTGCCTTCATCTGAGCGTTTCAGCTGGAGGAGCTGCTATGCACATTGCTCACAACCTTCTCTTTGAGATCACAGCAAGCTTTGAATGTCACAACCCGCCTGGGAGCAACGGGTGCCGGGTGCCCTGTAACAGGGTTTCTGCCCGGTCGTTTCTCCTTGTCCCTCAGGCCAAAGCGGCCAAATCGCGACAGCTTCACGGGTTCATTGCGTTCCAGCGAACAGCGAAGCTCGTCCAAAAAACATTCCAACAAAGAAGCAGCCTCCTCTTTGTTGAATCCGGATTGACGCAGGTCGTCAGCTAAGGCCGCTACTATGTCTGCTCTTGTCAAGGATTTCAACGGAAATCTCCTCAAAAAACATTCGCCGCACAGCCCCCAATGACTTCTTGATCTTGCTGAGAGCACGCCCAGTATAGCGAAAGAAAAAAAAGAAGGAGGAAAAAGCCGTCTGTTTTGCATGCAAGCGATTGCAGCTGGTGGACAGGTCGTCAGGGAGTGTCTGTCGTCAGATGCATACCTTTCATGCTTTAGAGTTTCCCGGATGGTGCGATCTGGATTCCATCTTGTGTTTTCAGAGCCGTCGATCCTCTTCCCGCTGGGAGCGCGACAGTGGGTGCCGGACGAGTTCTGGCCAATGCAGCTTAATATTCGCGCGCCTGCTTTGGGAGTCGCGCCGGAGAAATTCAAGGATGTGTGTTACTGCGTCACCTGAATCGGTAACAGAGTTGCTGCTTGCCAGGCGTCAGAAAATTGGCCGTCTATCATGCATTCTGAGCTCTCCGCGAAACCTGCTACAAGCTGTGATCTTGCGGATACGCTGCGGCATCAGGCAGCGCGAGTTCATCTATAGAAAAACGCAACGGCCGCTCCGCTGTGCTTGTATTGAATCCGCATCTTTGTGTATTTCTGTTCAGGCCTTTGAGCTGGCTGTCTCCCAAGACGCTATTTTTTGTTGTAAGGTGCGTGCAACCCTTTGGTTGGTTTCGGATGGTTTTGGTGTGGTTGTCCAGAATTTGATCAATGAAGAAGGTCTATCGTTTTGCATGCAGCGGTTGTTCCGGCGTCAGGACATTTCGGTTGAGGTTGGTGGCCTGAGTTTTTTTCATTTTGTTTCTTCTCGATCGTTAATTTGCAGAAATACAAGTTGATCGTCTTTAGGTGCGGTTTTTTTCTTGCGCAAGATCACATCGAATTTAATGTTTGAAGAGTTTCTTCTCTCAATATAAGGATGACAATGTTGCCAGTCTTCATCTGAAATGGCATTAATGCCGGCTGCGAGAATTTTTGCAGTGCATTCTGATCCCTGCTGTTCCCAACGAACATCTGTGAGAGCAGGTAAGTTTTTTATCCAGTGTAGGCATGTTCACTCAATCACGCTTGCAGCAGAAACACACCGCCACCGGGCGCATGTTGTAGTACAAGCGGCACCCGTTTGGGAGGGTGGTTCGAGTAGTTTTTCGTTGCTTTAACCGTGATTTCGTACAGACATCAAGCCTTGTCTGGACTGGTTGCAAACAGACGCATGCTGTTGAATGACTGAATCTGTATGGGTGCTGCGGGTGCGTCTGGTTTTGTGCTGTGATGCGATTGTATTTTGACGGTTTTTTTGCAGTGTCCATGGCTATCCTTGATCTGTGCTTCCCTCAGTTGTTCGGATTCGGGCTCGGGTTCACGAGACTTCTGGTTGTATGTGCCGTTCGGGCTCCCTTTTGTTGTTACGTGGAGCTGGCCCAACTAGTGTGACGCTTGTGTTCCCGGGCCCGTGTGTGAGTGTGTTTTTCGAGAAAAATGCAGTAGGTAGCAGTGCTGGTAGCAAGGCAGGTAGCTGAAACCTTGGTTTATGCGCAAGGTAATGGACAAATGCCTCTTTAAGGCCTGCTCTGTAGGTGGTTGTTGTTCCAAGGACGGATGTGTATGGCAAAAAAAATAAGTTTCTTTACAGGATTTGCTTTGTCTGGCCTGTTGGCGTGTAGCTCTATGGGGGCAGTCAGCGCGCTGGCCTCTATAGCGTCGCCTTCGCCGGACAAGGAGGCGGTTGCCTCCATGAAAAAAATTGTTGGCTATTACCCGGAGTGGGGGGTTTATTCCGGACACAAGATGTACAACCCTGCTGATATGGCCATAGGCAAGATGACGCATGTCAATTATGCCTTTGCCACTATCAGAAACGGTAAAATTGCAGTTTTTGACGACTGGGCTGCTACAGGTATCGCTCAGCAGTTCGGAGAAGCCTACGACAGCGCTTATAAGGGCGCTTTGGGGCAGTTCAAAAAACTGGAGTCCCAGTATCCTGAGACCAGCTTTATGATATCGCTTGGTGGCTGGTCCCAGTCAGCCAACTTCCGTGATGTAGCAGCAACCCAGGCGGCCCGCGAGAAGTTTGCAAGCAGTGTCGTCGATTTTGTCCGGGAGTGGCATTTCGACGGTGTGGATGTTGACTGGGAGTTTCCCGGATTACGGCGCCAGGGCGATACAGTTGACAACCCCAATGATCAAGGCACACCCAGGGGGGACGACTCGGAAGGACAAACCTTCACCCTGTTGCTGAGAGAGTTGCGCCGGGCGCTGGATGTCGCTGGTGCTGAAGATAAAACCTACTACCAACTGACAGCTGCCGTCAGTGCCAACAAAAACCTGATTGATAAAACGGATCCGGTCGACTACGCCCAGTATCTCGATTTTGTCAATGTGATGACCTATGACCTGCACGGTGCCTGGGAAAATGTCACCAACCACCAGACCGCACTTTACAGCCGACCAGATGCTCCTGTAGCAGCATTGAGTATCGATGATTCCATAAATCACTTTCGCCAGAAAGGAGTGCCTGCCAGCAAGCTGGTTGTAGGGGCTGCCTTCTATTCCCGTGGTTGGAAAGGTGTCAGGGCAGAAGAGAAAATCAATGCGTTGCCTGGGCTGTTTGCTGGAGCCAGTGGCGGAGCCGATGGCATCTGGGATGGTGGTCGTGCCGGAGGCGTTAACCCTTACTGGCATGTGAAAGAACTCGAGGCCAGCCCGGACTTTGTCAAGTACTACGATGATGTCGCTCAGGCCCCCTATCTGTACAGCGCCTCCAGGGGGGAGATGTATACCTATGATGACACGCGCTCGGTTGGGCAAAAGGTTGCGTATGTTAACCAGAATCGGCTCGGAGGCATCATCTTCTGGGAAGTGACTGCGGACGCTCCTTTGAAAGGAACGGAGTTGCTGGATGTTGTCTATGACGGTTTTTACAAAGGTCGTGTACCGCCTGCTGCCCTGCCTCCGCAGCCTGCGTCGCCTGAAGATCAGCCCGGCGATAACGCGATACAACCTGTCGTTGACGATGTTATGCCCGAGGATGGTGATGCGGGTGGAACTGCAAGCTCGGTCGGCGTGGCTTTGTGGGACAGGGCTGCCGTCTATACAGGAGGAGAGCTTGTCAATTACAACGGCGTTGTTTATCAGGCCAAATGGTGGACCCAGGGCAATGTGCCTGGTACAGAGCAATGGGGTCCCTGGGATGAGCAACAGCCTGCAGCGCCAGGTGAAGCGGTGACTGATCCGGTTGCACCAGCTGATCCGGTTGCACCAGCTGATCCGGTTGTACCCGCTGATCCGGTTGTACCCGCTGATTCGGTTGCACCAGCTGATCCGGTTGCACCAGCTGATCCGGTTGCACCCGCTGATCCGGTTGCGCCAGTTAATCCAGTTGCACCAGCTGATCCGGTTGCGCCAGTTAATCCAGTTGCACCAGCTAATCCAGTTGCACAGATTGGTCAGGCTGCCTGGGATGCAGACGCTATTTACACCGGTGGTGAGCTGGTCAGCTTTCAGGGGCGTGTTTATCAGGCCAAGTGGTGGACGCGTAACAATGTGCCTGGTACGGAGCAGTGGGGTCCTTGGGAAGATCTGGGAGCTTCTGCCGATGTGGGGACGGTAGTTGATCCTTCTGACGCCCCTCGGGAGTCAGCCGATCCAGAGGTCGGTGTCTTGCCAGTGGCGGATTCTGACCCTGCTGACAGTGTTGTAGCTGGTGCAGACGCAAACGCAGGTGAGAGTAGCGTTGCTTATCGTATCTCCCAGGCTGATCTGGATGCCGCCGAAGCAGCATTGACCGAAGGGCAGTTGTTGCGTCTGGTGCGTCAGTCTGTTGCGACCCTGGATAATGCAGAGGTAAACAGAATTGAGCCTCTGCGAGCCGGAAATCCTGATAATGTGCGTCGTGTCGAAGCCTTGGTGGATGCAGCTGCGTGGGAGTTCTTGTTTCCGCGTCGCAGTCCGGAGTATACCTATACCAATTTCCTGCGGGCTGTAGGAAAATTCCCGGCCTTCTGTGGCTCTTACACTGACGGACGTGACAGCGATGCCATTTGCCGTAAGGCGCTGGCTACCATGTTCGCACACTTTACTCAGGAAACGGGGGGACACACCGCCCACTGGGACGAGCCGGAGTGGAGGCAAGGCCTGGTGCACGTACGTGAACTCGGATGGGCTGAAAACGCGCGTAATGGCTACAACGGTGAGTGCAATCCCTCCGTGTGGCAAGGGGAAGCCTGGCCTTGTGGTACCTTCAGTGATGGCACATTCAAAAGCTATTTTGGTCGGGGTGCCAAGCAGCTGAGCTACAACTACAACTACGGTCCTTTTTCGCTGGCGATGACAGGTGACGTGCGCACTCTTCTGGATAACCCGGAGCAAGTGGCCGATACCTGGTACAATCTTGCCAGTGCCGTGTTTTTCTTCGTTTACCCGCAACCACCCAAGCCTTCCATGCTGCACATAGTCGATGGAACCTGGCAGCCTAATGCCCATGATCGGGACTCGGGGCTTGTGCCAGGTTTTGGTGTGACTACGCAGGTGATAAATGGTGGTGTTGAGTGCGGGGGCTCTGTTGAAGTGGCTCAGTCGCAAAATCGCATTTCCTACTATCGATCGTTTGCCGCTCATCTGGGCGTTCCTGTGCCAGAGCAGGAAGTGCTGGGCTGCAAGAACATGCTTCAGTTTGCCAACGAAGGTGCTGGCGCACTGGCTATCTACTGGGAACAAGATTGGGGCTTTGATCCCAGCAAGCCAGAAGGGCAGACTTTTGCTTGCCAGCTGGTAGGCTACCAGACAGCCTTCTCTGCTCTGAACACTGGTGATTACGGCCGTTGTGTGCAGCAGCACTTCGATGTGGACTTGTCTTTGTAGTCAGCTGAAGGGCTGAAAAAAGAGGTTGCAGCCCGTTTGCTATGGCCAACCCCGGTTTTGGGGTTGGCCATTTTTTTGTGAATAACGAATGACGATAACCTGCGCTGAGCCGTCCTTTCCGGGGGCTGAATGCAAAAGGTTTTGATAGCGGCTTGTTGACGCTGAAAAATCGTCGTGCAGCTTTACCCGGCAGGATGGACCTGAGAGTGAGGGCCGACAGGGTTCACAACCACAGCAAGCCGGATGTGCGAGCGATTTGGTGGCGCTGTGTTGTGGAGAATATTCAGATGCGTGTTCAGCAAGGTTTGGACTTGAATAGAGGTGTTGCACTGCAAGTTTTTTCTTGATGTAGGGCGGCATCAGTGAAGCCAGGAAAGCCTGGCTATTGTAGCTGCTGTTATTGCAGGCCAGCTCGGGAAGAGCACACGACTGTTGAGGAACGGTATCCGCAGAATCTGCCCCGGAGCTTCCGCTAGAGTTTCCGGCGACACAGATCCCGAAGGTTGCCGGTGAAGCAGCCAGGCCATCACTGGTTCATCAGGTCCGGAAGAGGGGCAGGCCGAATGAGCCGCTTTTGCTTGTGAGCAGAAGGCGCGCAAGGCCGTGTTTCATTTCCGGTTCGTCCGATCAGCCGCGTTGGCCGTTTTCGAGTATTCTGGCAGGCGTTGCCGTTGACTGCTGAACAATTTTTCTTGACGGGTATAGCAGGTGTCTCTTGTGGCTGTTGGCTGCCGGGAGGACGCTGTATACTATGCGGGTTTGTTCTTGCTATGCGGGCTCGTTCTGATGTGCACTTGTCTGAACCGGGCTCGGTTTCTTTTTTTTCTGTCATCCAGTCCCAGGTTGAACTCTGCAGTCCATGCGTAATCTGCTTTCCCTTGCCGCCCGCACGTCTGTTGCTGATCTGCTGCGCGGTCAGACGCCCAAAGATGGGCCTGTCAGTTTGTACGGGTGGGTTCGTACCCGTCGTGATTCTCGCTCCGGCCTGTCTTTTCTGAGCTTGCAGGATGGTAGCTGCCTGGATGCGATACAGGTGGTAGTCACTGACGACCTTGCCAACTATACGACCGATATCCAGAGGCTGACCGCCGGCTGTAGCCTTCATGTACAAGGGACGCTTGTTCCCTCGCCTGCAAAAGGTCAGGACTGGGAGATACAGGCTGTGGCCGTGGAGGTGTTGGGGTGGGTGGATGATCCTGAAACCTACCCCATGCAGCCCAAGCGTCACACGATGGAGCATTTGCGTGAATATGCTCATTTGCGTTCCCGTACTCAACTTATGGGCGCAGTGAATCGTGTACGTCATGCCGCAACCATGGCGATCCATGATTTTTTTGATCGCCATGGTTTTATCTGGGTCAATACGCCAGTGATCACGGCCTCGGATTGTGAAGGGGCGGGTGAGATGTTTCGGGTGTCCACGCTCAATCTGGACAAGCCGCCCCGTAATGACAAGGGAGAGGTTGATTTTCGGGAAGATTTTTTCGGTCGTCCCGCTTTTTTGACTGTGTCCGGTCAGCTGAATGCTGAGGCCCTGGCTTGTTGCATGGGTAAGGTCTATACCTTCGGACCGACTTTCCGTGCTGAAAATTCAAACACCAGTCGCCACCTTTCGGAGTTCTGGATGGTGGAGCCCGAGCTGGCTTTCGCTGACCTGGGTGTTCTGGCCGAGCTGGCGTCGGAGCTTCTCAGGTCTGTTTGCAAGGACTTGCTTGAGCAGCGAGCTGACGACATGGCTTTCTTTAAGAAGCGAGTTGACAAAAACGTCGTGGACCGGCTGGAAAGTTTGTGTAAGGCGCGGTTCGTGCAGATGACTTACACAGAAGCGGTCACGCTTTTACAGAAGTCGGGGCGCTCCTTTGAGCATCCTGTTGAGTGGGGAGCAGACCTGCAGTCTGAGCACGAGCGCTTTCTGGCAGAGGAGCACATTGGGGGGCCGCTGATTGTCACTGACTATCCTGCTGGGAGTCGGCCTTTTTATATGCGACTGAACGATGACGAAAAAACGGTAGCTGCCATGGATGTTCTCGTTCCAGGGATGGGAGAGTTGGTGGGCGGAAGTCAGCGTGAAGAGCGTTTGGCTGTGTTGGATGCACGGATGGCTGCCGGGGGGCTGAACAAGGATGATTACAGCTGGTACCGTGATCTGCGTCGTTATGGAACTGTGCCTCATGCTGGTTTTGGCCTGGGATTTGAGCGTTTGCTGGGATATGTCACAGGTGTAAACAATATTCGTGATCTGATTCCATTTCCTCGTACTCCGCGCAGCCTGCCTTTTTGACATTGAGTGTCGGAAGATCGGGGGAGAAGGATGTCAACTTTGGATTCCCCGGCAGGCCTGAAGCTGCTGCGTGCGGCGGTGGCTTGTTCGGGTGAGTGGTCTCGATTTCGAGCCGGAAGGCAATGAGCATGGGGCCGGAGTATCAGTGAGGAGTGATGGAGACATGTTTATGCAGCTGCGCTGCTGGAGGTTGAATTCTGGAGTCTGCCATGCCACCGCGTTCTTCCGCCGGTAAAAAGTGTCCTTCCAGTCGCAATGCTTCTTCTCGCACAGAGCAGGGACGTCTGCGTATAGTTGGCGGTGGTTGGCGCAGCAGGCGTCTTTGTATTGCCGCTGCTGAAGGGTTGCGGCCGACTCCTGACAGAGCCAGGGAAATGGTTTGTAACTGGCTTGGGGGATTGTTCGAAGGCGCGCGTTGCCTGGATGCCTTTGCCGGAACGGGGGCGCTGGGTCTTGAAGCCTTGTCGCGCGGAGCAGACTGTGCCACCTTCCTGGAGTTGTCCAGCCCAGCCTGCCAAACCTTGCGCGCTAACCTGGTCGAGCTTGAGTGTACCCGGGCTCAAGTGATTTGTACTGATGCCCTGTCATGGCTGACTCAGTACACAGGTCAGCCTTTCGACCTGGTTTTCCTTGATCCCCCCTTTGGAAAAGGGTTTATTGCATCAGTCAGCGAGCAATTGCATGTTTCTGCCTGCCTGGCACGGGATGCTGTCATTTATGTTGAGTCGGAGCGCGATCTGCCTCAAGCTCTGCTGCCGCAACGATGGAAGCTTTGGAAAGAAAAAGCCGTTGGTCAGGTGATGTGTCGTCTTTATCATGTTGTTTGAAAAGAACAGCAGACAAAGGCGGCGGCAGATGAGCGTGAATCTCTGTTGTTGGTGTTCTCTTATGCTGCGGATCGGGACTTTCTGTTCAGCTCTGTCCGGTGTTTTGCGTAAATGGCACCCCCATTTGCTCTCGTGTCCGAAAAGTCTCGATACCAGCCATGGCATCCTGTAACGCCTGAGGCTTGCGTATTGTCAGACGGATCCAGAGGGCGGGGAAAGAGGCAAACAGATTTCTGAGCAGGTAGCCGGCCAGACTTTCAAGCAGGTCAAAACGGCGGTCCATGCACAGCCTGTGCACATGCTGCTTGATGGTCGCGTAGTCAAGCGTTTGCGACAAGTCGTCGCTGTCAAAAACCGGCGTGAAGTTCGTTCCCAGCTCTATGTCAATAATCAGTGGCTGGGGCCTTCTTCGCTCCTGAGGGTACAGGCCAATAATGGTCTCCAGGTGCAGGTCCGAGATCAGGATTTTATCACAGGAGTGTGGCTCCGGCGTGGTGGTCATGCGGGAATCCTGCCGACTTCGGTCAGCGGCCAGCGCGGCCGGGGAGCAGCATCAGCAGGATCCTGCTCGCCAGCCAACAGGCGTTGGCAGCCGGCATAGGCGATCATGGCTCCGTTGTCGGTGCACAGGGCGGGGCGTGCGTAGTACAGGCCTGCGCCCTCTGCCGTTGCCATGGTTTCCAGTCTTTGTCTCAAGCGCCGGTTGGCACTGACGCCTCCAGCAATGACCAGCCGTTTCATTCCTGTTTGGCGCAAGGCGCGGCGGCACTTGATTGTCAGCGTATCGACCACCGCCTCTTCAAATCCTCTGGCAATATCCTGGCGGGTTTGAAGGTCTCCACCACAAGGGCCTTCCTGTTCTTCAATCCGGGTTCGCGTAAAGGTTTTCAGACCGCTGAAGCTGAAGTCGAGGCCGGGGCGGTCGGTCATGGGGCGGGGAAATCGGAAGCGGTCTTGATTCCCCTGCTCCGCCAGTGCCGCTATTTGCGGGCCGCCCGGGTAGCTCAGTCCCAACAGGGTTGCCACCTTGTCAAAAGCTTCACCGGCAGCGTCATCTACAGACTCTCCCAGGAGCCGGTAGCATCCGGGCTCTTCGGCTGCGATCAGTTGCGTGTGCCCGCCGGACACCAGCAATGCGACAAATGGCCAGGCAGGAGGCTTGTCTTCCAGCATGGGGGCCAGAAGGTGGCCTTCCATGTGGTGCACTCCGATAACCGGCACCCCCAGGGTCCAGGCCAGGCTGCGGGCCAGTACAGAGCCGGTCAGCAGTGCGCCTATCAGGCCGGGCCCGCGCGTATAAGCTACACCTGTTATGTCCTGGCTTTGGCATTGGCTTTGGGCCATGACTTTGTTCAGCAAGGGAATCAGGTGCCGGATATGATCGCGGGACGCCAGCTCGGGAACCACGCCGCCATACGCGTTATGCATGGCGGCCTGGCTGTGCAGGGCATCGGCCAGCAAGCCAGCTTCGCTGTCGTAAATCGCCAGCCCGGTTTCATCACAGGAGGTTTCTATGCCTAGAACTTTCATGAAGAAGTATCTTCTTACGCAAGGGACGAAAAAACGAGGCAGCCTTTGGGCTCTTTCTCGCCGGGCAGATGCTGCGATTACGCACACAGATAAATTCTGGCCAAACACCCCCTAAAGAATGTAGCGGCTCAGGTCTTCGTCCTTGATCAGTTCGCCAAGATGCTTGTTGACATAATCGGCATCAATGCGTACTTTGCCTCCGGCTTCCGCCAGGGTGTCTGCCTCAAATGACACCTCCTCCAGCAAGCGCTCCAGCACTGTGTGCAGCCGCCTGGCACCTATGTTCT
Source organism: Kistimonas sp. bin40 (assembly GCA_002238585.1). Lineage (GTDB taxonomy): Bacteria > Pseudomonadota > Gammaproteobacteria > Pseudomonadales > Endozoicomonadaceae > Sansalvadorimonas. Next base: position 49,928 of record MPMQ01000004.1, on the reverse strand, counting down.
CGGTGCGTTCGTTTACATGCCAGGCGACTTCGGCTATGCGCTTGAGGCCGTCCTCCGAAAACTCCAGCTCCAGCTTCTCCGTTGCCAACAACGCTCGATACTGTTCGGTCAGCGAGGCGTCGGGTTCGACCAGTATGCGCTGGAAATCCTCAGTGCTCAGCGCCTCAAGCTCCACCCGGATAGGGAGGCGTCCCTGAAGTTCAGGAATCAGATCAGACGGCTTGGCCAGGTGAAAGGCTCCTGATGCTATGAACAAAACGTGGTCTGTTCTGATCATGCCGTACTTGGTGTTGACGGTGCATCCTTCGATCAGCGGAAGCAGGTCGCGCTGTACGCCTTCGCGTGAGACGTCGGCATTACTGCTGCCAGCTCTCCTGGCAACTTTATCCACTTCGTCCAGAAACACAATGCCATTTTGTTCGACGGCGTCTATGGCCTGGATTTTGAGTTCTTCGTCGTTGATCAGCTTTTCGGCCTCTTCGTCCCTGACCAGTCTGAAGGCATCTTTTACTTTCAGCTTGCGGGCCCGGCGTCGTCCAGTCTGCATGCTGGAGAACAGGTTTTGCAGCTGGTTCGTCATTTCTTCCATACCGGGAGGCGCCATAATCTCGACGCCTGCATGACCTTCCTGAAGTTCTATTTCAATTTTCTTCTCGTCCAACTGACCTTCACGCAATTTTTTGCGGAACAGTTGACGGGCACTGCTGAGGTCTTGCCGTGACTCGCTCTCTTCGGAGAAACTGCGTGCGGGTGGAAGAAGGGCGTCGAGAATACGTTCTTCTGCGGCGTCCCGGGCTGAGTCCCGGACTTTTTCCAAAGCCCGTTCACGCAGCATCTTGACTGCTGCATCCATCAAGTCGCGCATGATGGACTCTACATCTCTGCCGACGTAGCCGACCTCAGTGAACTTGGTGGCCTCTACCTTTATGAAGGGCGCATCGGCCAGCCGTGCCAGGCGTCGGGCTATCTCCGTCTTGCCAACACCGGTCGGTCCAATCATGAGTATGTTTTTGGGGCTTATTTCATTGCGCAGTTGTGGATCAACCTGCATGCGCCGCCAGCGGTTACGCAGGGCAACGGCTACAGCGCGTTTTGCTTTTTCCTGACCAATGATGTGTTTATTCAGTTCATGAACGATGTCGCGCGGACTCATATCTGGCATGCTGGAAATCTCAACTCTGTGGCGGCAAATCTTCACTGTCCAGCTCTTCGAGAGTCAGGCAGCGATTGGTGTAAACGCAGATGTCACCGGCAATGCCGAGACTTTTTTCCACGATGTCCCGCGCGGGCAGCTCTGTGTTTCCGGCAAGGGCCAAGGCAGCTGCACGGGCAAAATTGCTGCCAGAGCCTATGGCCAGTATGCCATCAACGGGCTCCATGACATCGCCATTGCCGGTGATGATAAGGGAAGCTTTGCTGTCAGCAACAATCATCATGGCTTCCAGTCGTCGCAAGGCCCGGTCTGTACGCCAGTCCTTGGCCAGTTCCACAGCAGCGCGCACCAGCTGTCCATGGTGTGTCTCCAGCTGCCCCTCAAAGCGTTCGAACAGGGTGAAAGCATCTGCCGTTCCTCCGGCAAAGCCCACAATGACCCGGTTCCCGTACAGGCGTCGTACTTTTCTGGCGTTGCCTTTGATGACTGTCTCACCCAGAGACACCTGACCATCACCACCAACAACCACCTTGCCCTCTCTGCGTACCGACAGGATGGTTGTCCCTCTGAATTGTTCCAAGAAAATCTCCTGCTGTGCATGTGCATATTGTCGGGATATGGGGAAATTTTTTCCGATTTCAAGCGGGGAGGCGAAGAAGCTGGTTTTTCCCTGAGCTCTGAGATCAGAGCCAGGGAGAAAACAGCTTCTTCAGTGCTTGCCCGGGATCTTGTTCCCGCATCAGAGCCTCGCCGACCAGAAAGGCATTGATTCCATTGGCTTGCATCAGTTCGACGTGCGCTGGGGTGTGTATGCCGCTTTCGGTGATCACCAGCTGGTCTTCCGGGACTTGCTGTCGAAGCTTGCAGCTGGTTTCAAGGCTCACAGAAAAACTGTGCAGGTCGCGATTGTTGATGCCCAGGACAGTATTGGCATCCAGCAATGTCCGGGCTCGTTCCAGCTCGGATGCTGTGTGCACCTCAATCAGGACATCCATCCCCAGGCCTGTGGCGACATCATGCAGCTCGGACAGTATGCTGCCTTCCAGAATGGCGACAATCAGTAGTATGCAGTCTGCACCCAGGGCGCGTGCTTGATAAATCTGGCTGGGTGCTATAACAAAGTCCTTGCGCAAGACTGGCAGGCTGCACGCAGCCCGGGCCTGGCGGAGATGGTCATCATCTCCGTTGAAGAAATCCCTGTCTGTCAGGACTGACAGACAGGTGGCGCCTGCTTGCTCGTAGCTGTGCGCCAGAGCGGCTGGATCGAAATCTTTGCGTATGATCCCGCAGGAGGGTGAAGCGCGCTTGATTTCGGCCACAACCGCAGCTTTTTCCTGGCGTGCACGCAGTGCCTGGCCGAAGCCGCGCGGCGGGGCAGTCTGCGCGGCCTGTGCACACAAGTCTGCTATGGACTCCGGGTTCTGATGCCCGGCAATTTCTGCCCGCTTGCGGGTGACGATTTTCTGGAGGATAGTAGCGGCCGTTTGTGTCATGCAGCACCCTCGCTCCGCTGGTTTTCCTGAAAAGCACAGGTGAAACGCGCCAGAGCCTTCATCTTCTGCCGGGCTCCTCCTTGTCTGATCGTGTCCAGAGCGAGAGACACACCCGCCGACATATCCTGAGCCAGCCCGGTAACATACAGGGCTGCACCGGCGTTGAGCGCGATCATGTCAGCGGCTTTGCGTGCGCGGGCCGTTTGCTTGTTCTCCAGCGCGTCATATATCAGCTGCAGGGACTCACTCGGGTCCTGTACTGTCAGTCCGTCCAGCTCCTGGCGTTTCAGGCCCAGTTCTTCCGGATTGATTTGATACTCGGTGATGCGGTTGTCCCGCAGCTCGGCCACCCGGGTTCCGGTCGCCAGGCTCAGTTCGTCAAGACCATCCAGCGCATGCACGACCAGTGCGCGCTGGCTGTCCAGGCGTTTGAGTACTTCTGCCAGGGGGCGGCACAGAGCGCCATCAAAAACGCCGATCACGAGATTGGGAACTGCTGCTGGATTGGTCAAGGGGCCCAGGATGTTCATAAAGGTACGAAAACCCAGTTCCTGACGCAGGCGCGCTGTATGCCGCATGGCCTTGTGGTGGTGTGGTGCAAACAGGAATCCTATACCCAGCTGCTCAACACAGGCGCTGACCTGCTGTGCAGACAAGTTCAGGTTGACACCAGATTGGCTGAGAAGGTCGGCACTGCCAGAACGGCTCGAAACGCCACGGTTGCCGTGCTTGGCTACTGAGGCACCGGCAGCGGCCGCCACAAAGGCTGCTGCCGTTGACACATTGAACAGCCGGGCGCCATCGCCGCCTGTTCCCACTATGTCAACCAGATGGTCAGTATTTACCTTGATGTTCACGCCAGAGGCCATGGCGCGCATGACAGCGGCGGCTCCGGCTATTTCATCCACGCACTCGCCTTTCATGCGCAAGCCTGTAAGGAAGGCAGCTACCTGGGCGTCTGTTGCCTGTCCTGTCATCAGCTGCTGCATGCTGGTTTGCATATCGGCAAAGCACAGATCACGTCCCTGTACGATATGGCCAATGGCGTCCCTGATATTCATGGGCTTCTCCTTGTGTGGCGCTTTAGACAATCAGCCTTTCAAAAAATTGGCCAGCAGCGCGTGTCCCTGCTCACTCATGATGGATTCCGGATGGAACTGTACGCCTTCTATCGCCATTTCCCGATGACGCACTCCCATGATTTCATCCATGCTGCCGTCTTCGTGCTGGGTCCATGCGGTAATTTCCAGACAATCCGGCAGCGTGCTCCTGTCTACTATCAATGAGTGGTAGCGGGTGCAGGTCAGCGGGTTGGTGAGACCTGCGAACACGCCGGTATTTGCGTGATGGACCGGAGACAGTTTGCCATGCATGACGCGTCTGGCCCGTACGACCTGGCCTCCAAAGACCTGGCCTATGCTCTGGTGCCCCAGACATATGCCAAGCAAGGGGATAGTGCCGCTGAAATGACGAATAACAGGCATGGACACCCCCGCCTTGTCGGGGGTGCAGGGCCCGGGGGATATAACAATGTGGTTCGGCGCCATGGCAGCGATGTCATCCAGGCTGATGTCATCGTTCCGATGTACCTGAACATCAGCTCCCAGCTCGCCGAAGTACTGGGCGACGTTGTATGTAAAACTGTCGTAGTTGTCAATAAGTAACAGCATGAGCGCGGTCCGGGACCTTCAAGGAACTCAAAGTACCCTATTGTGTCCTTAAATCGGCGGGAGATACACCATCTGATGTTTTGGCTTGCCCTCCCCCCCGGGGGGGGGAGAGGAAGTCCTCCGGATGCAGTCCGGTCATCATGACGCAGAAGGTGACTGAGGTTGCGGCGCAGGCCAGCTCCACAATTCCAGCCTGCTGGCAAAGCGATCCAGGGTAAAGAGCACTGTCTGGCCCTCGTACTTGACCCGGTAGAGTGTGTGGTGTGGCAGAACAAGTCCCAGCGTACCCGGCGCACCGTCGGTGGCAACAGGCAAGTCTTGCCAGCTTCTGTCCTTCCAGAACTGCACCTGGGCTTGCGTGTTGTCGGGGCTGACCTGCGTAAAGGCCTCTTTCAGTGACAGCTGTACAGGGATATTGAAGCTCAACGCCGGTGTCAGGGTCATGCCGCTGCCGTCTCCGTATAACACGGTCAGTTCTGGCTCCAGAGTATCAGTTACACATTGACCAATGTCGTCTACGGCCTGGGCATGTCCCAGGAGAGCCGGGACGCCGTAAAGCCCCGGTCCGCCTTCTGTTCGGTCAAGTGCCCGCCAGCTGTCTCCATCCAGACTGGCGCAGGTGTAGGCTGCGCGGCGCTGCTGCCCCAGTGGATAGGGGAAGACCGGGCGGTATTGGTTGGTGGCATCGGTCAGGCGTCCCTGACCACAGGTTTCCTTGAAGCGTTCATGAAGTTCCTCTGTCAATTCTGTTTCGATAAAGCTGCGACGCAGGACCTTGACGGGTATGTGTCTCTGGCTACCCTGGTCGTGCGCTTTCACAAGCAGTCCCCCGGCATCCAGCTCCGCCATCCACCAATGTCTTGTGACGGGGTCGTAGTCCAGAGCCGTCGGCAATCCCTGGCAGCGTCGCTCGACAACGCGCCGCCAGGGATCTTTGTGTCCGCTGTCTGTCTCCTGGGTTTTGTTGCCGACGGCCCTGCTGAATCGCAATTCCAGTTCTTTGCGAAAGGCCGGTTCTGCTGCACTGACCGGCGCCAGCACATAGTGCAAAAAAGTATCGGGGACTCTGTCATCCTGACAGTCCTGCTGTTTGCACCAGCTTTGGCAGCTATACAGTGTCCACCACGCCAGATTCTCTGGTGTCCACAGCCGCAGTGCCTCATCGGGGGTGCCGAAAACCAGTTTCCTCAGGGCTGTCTTCTGAAAATCGGTTGCGCTGGAGCCCATGGTTGTCAAGGCCTTGCGTATCAGAGCCGATTTCTCCGACTCGGCGGGTGCGCTCCACTTTTGGTAGCCGTTTATCGCTGCGTACAGCAGCAGGCAGGAACCCAATGTATAAGATGGTCGTGCCGAAAGACCCTGCCACAGCCAGCGGGCGGCTTGCTCCACGGGTTGGGTATCCAGGTAGCGCATGAGGCCCTCGCGTTCAGCGGGCGTAATGGGTTGAGAGGGAGAGGGAGGAGCGTCAGGAGTCGGGCTGTGAGAAGTCGGGTTGTGAGAAGTCGGGTTGTGAGAAAGGTCATCGTCTGAGTGCGGTTCTCTCTGGGCCTGTGGGCTGGGCGACGGGAAAGGGGCGTTCCCGGGTGCGGGAGGCTGCCGTTTCTGGCTGACCCGGGCGTGTTCCCTTGCGCGTCTGGCAGCGGCGAGTTCTGCAAGATTCAGTGCGGGCTGCTTGTTGTCTGCCTGTTGTGCAGGCTCGATGGCAGCACGGCTTGTTGTTTCCGTGTGTCGCTGACCGGCTATGCGTTCTCGCTCAACCTGTGCCGGAGGCAGTGGCCCGGTGGGCAACGCCATCTCGATTGCGGGCCTGGCACTGGATTCGTGCTTGCCGCTCTCTGGTTTTGAGGGAATCTGGCTGGGGTTTTTCACAGCCTGTTCCGGGAGAAGACGGCCATTCTCATCGACGGGTGGGAGCTGGCAGCTTACGCGCATGCCTTCCAGTGCGGTAGCAGTGGTAGCAGCCCAGGCGTGTGCCAGCCAATAGTCGAGGGCAGCGCGATCCTGCCCCAGCACATAGTAGGCAAGCTCCAGCAGAGAGCGCTCGGGATGCAGAGGGTTGGCTCTGACCTGATCTTCCTGCGGATGGCGGCTCACGACATACAGCTTGCCATGGCGAAGCAGGGGTGAGCTGGCCAGGGAGAGAAGGTAGCGAAGGGAGAACTCCAGTCGTCCCCCAGGAATCATTCTTTTTCCCATGGGGCTGCTCCAGTCAACCGGTGGGGGTAGTGCGGCCACGCGCAGGTAGAGTGGCTTTTCTGGCGCGTCTTCAACAGAAACGGCAAGCTCGTAGCGGTACTGGTCGTCATCAGACGAGGACAGCAGATTCCATGCGGAGGTTGAGGTGCCCGACTTTGGCTGCCCCTGTTGGGTTATGGCCGATAGCGTCAGAGGCCAGGCCAGGGACAGGCTGAGTGAACTTTTCTCACTCGCTTCCAAAGTGTCGAGAATATCTGCATCGATCAAGGTGCTGACAGGGAGCACCAGACGCGTCATCTGATATCCTTGAGGGCCCCTTGTCGCGGAGACCAGGGCCAGGCGGTTGCGCAGGGTTTCGTCCAGTGTCTGTATTTGTCGCAGTACGCTGACCGGTATATGAGTGAGGAGTTCTGATCCAGCACTACCTGTATTAAGCGCTGTGCCACAGGTTGCGCGTTGGGTAATGTCTCCGATACAAGGGAATTCAACGCCTTCTTTCGGTGTGAGACGATGGAGGTCCAGTCCCTCGTGTCCGCCTGGCAGGCTGTGCCAGCTTCGGTGTTTTCTCAAGGGAGTGTCCGGTGTCGGTAACAGTTGTACGATGTGGTTGTGGGCATTTGTCAGGGCGTAGAGCCAGTTGGATTTGATGGTCGGGAACTCGGCGACCAGGGCGTCCAGTCCCTCGCCGGAACAGGGCAGGACAGCCCTGAACCGTTCCTCGCCTGGAGCGCCCGTGAATTGTACCGTACTGAGCGAAACAGGGAGGACGGTCTCTGTGGGAAGATGGGCCAGTGATAGCCTTACGCCCGCATGCTGTGCATGGGGAAGCACAAAGCGGGCGTCATTTTCCAGCCAGGCCTTCATCTCTTCTGCAAGAGCAACCATCTCTTGTGCAAGAGAAACAACAGCGGAGGGCGGTGGCGCGCCCCCTGTCCGGGCGCGTTCTTTGCCGCGTCTGTTTGACGCAGATGGCTTATCCGGTGCCAGGGTATTTACGTCAGGCCAGGGCGTCTGAAAGGCGCTGAAAGTGTGCCGATAAATGGCGGAAGGGTCTGACAGCAAATCGGCCAGTAGCACAGGATCTTGCCCCAGGGCGCTGAGAGCCACTGTTTTCAGGGAGAGTCTGAACAGAACCTGGGGGCTTTTCCCTGTCTTGTTCTGCCGGATCAAAGAAAGAGACCCGTCAAACAAAGAGGGTGATGTCATCAGCATCAGTAAATACTTGAGCGGCAGGCTCCGCTGTGAGTCCTGCGCCGGGGTCGGGTCTGGCAGGCTGGCTACAGGGTAGTCATGCCAATGATCGTCCTGGGTGCGGAAGGAGAGGTTCAACTCTATGCCGGGCAGGGAGTCCGCTGACCTGGCCGATCCTGGGTCCGCTTTCCAGTCGGGAAGGGAGATCTGTGCGTTTGCGATACTTTCTCCCAGGTCCGCTGCCCGTTCTCCCAGGTCCGCTGCCCGTACAACGCACTGGTGTGCGGGCCAGTTGGCATTGACTGCCAGTCTGCCTTTGTCAGAAATGAACTTCGGTTCGAGGATCAGGCTGCTCAGCGGCAACAGAATGCGCGAAAGCCGCAGGCGCCCGGACTGCTCCATGCCTGTTGCCAGTACCAGGTTGTCTCGCAGCGGGCGCGGGAGACTTTGCAATTTCTGCACAAGGCCAGCATCCAGCCAGACAATGGCCTCATTCGCCGCGCCGTATTCGAAGGCTCCCAGCACTGTCAGAGGCTGATCCGGGGCTTGGCTTATGTCAAGAAGGACCGGGACTTCCAGGTTCTGGGCCGGCAGTTGGATGCCCGGTGGCGTAGAAGTGTCGCTTTTCGGATCCTGACCGGCCGGGTCGCTGCCTAAGCCGGCAAGGGGGCTTGACAACCGGGTGATGTCTCCGGTCGCATTCACAAACGCGTACAGCCAGCCCTCCATCAGCTGAGGGAATTGTTTTTTCAGCATGTCGGAAAGCTCAGCTACTGGAGGCGAAAGGTGGCCGGAGTTGGTCGTGCGCCCTGCTTCGGTGCCCGGGCGGGATGGCAGAGGAATGACTACGTGAGTTACCGGATGCAAAAGTACCAGCCTGTCCCCTGTTGCTTCTGGCCTTTCTGGCGAGCCTGCGGGCAACTGTTGCCCGGCTTCCTGCTGTATCCATTGAGCAACAGTGTCGGCCAGACTTTTGTGCTTATGCCTCAGGCTGGCCAGCTCAGCTCCCGGGTCGCCACCAGGCTGTGCGATGGCAGAGTGCAACTGTAGACAGAAGAAAAGGAGGACTGCCGAAATCAGCCAGGATCGTATTGCTGGTGTCACGAGATCATTTCCTTTTTTTGCTGAGCTTTGGGGAGAGGGGTGATGTTCCCCCGGGCTTGTCCTGTAGGAGTGCGTCAATCGGAGAGCATGGCCTGCTACCGTTTGGTCTTGTCAGTCAGGCAGAAGCGCCTCCACAGAAACCAGGGCCCAGATTGCGTAGCGGAGTGCAGCGCTTTCCCCAGGCCGGCCGCAGGCCAGGCGGACCTGTGCGGCAGCTGACTCTTCCGATGTCTGAAGGTCGTGTTCCGTCCTCGGGGCAAGCTTTGGATGTGTAGCGCTCTCTGATCTCCCTTCGTGTATCCATGCCGACTGACAGTGATGCGCTTGCCAGAGTCTTCCCGGGAGCAGGCGTGTCCAGGGCAGTGTAGAACCAAATTCTGCCTTTGCCATGCAGAATTTTTGATTTGCAAGACAAAGGGCTTCCACTACACCCGGGCGTTTTTGAAGAAGGGGGGATCAGTGATCGGGCTGTGGTAAAATGGAAAATTGCACCTGACCTTAGCAGGGGGCTGAATCCCGCATGATTACAGCGTATCAACTCCACAACAGCCACATACGAATTCATCATCTGAGTACCAACGACTCCTTGCCTGCCAACACGGTCTGGCTGGATATTCTTGAGCCGACGGAGGCTGAGCGCTCCTGGTTGAATCGCTACTGCGTGGAAGAAGTTCCTGGCAGCGAGGATCTTAATGAAATTGAGGCGACATCCCGTTTTTATCAGGATAAGGACGGACTGCATATCACCAGTTTTTTTCCCCACCGGTCGGGAAAAGACGTGCGTAATACCAGTGTTTCGTTCAATCTGCGTCCCCATCTTCTGATCACGCTGCGTGATGAGGATGTCGGGCTTTTCCGGCTGGTGCGCAATTATCTCAAACACCGGTACGTCGATGTTGACTCGCCCATGGTGGTTCTCAACGCGTTGTTTACCTTGAAAGTGGACTATCTTGCTGATCTGCTGGAGGAGGTTTACGCCTGTCTCGAAAGGGTCAGTGAAATCACCTTGCAGGAAGACACCAATGATGAGACCCGGGATGTTGCGCTCAAGGCTATTGCCCAGCAGGAAGACCTGAATGGCAAGATTCGCTTGAGTTTGCTGGACACCCAAAGATCCCTGCGTTATCTGGTGCGTAATCGGCGCATGGATCTTGCCAAGTCGCAGCAGCAGGAAATCATGGACATGCTGCGTGATATCGACTCGCTGTTGCCTCACACAGCCTTCTTGTTCGACAAGATCAACTTCTTGCAGGAGGCTGTTATGGGTTTTATCAACCTGGAACAGAACAAGATCATCAAGATTTTTTCGGTTATGGCGACAGTGTTCATGCCGCCCACCCTGATTGCCAGCAGCTATGGGATGAACTTTGCGGATATGCCTGAGCTGGGATGGAGCCTTGGCTACCCCATGGCTATAGCTCTCATGGTTGTCAGCGGACTGGGCACCTACTGGGCTTTCAAGTGGAAGAACTGGCTGTGACGGGCCGGCGTGTCTGTCATGAGAGCGGTGCTATGCGCCGCAAACTTGCAGTTTCCCGGTGGTCCTGAGGTTACACATCCAGCCGTCTCTGCTGATGGACAGACGCAAGTCTGTCGTTTCTTGTTCTGAGGGGGCGGGCTTGGGGATTGTCCGACCTTGCTGGAGCACCCCCTCTGTCCCGGTTGTGGTTTGTAGAGTTGGAAGCCTCGTCCGCCGTGGCGCACCTGTCACCGCATCTCGCGGAACATGGCGCTGACAGACTCTGCGTTGCTGATGCGACGTACGGCCTCGGCCAGGAGTGGAGAAATATCCAGTTCCCTGATCTTGCTGGCCTGCTGGGCCTCTGGGCTCAAGGGGATGGTGTTGGTGACGACCAGCTCGTCCAGTTCAGAGTTGGCAAGGTTCTCCAGGGCGCGGCCCGAGAGCACCGGGTGACTGCAATAGGCCACGACTTTGGTGGCGCCTTGCTCTTTGAGAGCCCGTCCGGCCATGCACAGGGTGCCGGCGGTATCTACCATGTCATCGACCAGGATGCAGGTTCGTTCCCTGACATCGCCAATAATGTTCATCACTTCTGCCTTGTTGGGCTGAGGGCGGCGTTTGTCGATAATGGCCAGATCGGTGTTCAGATGTTTTGCAAAGGCTCTGGCCCTGACTACGCCGCCGTGATCAGGCGACACCACCATGATGTTTTTGAAGTTCTGGTTCTTGATATCGTCGAGAAGAACGGGCGAGCCGTAGATATTATCGACGGGGATATTGAAAAAACCCTGAATCTGGTCAGCATGCAGATCGATCGTCAGCACCCGGTTGATACCTACGCAGCCTATCATGTCGGCCACTACCTTGGCACTGATGGGCACACGGGACGAGCGCGGACGGCGGTCCTGGCGGGCATAACCAAAGTAGGGTATCACTGCCGTTATTCGTTGAGCTGATGAGCGCAGCATGGTATCTGCCATCATCAGCAGTTCCATCAGGTTATCGTTGGTGGGAGCGCAGGTTGACTGGACGAGAAAGACATCCTTGCCACGTACATTTTCCTGAATTTCCACGGCGATTTCGCCATCGCAGAAACGACCGACCGTCGCCTGTCCCCGGGGAATGCGGAGATGGGAGGCGACTCGCTGCACCAGAGTAGGATTGGAATTGCCGGAGAAGACCATCATTTGAGACACAGCAGGCACCCATGGATCACTGAAACAATGTCAACTGCGAACAGGGGCAAAAGCAACAGCGTTCGGCCCGCGTGGAGTAGTGCCGACCGGTAAAGGATAAGGAGCAGCACGTTGATCCCTGGCCAGTTTCCGCAAGAGATTCTTCCAGAAATACGCTCAAGGCAGTGGCCGTACTTTTACCCGCTTTCGCAGGCGGATTCACTCTACTGGCTGCCCCCGCTTCTGTCAAACAACCCCGGGGCACACTGGCTTGGCAGAAAGATCCCATTCCCTTACGGAAATGGTCAGTTTCATGTGGGAACTGTGTGCCCGTATGCGGATGGGGAGCGCAAGGCTTGCACTGCTGTATTGCTCGTAGACGAGATGCCAGCCCTGTTGATCCAGGGTGTGCAGGCGTCCCTTTTTGTCCAGTTGGGTGCGATGGGGGCCTGGTGCCGGAATGCCTTTGATCCAGTGGGCCAGGGTTTCCATGGGGACGTCCAGACCGGTCTGCTGCCTCAGGAGCAAGTCGGCAGACAGTGAGGAGACAGGTGGACGACCAGGCACTCTGAGCAGGGCGCGTTCTGGGTGTCCCGGGGGCTGCCAGCCCTGAAACCGGGCCAGAGTCTGGCCCATGAAGGTTGTTGCCTGGAGGGTGAAGCATGCCGGATGTTGCTCCCAGTTGATGGTCGCAGTGCCCGAATAATCCAGCCCTGACAGGGACGCTCGACCTGCTATCTGCCAGGTGGTCAGCTGGGTGACCTGTTGCTGATGCTTCTGCCAGGCCCGTTCCCGGGCCGGAGCCGAGAGTCCAGGGGCGCCGGGCTGAAGAGCGCAGCCTCCAGTCACCAGAAGGGATAAAAAAATGCCTGACACACGAATGAGTCGATGGTGCAAAAAGCGCAGGCGAAGCGACGATAGCATGGTCTTGTTGTTCCAGTTGTTCCAGTTGTTCCAGTTGTTCCAGTTGTTCCAGTTGTTCCAGTTGTTCCGTGCAGAATCCAGAATGCCGGACTTCCCCGCCCGATCGCAAGTTGAGCGAGTCTACAGGATTTGCAGTTATCCGGCATCCATAGCACAATCCCGCCCCGTTGCTGAAAATGGCGACATACGGCGGAGCCTCCAGGGCATCCCGCTGGCGTGTGCGCAGCCGGATTCAGGCTGCGGCAGGGGTAATACAATAACGGCAGGTTATGAGTTTTCTGGCAGTTGGCATCAATCACAGGACGGCACCGCTGAGTCTGCGGGAGACTGTCTCTTTCGCTCCCCGGAGTCTGCTGCCTGCTCTTCGGGACATTCGAAAACTGCCGCAAGTGGCAGAGGCAATTATCCTGTCGACCTGTAATCGTACAGAAATCTACACCCTGGGAGATCAGCAGGCCGAGACTCTGACGGCCTGGCTGGGGCGCTTTCACCAGGCTGACCCGGCACTGTTGGTCAGACACAGCTACAGGCACTACGGGCGAGAGGCCATCAAGCACATCATGCGGGTAGCGGCCGGGCTTGATTCCATGATTCTGGGGGAGCCGCAGATTCTGGGGCAGATGAAGTCGGCTTTCTCTCTTGCACGTAAGGCGGGCAGTCTGAGTCCGGCCATGGACCGCCTGTTCCAGCATGTATTTTCCACAGTCAAGGCTGTGCGAACGCATACAGCGGTCGGGGTGGAGCCGGTCTCTGTGGCCTACGCTGCTGTGCGCCTGGCGCGACAGATTTTTGCAGATCTGAGTCAGAATACTGTGCTGTTGATCGGTGCGGGCGATACTGTGGAGTTGGCGGTCAATCACTTGTCGCGTCAGGGTGTAGGACGCATTATGGTGGCTAACCGGACGCTGGCGCATGCCCAGCGTCTGGCTGCGCGCTATGGTGGTCAGGCACTGGCGTTGTCGGATTTTCCTGCGGCTTTGCCGAGCGCTGACATTGTGATTGCCTGCACGTCCAGCCCCCTGCCTTTGCTGGGCAAGGGGGCGGTCGAAAGTGCGCAGCGGCAACGCCGCCACCGGCCCCAGTTGATGGTCGATCTTGCGGTGCCCCGCAACATAGAGCCAGAAGTCGGTGTCCTGGAAGATGTGTACCTGTATACCATTGATGATCTGCAGGACCTTGTTGCCAGCAATCTGAACAGTCGACAGGCGGCGGCTCTGGAGGCAGAAAAGCTCATTGCTGCGGGTGCTGACAACTTTCTGGCCTGGCTCAGGGCACGTGACGCTGATCAGGCGGTGTGTGCCTTCCGCCAAAGAGCGACCGACATCCAGGAGCAGCAACTGGCTGCTGCCTTGCGCCTGTTGAACAATGGCCGTCCAGCCGAGGATGTGCTCAGACGGCTGGCACACGGACTGACCAACAAGCTGATTCATTCTCCTTGTGTCCAGCTGCGTCAGCTGGGCAGTCAGGGGCGCAGTGAACAACTGGACTGGGCCTGGCAGTTTTTGGGGCTCGACGCCGATCAGACTACTCCCACTCTCCTGAAGGACGTCAGTGCCGCGAGGGCTGACAAAAAAACATGAAGAGATCCTTGCTTGTCCGGCTGGAAGAGCTGGCCCGGCGTTTTGAAGAGCTGGGCAGGCTGCTTGGCGAGCCGGAAGTGATTGGTGATCAGAACCGGTTTCGCCAGTTATCGCAGGAATTTGCGGAGCTGGAACCTGTTGTCGAGAGCTTCCGGGATTATTGCCGCGTCGGTCAGGCGCTGGACGAGGCCCGGGGCATGCTGCAAGGGGAGAGTGACGCGGAAATGCGTGGGCTGGTCGAGGAAGAGGTGCAGTCTGCTGAAGCCCGCTTTGCTGACCGGGAGCGCGAGCTGCACCAGTTGTTGCTGCCCCGGGATCCGGATGATGCCTGTGACGTATTTCTTGAAATACGGGCGGGAACCGGCGGGCATGAAGCGGCCCTGTTCGCCGGAGATCTGTTTCGCATGTACAGCCGTTACGCGGAGCGCTGCCGTTGGCGGTTTGAGGTTGTCAGTTCCAGTGCGGGGGAGCAAGGCGGCTACCGGGAAATTATTTCTCGCGTGCTGGGAGCGGATGTTTACGCACGCCTGAAGTTTGAGTCGGGCGCGCACCGGGTGCAACGGATTCCCGCCACCGAGTCGCAGGGCCGGATTCATACATCGGCCTGCACTGTGGCGATTCTGGCTGACCCCGGTGAACAGGCCGCTGTTGATATCGCCAGGGATCAGTTGCGCATTGACACCTTCCGGGCCTCAGGTGCGGGTGGTCAGCATGTCAACACCACAGACTCGGCTGTGCGCATTACCCATTTGCCGTCCGGCATGGTGGTCGAGTGTCAGGATGAACGTTCCCAGCACAAGAACAAGGCCCGGGCCCTGTCGCTCCTGGCAGCCCGTCTGCAAGCTGCCCAACAGGAAGCCCAGTCCCGGGCCTTCTCCGAGACACGCAAGAATCTGGTGGGCAGTGGAGACCGTTCAGAGCGAATCCGCACCTACAACTATCCCCAGGCGCGGGTCACGGATCACCGTATCAATCTGACACTCTATCAACTGCCGGGCATTCTGGAAGGTGACTTGAACCCGCTTATCGAACCGCTGGTGGCAGAGAACAAGGCCGAGCAGTTGGCGGCGCTCGCGAGCGAAGCTGAGTCCTCTGCGGACGAGGCTGTGTGACTGGTTGTGGTTCGCCTGAAGACATTACTGGCCCGCGCTCCCGCGCTGCTGGAGGGCAGTGACAGCCCCGGCTCTGATATGGAAGTGCTGCTGGCTCACGTCCTGCAACAGCCACGTGCCAGGCTGCTGTGTCATGCGGAGCAGGTGCTGAGCCTGTCGCAGTGCAGGTTCCTGTTTCAGCTTCTGGCGCGGCGGCGAGCGGGCTGTCCCGTGGCGCTGTTGACTGGGTTGTGGGGGTTCTGGAGTCTCGAATTGCTGGTTGAACCTTGCACACTGATTCCTCGTCCTGATACAGAGAGTCTTGTGGAACAGGCTCTGTTGCTCTGTGATGAGGCTCCCCGGCGTGTGCTGGATCTGGGAACGGGAACCGGAGCCATAGCGCTGGCTCTGGCTTGTGAGCGACCGCATTGGCAGGTACAGGGCTGTGACTGCATGCCGGAAGCTGTTGCCCTGGCACAGCGCAATGCGGTCCGGACCGGACTGGATCGGGTTGAATTCTTCAAAAGTGACTGGTTCGCGGCCCTCAACTGCGGTGCCAGGTTCGACCTGATTGTCAGCAATCCGCCCTACGTTGCCAGCGGAGATGTTCATCTTTCCCGTGGAGATCTGCGCTTTGAGCCGTCCAGTGCCCTGGTGTCCGGCGCGGATGGGCTCGACGATATCAAGCGTATTACGGCGGAAGCACCCGCGTGGCTGGCGGAGCAGGGTTGGCTGGTTCTGGAGCACGGCTATCAGCAGGGGGCTGGGGTGCGCAGCATTATGCAGGCGCATGGGCTGGTGGCCGTGACGACTGCGCGCGATCTGGCCGGTCATGAACGGGTGACGGCCGGGCGCTTGCCTGCCCGTCGCCGCCGGGACCCCGTTTCTTTTTGATATGTCGGTCCGGCATTACGCATCGAATGGGTTGAGATTTCCTATACAATACAGACCGGAATGCGTCCGGAAGTCTGTCTTTCATGCAGGCAGGGCGGGGCTGTTATTCCTGTCTCTTCTTTTTTTAATCTTCTGACAGGCAATTCCAAGGCTTATGTTGTGGGCTTCAACGCGCAGGAGGTCGGGCGCGACCAGGACCCGGTCCAGTGCTCTGGCGCTTGAGACGCGAGGTCAGAAACTGCTGGAGAAGCTGGCACGCAACCCGCACGGGGAGCCCATGGGTGTGACCCTGGCCATGCTGGCCTGGACGGCAGGTCCGGTGACTTTGCTGGCGGCCTGGGGGGCAACCTGGGTCGGGTACGGACGCGCCATGCCAATGGATCGTGTTGCTTACTTCGTTGTCTACTCCGTCATAGCCGGTGTTCTCGGGCTGGTAACCCGGCTGATCTACAACGCCAATCAGGCGCACCAGGAAAAAGAAGACAGGCATCACCTTCTGGACGTCATTGACCGGTTGCCCGAGATCATCTACATGGTCCGGGATTTGCGGCTGGCCAATCTTGGGCCTGATCATCGTCGCATTGAATCGGCAGGTATTTTGCTGCGCAAGTTTGATCTGGGTCCAGAATGGGTTGCCGGTGCCATCCGGGATTTGACCGGCGATGCTGCACTGGCCGAGCGTGCTGAGCGAATAGAGCAGTTTCGTCGGGCGGGGCTCTACAACCGCATGCAGGACATAGTGCGCAGCATTGCTGATACGGCAGAGAAGTACACGGGTGAATTGCGCAAAACCCATCCGCGCATAGCCGATGCCATGGGGGCGAGGCTGGCGGGACGGGCGCCGGACATCCGTCAGGGACAGGCGCGCGAACCCCTGTTTCTTGAACGCATACTGGCGGCGATGGAGCAGGAAAATGAGGATCTGATCACGCTGCCGGATGTCGAGCAGGTGCTGGGCCTGTGTTTTGAGCTGATCTGTGGACGTGATATGACCTACCTCCAGGTTGAGTATACGGGGGGGGACTGGAATCTGAGCAAAGCACTGGGTCGCCTTGAGCGCTGTCGCAATGATTACCGACTGGCCAGGGCCCGTGTCTATAGTCGGCTCTGCGCTCTGACGGCCTATGTCGACTATATATTCCCTCAGGAGAATGTCAGCTCGGGGCAAGGATTGGGCGTGCGTGTGCTGCTGGATATCGCAGCCGAAGGGATCAATCATCTGGTCAAGGAGGTGAGTGCCTGCGCCCGCCAGAGCGTGCGGGGAGGGGCGGTGTCGGATCTTGCAGTGCGGGTGGCTCAGCTGGAGAAGGCTTTGGACCTGTACCGGGAAGTGTACAAGGCAGCACAGCAGCAGGGCCGGGAAGGGCGTCGTTTTGTCAGGGCGTTGAAAGTGTGGCAAAGCCGCAGTCAGACATGGCAGGAGCACAGTGGAACAGGGCTCAGGCGAGGTTTGCGCATATCAAGTCAGACGATTGCTCTGGACAATGAACAGAAAATCATGGTGTCGCGCAGGCTGGGTGCCTGGCTGGAGGAGACGCGCCTGCAACGCCGGGTATGTCCTTCCAGTCAGGTGGGTGAGTCTGATCGCAAGCTTCTTACCGTCAACCGGGCCCGGGATCTGGCGATTGAAACGGTCCTGATCCTGACGCCACATCTGCATTTGCATGATCCGGAAGTGCAGCGTGCCATTGACAGCACGGCGCAGTCGACGCTGGCTCCGCTGGAGCCGGGCATGAGCCCCAAGACGAAGGCTGCTATTGGCGAGGCCATGGCCAGTGCGGTGGGCGTTGACATGAGTGTCATGGCAGAAAAGCTGGCCCAGAATCTGATTCGCTATTATCGGGTGCCTCTGGACGAGGGGACTATGAATTTTCTGGTGGAAACCTATCAGGCCAGCCGCAGCCGACTGGAATTTATTGCCAAACATGAAACCCCTCACTCTCCTGCCAGTATTCAGGGAACGGGGGCCCTGACAGTGCCTGACCCCTTGCGTCACTGGGAAATTACGCTGCGCAACGCTCAGCGGACACTGTCCTTGATGCGTTGAGGAGCGGTGCTGTTGACAGGGACAGGCGTGACAGGAGAATCCTGACGGGCTGACACGCGGGGTGCCACTTTGGTTGAAGAGACGGCGGGAGAGTCTGGCTGGTACGCTTTTGACTGCATCATCGCATTTGGCATACTCGATGCAAGGAGGCGGACATGTCAAGAATGAATGTAGATTGTCACTGCTGTTATAGCAATTTTGCACCTTCGATTGAAAAGAGTCGCAAATCTGAGGAAAGCTTTTACCTGGACAGGCGGACGGAATGCGTCGAGAGCTCGAAAAGCTTTATGTTGGCGCCAGACGCAGACGGGCGGGTGCGAGGCATCCAGAGCCCTAAAAAAATCCTGTTGATGCCAGTGCGCTGGTTGGGTGGTTGCCTGGGCTCATTGTATGGCCATACTGTTGGTCGTGCTGTCGGTTATGTCAAGAGCTTTTTTGAGCGCGGTGGTAACGCTGACAGGGCATTGGTACTGGCAGCTATCACGCGAGATGTGGAGGAGCGACAACAGGATGGGCGTTGTTCTGGACCTGCCCTGGACAGGCGGGTGCTGTCAGGTAAACACGAACTGAGCAAATTGCAAACTGAGGTAGACCTGAAGCAAAAAACTGGCCAGCCAGTAAGTGAGTCAGAAATGACAGCTTTGCGATTGCAGGCGGAGCGGATGATGCGTCTGGCAGTTCAGGCGCAGACCGAGAAGTTTTACGAACGTAAGGCTGGGGCGCGTGCTCGTTCTGGCTGATCCATAATTCGAAGCGTACCTTGCCTCGCTTTTGGCGCGGCGGGGTGCGTTGTGCGTTTTCCCCCTCGCTCTGGTGTATTGATGCCTGCAGTCTTTGTCTTGTGTGGCAGGTTTTCTTTTCCATTTCCAGTCTCTTGCATCTGTCATACCGGCCCTGATGCGCAGAGGACTCTTGTCCTGGGCCCGGTTTGAAGCCGGAGTGGATGCTGTGCCCTTGCTACCTCCTGTTTCCTTTCTCTCCATCTCACCAGCGCGGGTGCGCCGTCGCGTCCGGGAGCTGATGCCGCCGGGTATGCCTGGCAGGACAGGATTGTCTGTGCGAAAGACAAAAACGCGGGTGAAAAACTCGTGGATGAAGCGATGGAGAAGCGGAATGCCCAGCTGCCGTTCGACAGATTCCACCCTCAAGGCGTTGCCGAGGGGGAAGCTGGTGACAGGGATAGCGCAGCCGTCGCAAACACTGGTCGAGATTGCTGCAGCACGCGAGGCAGCCCGGCCCTGTAGAGAAAGTCGACGGATTCTGCCTGACGGACAGAATCAGATGCAGGCGTCTGCGGGGGGGGGATGAAAAATCGCCGAGGCAGGATCAGACAGCTGCATCCTTTCAGGAGAACGCAGCACGACGCCTGCCGAAAGGGATCAGGGACTATGGAAAGAAACTGGAGGAGCAGCAGGTGAAACTCGAACAGGCTGAAGCCGGCACACTCCCGGGGGGACGAAGTACTCCAGCAGTGCAACCGGGTTGGCGACCAGGTGAAAATAGCACGGTGGGCGTTGCCATGATTGTCAAGGCAGGAAAGCTGGTCCAGCATCAGATTCGCTACTACCGGGTGACTCGGACGAGGAGGCCATGAATTTTCTGGTGGAAACGTATCAGGCCAGCCTCAGTCGTCTGGAATTTATTGCAGGCATGAAACCTCTCACCCTCTTGTCAGTAGTCGGAGAATAGGGCCCTGACAGCACCTGACCCACTGTGTCACTGGGATTACGCTGAGCAACGCTCAGCGGACGCTGTCCTTTATGCGCTGAGGATGCGCAGAGGGTGGCGCTGTTGACATGGACAGGCGTGACAGGAAAATCCTGACGGGCTGATAAGCGGGGGCGGTACTTTTGTCGAAGGGACAGTAGGGGAGTCTGGCTGATACGCTGCACCTTGAATCATCGCATTTTGTGTTATCGATGCCAGGAGGCTGCTATGTCGACTATTGGTATGAATTCTCAGTGCGCTTCTGACTGTGTCCCTGTCCTTGTCCCTGTCGTTGTCGTCGTCCCTGTCGCTGTCCCTGTCCCTGTCCCGGAGGCGAGTCCTGAATCTGGGGGCGGGCCTTTTGGCGGCCGGTGGGCGCAATGCATAAAGTCCCCTGGAAAGTACATGTTGGAATCAGTGTGCTGGCTGGGTGACAGTCTGCGTTTCTTGTATGGCTGGACTGTCGGTTTTGCTATCGATTATGTGAAGCACCTCTGGGAGCACGGTGGGGCGCTCGATTCTGATGCTGGAGGAGCGGGCCAGATCGGACGCAATGGGGAAGACGATCGGGGCCGGGTGCGCAGCGAGAAGGAGAGGAGTCGTTCTGGACTGGAGCTGGCTGGGCAGCGGCACTCCGATGAAAACGGCCTGAGGGATTGGCAAAGTACGCTGCGCAAAAGGAGAAAAGAGGACTTGCGACTGCGCGAATCAGAGATGAATGCTCTGCTGTTTCGTGAGGGGGAAGCGGCACGCCGCCAGGCCCTGCTCAATGGCGAGAAGCTGATAGAGCGTATGGAACAGGTACGCGTGCATTCTGACTGACTCATGACCTGCGGCGCACCTTGCCTCGCGGTTGCGGTGGCAGGGTGCGCTTTGCGTATTCCTCTCGCCTTGGTGTAGCAATGCGAGCAGGCTCTGTCTCCCGGGCCTGAGGCTCTTTTTCATGCCCCGTCTCTGGTATCTGCTACACTTGCCGCTCGCGAGTCTTGTGCTTGCCCCGATCCTGAGAGGGCTCCTGCCCCGACCCTGGTTTGCAACCGGAGGGGATGCAATGCCGCTGCTACCTCCCGTATCTCCTTTCTCTCCCTCTGCGCCGGGCGGAGGTGCGCCGCTGCGTCCGGGAACTGATGCTGCCGGGCGCGCTCAGCAGGATGGGGGTGCCTTTGAGAAGAACAGGAACGCAGGTGTAAAGATCGTGGATGATGCGATGAAGAGGCTCAATACCCAGTTGCCGTTCGACAGATCCAGTCCTCAGGCAATCGCCGAGGCGGGGAAGTTTCTTGCAGGAATGGCCCAGTCGTCTCAGCCAATGGTCAAGACCACTGCGGCAGTCAGGGCAGCCCGGCGCCGCGAGGCGGATGGACGGCTGCCGCCTGTCGGGCAGGATCGAATGCAGAAGCCTCTAGATTCGGGCGAGAAGTCGGGGCGTTCTGCGCCGTCGGGCACGGCCCAGGACGATGTAGGAAAAAAACTGCTTAAGGGGATCGAAGACTATGGAACACAGCTGCAGGCAAAGCAGGTCGAACTTCAGACTGCTGAGGGCGACGCAAATGCCAACCCGGGTCCTGAAGAAATATTGCAAGAGTGCAATCAGATTGGCGACCAGGTAAAAATACTGATGGAGGCCTTGAAATTCTGGTACAAGACGACATCTGAGTCGACTACGGCAATAGCACGCAACGTCTGAGCTGGAACCTGGCGCGCCGTGCTGCAGCTGCGCAGGCTGTTTGCCGGATCTGCTGTCTGCTTGTCCATTTTCTATACGGACAGGTGGCTGTCAGCTTGTCGGGAAGCTGGTACTATTGGATGCAGTTTCAGCCCGGGGGCGCTCCCCGTGGCCCTGACAGGCGGAAAACATGTTTGGTTCCAGGAAAGATGCCGAAAGCCGGGAAGGAAAGCGCCGCTTCTGGCCCTTTGGGCGTGCAGCACGAGCGGAGGCGCAGCAGGCAGGTGGCGAGCGGTCACTTGCCGACTCAGATCCCCAGTCCAGTACAGCAGTGAGGCCAGCCGGCGATGAAGCGCCGGGTGCGGCCAGCGATTCGCCACAGCAGAGCCGCACCGGGAAAGGTTTTCTGGCCCGGATGCGGGGCGGCTTGCGTCGGACGAGTGCTTCCCTTGCCGGTGGTGTGGCGGCACTTCTGGTGGGCAAAAAAGAGATTGATGACGAACTCCTTGAGGATCTGGAAAGTCAGCTGCTGCAGGCTGACCTGGGGGTAGAGGTCACCACCCGGGTGATGAAGGCGGTGAGTCAGCAGCTGAGCTACAGGGAGCTGGATGATGCCGATGCCCTGTTCCGGGTTCTCAAGAAGGAGCTCAAGGCCATTCTGGCCCCTCTGGATTCGCCTCTTGTCCTGAATGGCGGGGAGGGTCCCTGTGTCATTCTGGTGGTCGGCGTCAACGGTGTCGGCAAGACAACAACCATAGCGAAAATGGCGTCCCGCTTTCAGCGTGAAGGGCGGCGGGTCATGCTGGCGGCGGGTGATACCTTCCGGGCGGCCGCCGTGGAGCAGCTGTGTATCTGGGGAGAGCGCCAGGGCATTCCCGTTGTGGCGCAGCAAACGGGTGCTGATAGCGCGTCTGTTGTCTATGATGCCTTCGAGGCGGCGCGCGCCCGCGCTGTGGATGTTCTGATTGTTGACACCGCTGGCCGGTTGCACAACAAGGATCATCTGATGGAGGAGCTGAAAAAGGTGCGGCGGGTGCTGGGGCGGCAGGATGCCGGGGCGCCGCACGAGGTAATGCTGGTGGTTGATGCGGGCACTGGCCAGAATGCTCTCAGCCAGGCGCGTCTGTTCCACGAGGCGGTGGGTGTGACCGGGCTGGTGTTGACGAAGCTCGATGGTACCGCCAGGGGCGGGATGGCCTTTGCTCTTGCACAGCAGACGCAGCTGCCCATCCGTTTCATCGGCGTTGGCGAGCAGGAAGACGATTTGCGTCCTTTCTGTGCGGAAGACTTTGTGGATACGCTGCTTGACTACGCGGCCTTGTCGGATGTTGCTGTGGATGCGGCAGGAGAGGCTGTCTGATGGGCGAAGGGCACTGTGCCCGGCGGATGCAGACAGCGGCGGCGCCCCGGCAGGGAGCTGTGGTGGCATGATAGTTTTTGAGCATGTCAGCAAGCGTTTTCCCAATGGTTACACAGGGCTGGATAACGTCAGCCTGCATATAAGACGCGGAGAGATGGTGTTCCTGACGGGCCATTCGGGGGCGGGCAAGAGCACGCTGCTGAGGCTGGTGCTGCTGATGGACCGCCCCAGCAGTGGCCGTATACAGGTGGGCGGCTACAGTCTTTCCCGGCTGCGTCGGGGCCAGATCCCGGCACTGCGGCGCCACATAGGCGTTGTTTTTCAGGATCATCAGCTGCTGGCGGACCGTAGTGTTTTTGAGAATGTGGCGATTGCGCTGCGCGTGGCGGATTTTTATCCGGATGAAATTGACAGCCGGGTGCGGGCGGCGCTTGATATGGTGGGCCTTCTGGACAGAGCTGCCCTTTTTCCGGAGGCTCTGTCCGGTGGTGAGCTGCAGCGGGTGGGGATTGCGCGTGCCATGGTGACCCGACCGACCGTGCTGCTGGCTGATGAGCCGACCGGCAATCTTGACCCGGCGCTATCTGCAGATATTATGCAGCGTTTTAATAAATACAATCAGGCAGGTATGACGATTCTGGTGGCGACCCATGACCTTGATCTCGTCAGACAGATGGGGCACCGGACCCTGACCCTGGAAAAAGGGCGTCTTGTGTCGGGTGCTGCACAGTGAGCAAGCGCAAGTCGTCGAGGGCAGAAAATACTGAAAGGAGCTCGGGCGACCGCGTTGGTCGTGTTGAGCGCAAGGCCGCCGTCACGACCTGGCGCAAGCCCCGTCCACTGGAAGAACGGGTTCGCAAGGATTCGCTGGACGCGCAGGTGCGGGCGGCCAGAAAGACAGCCCGCCCCGGACGCTCTGCCCTGGAGGACTGGAGGTGGCTGGCGCAGTTGCACAGGCGGACCGGGCGTGATGCCTTGACCCGCATTCTGGTCACCCCTCTTGCCAGCTTGATGACTGTACTGGTGCTGGGTTTGGCGCTGGCGTTGCCGGCCGGGCTTTGTGTTGTTCTGGACGCATTCAGACTGGTTCTGGGCGAGGGCCATGCGGGCTCTGTCCGTCTGACCTTGTATCTTGAGCAAGGCGTTTCAGATGAGCGGGCTCGGGATATGAAAACGCAGCTGGCCCAGGATCCTGCTGTACTGCAAGCCATATACATAACGCCCGAGCAGGGGGCTGAAGACTTCAGGCGCTATTCCGGGCTGGGGAGTGCGCTGGACCTGCTGGATGTCAATCCTTTGCCTGGTGTTATTGAGCTGGAGCCTGTTGAAGCCGCTGCTGAAGCCGTGCAGAACTTGCACGAGCGTCTGAAGACCCTGTCGGGCGTGTCACAGGTACGGCTTGATACGGTCTGGCTTGAGCGTCTGGTTGCGCTTCTTGAAGTGGGGGAGCGGCTGTTGCAGGGGGGTGGGGCGCTTATTGGGCTTATGTTGTTGTTGGTTGTGGGCAACACCATACGCTTGCTGGTAGCCAACCGTCGGGATGAAATCAGGGTAATCAAGCTGGTGGGTGGCTCCGATGGTTTTGTCCTGCTGCCTTTTCTCTACACGGGGTTCTGGTACGGCCTGACGGGCGGGTGTCTGGCATGGCTGATCACGGCGGCACTCCGGTTTCTGGTATCCGATTCCATGGCGCAGCTGGCAGGTCTCTACCATGTGCCTTTTCAGCCGGGGCTGCCTGACTGGCATCTTTCCCTGTTCCTGCTGGCAGGTGGCTGTGCGGTGGGCGTATTGGGTGCACTGCTGGCGGCCTGGTCCCAGATCCGTCGAATACGTCCCTAGCCGCTGCTGTTGCCGTGCGCTTTCACAGCAGTACATGGCTGGGCAATTGGGCCATTGAACTTTGATGAGGGGTTCATTGTCCAACAAGAGTGGTGGTACAATCCGCCGTCTTTTTTGGGGAGGCTCACATGGGCACTGTTCTTCGTCCTGTTGATGTGCTGGCCCCCGGCCAGAACCTCGACGCCTACATTCATCTGGTCAGCGCCATTCCGGTGCTTTCTGTTGAGCAGGAGCGCGGTTTGGCCGAGCGCCTGACCCAGGAAAATGACCTTGAAGCGGCTCGCCAGCTGGTGATGTCGCACTTGCGCTTTGTTGTTCATATTGCCAGAAGCTATGCGGGTTATGGCCTGTCCCAGGCTGACCTGATACAGGAAGGCAACCTGGGGCTGATGAAGGCCGTACGTCGCTTCAATCCGGAGGTGGGGGTTCGTCTCGTCTCCTTTGCTGTGCACTGGATCAAAGCTGAGATCCACGAATTTATTCTTCGTAACTGGCGCATCGTCAAGATTGCCACGACCAAATCCCAACGCAAGTTGTTCTTCAATCTGCGCTCCTGCAAAAAACGCCTTGGTTGGCTCAGTGTTCGGGAAGCCGAAGCTGTGGCCAGGGATCTAGGTGTTGATACGGCTGTTGTGCATGAAATGGAGTCCCGGCTGAGCGGGCAGGATACAGCTTTTGATGGAAGCGGGCAGAGTGATGAGGAGCCGTCCGGGGCTCTGGCTCCAGCGCATTACCTGGAAGACAAGGCAGCAGATCCTGCGCTGATGCTGGAGCATGCCGACTGGGATCAGACTACCAAAAATCGCTTGCATGACGCACTGGCTTCGCTGGACGAACGCAGTCGGGACATCGTGAAAAAACGTTGGCTGGTTCCGCAGGGAAGCGTAGCGACTTTGCACCAGCTGGCCGAGCGTTATTGTATTTCTGCCGAGCGTGTTCGCCAGCTGGAAAAGAACGCTTTGGGCAAGCTGCGGCCTTTGTTGGAAGGCTGTTTGTCATCTCCTTCTGATTGAAAGGGAGCGTTTGTGCGCCACTCCTGAGGTGGTGCCCGGGTTTTTGCTGGCTTCGGTGGTTTCTCTTACGGCTGCATCCTGGCGGTCAGGAGGCTGGAGGCATCGATGAAGTGGGCGTTTTCCCTGCGCCCCCGTTCGGCGCGTTCATGCTGTGTCTGATGCTGGCTTCTGGAAGCTTGGTCGTGTTGCAGGCAGATCCGGGTGATGCGCTGCGGATGAGAGGCGCACGCCCTCGTTGCGCGCATTCAGACTGTACCAGGTGCTGGCTCTTCGGGACTTGGTCGCGTTGCTGGCAGATCCGGGCGATGCTCGGTGGCGAGCGGCGCAAGGCGTTGGTGCGCAGCTTCAGACTGTGCTCGGTGCTGGCCCCAGGAGAATTGACCGTTGCAGACAGATCCGGACCGGTGAGGGGGCGGGACCTCGTCCTGCGCATTTGTGTCGAGCCTGGTTTGTCTTCGGGGCCTTGGTCTTTTTGCAGGCAGACTCTGGGGGATGTGTGGGAGGAGCGGTGTGCTGCAGTGTTTGGCGCCAGTTTTTTTCAGAACGGTCTGAACGCAAGAAGTGCCCCGCTCTGTAGTTGACTTGCCCCGGCTGGTCTCGACCGGGATCGCTGTCGGGTGTGTACCCGGGAGCGATGGGGACGCGCTCCGGAGGTCTTCAACGCGAAACAGCGCATTTTGCTGCTGGTTGTTGGTGTGGTGTGCGGGCAGTTCGGTCGTATTGTTGGTGTGGGGTATTGATGCCAGTTCCCTGGTTTTCTTGACTGCTGTGTATCGGTGCCTGCTTCCGGGTATTCACAGTTTTGCCTGGAAGAGGGGGGCGGGGCTGTTGTTTCTTGCGAAAATGGTGTCCCTGTTTGAGCTGGACCCTGACGGGAATGCAGGGGCAATGGGGTCCGGGATCCAAACCGGGAATGGCGAGGTTGAAGACCTTCTGCTGGCTTGAGGCTTGGTGACTGGCCTGGATGTCAGGCGGCCGGCGGAAACGGCCTTTCCGGGAGCTCTACAGGAGCTATCCTGATCCCGGACCAGAGCGGTGAGGGTATGGCGGCCGTTGGTGGGGGCAACTTCGAGCAAGAGATGAGCAAAGAGATGCTGTCTTGCTCGTCGGAAGGCTCGCTGTGAGGCTTGTCCCGCATCAGCCCGTGCGCTGTCTCTATACCAGTTTTCTCCCGTAGCCACGGGACTGAGCCAGGGCTTGGCCTGTAACAAGGCCGGGGTTTGGGTGCCTGTGTCGATCAGGTCATCTTTTTACAGCGACGGGCGGAGGCTGCTTTCTTGATCAAACAAAATGCCAAATTTCTTCCCACAGGACTTGTCAGGTGCATGTGCGCATGGAGAGGCAACAGGATCTGGTTCTGGAGAGGGGGAGAGCACGGGGGCGGCGAGACGAAAGCAGAAGGAGGGTGATAGAATCGGACCAGCGCCCCATGAAGAAGTGCCCCCCCGCTCTTTGTTTCTCAGGGGGGGGCTCTGTGGCCGAGTCCACCAGCAGGAGGAAACCAGATGCAGCTTAGAATCAGTGGTCATCAGTTCAGCATAACCGAGTCTCTGCACCAATATGTCACCAGGAAGCTGAGCAAGCTGCCTACCTATTGTGAAGGTATTGTCAGCATTCAGGTCACGCTCAGCGTAAACAAACAGCGACACAAGGCCGAGGCTGTCCTGCACATGCGTAGTGCGGAGATAGCCGCTTCTGCAGAAGACGATGACATGTACAAAGGAATTGATGTGCTGGCAGACAGGCTCCATAAGCAGCTCGTGAAGCAGAAAGAGAAAACTGTCAACAGGTCTCAGGGGAGTGGTTCCTGAAGCCCTCAGGGCTTTCATGCTTGCGTCGGGCTAGCTGAGTCACTGCGTAGCCCCGGGGCTCTGTGCCCCGGGGCTGGATGGCTCGGCTTCTTTTTCCTTTTTCCTTTTTCCTTTTTCCTTTTTCCTTTTTCCTTTTTCCTTTTTCCTTTTTCCGAACGGCGGTGCTGGCGCCTTGAACGAAAAGAAGAATTGTGAGCAACGGCCTCTCTCCGGTCCACAATGAGAAGCAAGGTCAGGCCGATGCAGTGACCGCTGGACGGACATACCGTCAGTGCAGTTACGCCAGGCTGTTTTCCTGGCCGCCTATGCCAGACAGGTTTCTGGCTGGGGATCTATCCCATAGTCACAGCTTGGCCTGCATGGCCAGGCTGCCATCGATACCCGGCTTGCCATGCGAACGAGGAGCGGCTTCTCGCTTGTTGCCTTGTTGCCTTGTTGCCTTGTTGCCTTGTTGCCTTGTTGCCTTGTTGCCTGCCGCGGCGGCCAAGTTTCTGAACATCTGTGTCAGGTCGCGAGAACTTCCGGTCTGCAAGGGCACTCCCTGAAAAGGAGTTTCACTGCACCCTGGACTGCGACCTATGTTAACGACAAGCTCCCCAAGCTGCTCATTGAGCCCCTCCAGCCGCCAAAGGCGCAATCCGCGCTATTGCAAGAAAAGGCCCCGCACGCGATCCCGGCGGCGGTGTGCGCAGGGTGCTGTGTCGGCTGAGATACGCTCATGTGCTGGTATAAGCTCGCTTCCAGCGCGTTCGTATGCGCGTCAACCCGATGGTGATATCGGTGGTCATAGCCGCAGACCTTTCTTGTGGCGCAAGGTCCTGTTGCCATCGGGCGCCCCATGGGAGGCTGGCGGTCGTTCTGAACTCTGGCCTGCGTTGGGGCGCAAGACACAGCCTGACAGTAAAGCGCAGATGTCCACCACTGCCGTCCCTGGCCGCTCGTGCGGGCTCGCCGGTATGCATTCCTGTCCCTGGAAAGGATGCACGCGACAACTGCGTCACAAGCGTGCACTCAATTTGCACCTGAAGGGGCACCTGAAGGGGAGGCGTTTCGCATGTGCCTGGGACGCGTGCAACAGGGTTTTTACGACGACATACAGACTGGCGACTCACCTCAAAAGGAATCATCGCGGTGCGAGGGAGCATCTTCAGGCAGCAGCGGCGCACCCTGAGGTGACGCAGTCATGTCAGGCGGTCGCGCGGCAAGGACATATGCCATCACAGCCGCGTGCATTGCCAGGTGCTCCTGCGCGCCACCTTATGGCACTGCAGCTGGCTGTTCCCTGGTATTTCAACGCCTGCATGCCTGTGAGCACCGCCTTCGTCACACAGTGTTCCCATAGGCCCTTGGGGCCGTTGCCTTACCCTTACGCGGTGCAGCTGCCTGTGGCGTGGAATTTTTCGAGGCCTGTCTGCGCGGAGGAGGGGAGTTCGGGTATGTCATGTGGCCTGCTGTCTGCGGTTGCCACAGGCTCTGTGAAAGTACAGACAGCTGCGTGACACGAGCAACGGAAGAAAATTGTCAGGACAGGGAAAATTGGGTGCTGACCAGATGAGAAGGCGATGCGGTAACAGGTTGTTGCCCAAAGCCAAACAAACCAGGTCTGAAAAACGATGAAACCACTTGATTCTCCCAGATCGGACAGAGGCTCTGTGCCTTCCAGTTCGTTGAGCGTCGGGCACTTGTCGCCCACGAGGAGCACCGGAACAGGCTCTCCTGGCTCTCCAGGCTCCTTGGGTCCTTCAGAAACTTCGGGGCTGTCGCCCTGGCGTTTTGGCTCCTTTCGTGATGTGTCACGCAGCCTTTCGCCAGATCTCGGGTTGTTGCTCAGACGCGCTGATGCTGATGTGGATGCAGAGCTTGCGGATATCCTTGTTGCTGAGCGGTCCCGCAGTTGCACTCAGCTGGATTCCATGCTCGGTTCTACACGGTCAGCGTCGTCTGTAAGCTCGCGCCAGTCCCCTGCGGAGGACCTGTACGAGACAGAGCGAGAGATGGAGGAGGAAGAGATGGAGGAGGAAGAGATGGAGGAAGAGGAGATGGAGGAAGAGGAGATGGAGAAGGAGATGGAGGAAGAGATGGAGAAGGAGATGGAGAAGGAGATGGAGGAAGAGAGGGAGGAAGAGGAGCACAAAAGCGTCGAAGACGCGCCTGAGCCAGCGAAACAGGAGAGCGGCAGTGCGGTATCCGGGGGCGCTGAAAAGGGGGGTGACGAGCAGCACGCTGAAGAGGAGAGAGAAGACGATGAGTTGTTCTGCCCACAGGCAGACTGTGAGGAGTCGTTCTTTGAGAAATGGGAATTGGATATGCATATGGCGGTAGACCATGTTCCGATTGCCACCATCAATTGCCCTTGGGAAGGCTGTTCGCGTTCTTTTGCGCGGGAAAAGGGGTTGCAGCTTCACATGAGGCAGCACACAGATGAGCCGCCGTCGTCTCGCTTGCGTAAAAACAGGGCGCAAACATCGGTCTGGCAATCAGGAGCCCATGGCAGTTCAGAAGTGAGAAAGTTGGAACGACAAGCCCACACCAGTGCTGAGCAGGCTGCTGCGAAAAGAAAGCGGCCGGCCAAAAAGCTGAGGTGGATCCAGGGCGGTGTGAAGTATTTCGCTTGTCCTCACGGGACCTGTCCAAAAGTTTTTTCGCAAAACGGTGCACTCAGAGCTCATCTTCAGGCGTGCAAGGAAGAAATGTGGGCGGGGTCTGAATCTGGCTCGCCGTCCTGATTCACATCTGGGCAGGCAGTGGGTGTATGAGGGAGGGATCTCTGTGGAGGGCTCGCCTCCGCAGCGTCCCGTCCTGGCGGCGAAGATTTTATGCCATTGCAACCTGTTGTAACATAGCGCCCCATCGGATAAGGAAAGTCAGCCAAGGCGGGACAGATGACGCAAAAAAAGACTACACCCGGAGCTGACAGTCGACTCAGCATGGATGATCGCATCGAGGATGTACTGACCTTATACGCAGCGGGTCTGATGTCGCAGGCGAGCAAGGATGCACGCAGCAGCGGCTGGTTCAGGCGTGCCCATCAGGCAGCTTTCCAGATGGGGCGTGACTTCAAGGGGGTTGGCGGGGGCGCGGCTTTTGGGGTGCCTGCGCTTGACCGCGCTTTCCGACGTGGGCAGAAGAGGCAGTTCGGCAGAGGGCAGGCAAGGACAAAGAGCGGGTGCCAGCTGCCTGTTGCCCGACTGTCTGCCTGAAACCTGTCTTTTCTGTATCGAGTGAGGTTCTGGCAGAACGCGGTTTGCCGACGTCTGGATGGCAAGGGCTGCGAGCGTTTTGCGCAAACGGACAGGGAGCCGAAAGGCGGCTCCCCAAAGGGCTTGGGGCCAGGAAAGGGCCAGCCGCGTGATGCGACACTGGCCGGGTCTTTCCGAGCGGAAGGCGGCTGCCCATGGGGCAAGCCGGCCGTTGGATACAGGTCAATGCAGACTTGATTTCATCTTGTCAAAATCAGAGCAAACCCTGGCAGAGGGCGCAGCAGACATCAGGCTGATGACGACTATGGCAATACAGGAGAAGAGGAAGCCTGGTACGATTTCATACAGGTCGAAGAGGCCGCCTGATACCTGTTGCCAGAGTATGACCGTCGCTCCACCTGTCAGCATGCCAGCCAGGGCACCCTGGCGGTTCATGCGCTTCCAGTAGAGGCTGAATATGAGCACAGGACCGAAGGCGGCTCCAAACCCTGCCCAGGCGTAGGACACCAGCTCCAGGACCGAGCTCTCGGGATCCATGGCCAGCAGAAGAGCGATCAGGGCGATGCCGATCACGCCCAGCCGGCCTACACCCATGACTGCTTTTTCGCTGGCATCTTTTTTCAGAAGTCCCCGATAGAAATCCTCTGCCAGAGCCGAGGAAGAGACCAGCAGCTGGGAGTCGGCCGTGCTCATGATGGCGGCGAGAATCGCTGCCAGTAGCACACCGGCAATCAGTGGATGAAAAAGCGCGTTGACCAGCACCATGAAGATGGTTTCACCATCGCCGAGCGTCAGATTGGTGTTATGCACATACACAAGCCCGATAAGTCCGACCATAACGGACCCCAGCATCGAGAGCGCACTCCAGGTGACGGCTATGCGTCTTGCGCTGGGAACATCGTCTATGGATGCTATTCCGGCAAAACGGGCCAGTATATGCGGCTGTCCAAAATAGCCCAGCCCCCAGGTGACCAGAGACAGTATGGCAACCAGTCCCAGGGGTTCTCCCGTCATGCTGGTCATCATAGTCAGCAGCTCAGGGTTGATGGCCTTGAGCTGGGCTGTCAGCGGTTCCTGCGAGCCGGTCATCTGTAGAGCCAGCACAGGTACAACCAGCATGGCGGCCAGCATCAGGAGCCCTTGTACGACATCGGTCCAGCAAACTGCAAGAAATCCACCAAACAGGGTATAGGAGATAACGCTAAGGGCCCCGATAATCACAGCCCAGGTGTAATCGAGACCAAACACGGTTTCGAACAGCTTGCCCCCGGCCACCAGAGCGGCTCCCGTATAGAAGAGGAAGAACAGCAGGATAAAAAAGGCTGAAACCAGCGGAAGTGCTTTGGAGGGATCACGAAAGCGGTTGGCGAAGTAGGATGGCAGTGTCAGCGCGTTGTCGACAATGACACTGTAGACCCTCAGACGCTTTGCCAGCAGCAACCAGTTGAGCCAGGTGCCCGCCAGCAGCCCCCCGGCCAACCAGAAAGCTTCCATGCCGGCAGCAAAAGCGTAGCCAGGCAGTCCCAGCAGTAGCCAGCCACTCATATCCGAGGCGCCGGCACTCAAAGCCGCAGCCCAGGGGCCCAGAGCACGACCGCCGAGAAAGTAGTCAGCCGAGCCTGATGTGCGTTTCCAGGCCCATAGGCCAATCAGCAGCATTCCGGCCATATACACGGCAAAAACGGCCAGAATCAAACTTGTATGCGTTTCCATTCCTGGATGTTCCTGTTGTTGTCTGTTGTCTGTTGTCTGTTTTTTTAGATTCGCCGCCAGGGAGTTGATGCTCTGGCGGCGGGCTGGTGACCTGGCCGATGAAACTCTTCGCAGCCCTTGTGGGGCGGCGTGTTTCTGGAAAAAGGGTCAGATACTTGAATCAAGGGACAGCAGGGCAGCATTGCCGCCGGAGGCCGTGGTATTGATTGTCCGGGTGCGTTCCGTGGCAAAGCGGTAAAGGTAGTGAGGCCCCCCTGCTTTGGGCCCGGTGCCGGAGAGTCCCTGGCCCCCGAAAGGTTGTACACCCACTACTGCACCAATCTGGTTACGGTTGACATAAGTGTTTCCGACTCTCAGGTGCTTTTCAATATAGGCAGCCGTTGTTTCGTTGCGGCTGTGAATACCCAGTGTCAGCCCATAGCCGGTACTGTTGATCTCCGCGATGATGCGGTCGAGTTGGCTCGCCTTGTAGCGGATGACGTGGAGAATGGGGCCAAATTGCTCCTCTTTGAGCTGGTGAATGCTGTCGATTTCGAAGGCCACTGGCGCCAGAAAATGTCCCTGGGCACAACGCGCGTCCAGAGGTGCTTCGGCGACCAGTCGGGCTTCGTTTTTCATACGGGTCACATGAGCCTTGAGTCTGGCCAGTGCCGGGCTGCTGATGATGGGCCCCAGATCCGTGTCGCGCAGGGAGGGGTCGCCCACTTTCAGTTCGGCAATGGCTCCGCGCAGCAGCTTGAGGATGTGGTCCGCCACATCTTCTTGCAGGTAGAGGACACGCAGTGCAGAACAACGCTGTCCGGCACTGGCAAAAGCTGACTGGATCACATCAGGTACCACCTGTTCCGGCAGTGCTGTGGAATCAACAATCATGGCGTTCTGGCCGCCCGTTTCTGCAATCAGGGGAACTATAGGACCGCCACGGGCCGCAAGAACCTGATGAATAGCCTGGGCTGTCCGGGTTGATCCCGTGAAGGCAATGCCGGCGACCCGGTCGTCCGCCGTCAACTGACGTCCCAGATGACGCCCTTCCCCGGTGAGAAGCTGTACAGCCCCCCCTGGTATGCCGACTTGCATCATCATGGCAAGGATACGTGTTGCAATCAGGCTGGTTTGTTCTGCGGGCTTGGCCACCACCGTGTTACCGGCGGCAAGTGCCGCTGTTACCTGCCCAAGGAAAATGGCCAACGGGAAATTCCAGGGGCTGATGCAAACGAAAGGGCCGCGCCCGGTCAGGTAGAGTTCGTTGGATTCCCCTGTGGGCCCTGGCAGAGGCAGAGGTTGGGAAAACTTTTCCCGTGCCTGACAGGCGTAATAGCGGCAAAAGTCCACAGCTTCGCGGACCTCATCAATGCTGTCGCCCAGGGTCTTGCCCGCTTCCTTGTGGCACAGCGCCACCAGTTCTGCCCGGTTGGCTTCCAGCAGGTCGGCCAGATCTTCCAGATAGCGGGCGCGGGCGGAAGCCGAGGTTGTGCTCCACGCAGGCCAGGCCCGGTGCGCTGCGGCCAGGGCCTGGTCGACTTCCTGTGGGCCGGCGTAATGTACGTGGCCCACCGCTTCGCTGCGGTCATAGGGGCAGCGAACTTCCGTTGCCGTTTCTGTGGCTGTCAATTTGCCATCAATGACCGGCCCCCCCTGCCAGGTTCCCTGCATGTGAGACTGGACGGCGCGGTAGAAAGGGTCCCATTGGCTGTCTATGTTGAGGTTCAAGCCCCGGGAGTTTTTCCTGGCGGTGCCAAAAATATCTGCCGGCAGTGGAATGCGGCTGTTGGCCAGGAAACTCTGCTTCTCCAGCCGGTCCAGTGGATGGTGCACCAGCTCGGCTACGGGGGTTCTGGCGTCCACCAACCGGTGGACGAAGGAGGAATTGGCGCCATTTTCCAGCAGTCGGCGCACAAGGTAGGGGAGGAGTTCCCTGTGGCCGCCTACGGGAGCATAGACGCGAACATTCAGCGCCTCGTGCTCCGCTTGTAGCGTCTGGTACAGCGCATCGCCCATGCCATACAGGCGCTGGAACTCGAATGCCTTGTGCTCTTCTTGTTCCTCTTCTTGTTCCTCTTCTTGTTTCTCTGCTTCTGCGGTGGCGTCGGTCAGCACACAGGTCACAGCCTGGGCGTTGTGTGTTGCAAATTGTGGATACAAATGCCCCTGCACGCCAGGACTGAGAAGAAAGCGGGCGCACACCAGATAGGCCAGGTCGGTGGCTTCCTTGCGTGTATACACGGGGTAGCCAGAGTAACCAGCCTGCTGACACAGTTTGATCTCGGTGTCCCAATAGGCTCCCTTGACAAGCCGCACCGGTATGCAATCGCCTTGTTGGCGCGCCAGGGCTGCCAACCAGCCCAGCACAGGAAGCGCGCGTTTCCCATAGGCCTGCACCGCCAGTCCGAAGCCTCCCCAGCCCGTACAATCCGGATGACGATACAGCTTTTCAAACAGCTTCAACGACAGTTCCAGACGATCCTGCTCTTCGGCATCAATGGTAATGTCCACCTCCAGCGCGCGGGCCTGGACGATGAGCGTACGTACAGCATCAAACAGCTCCGTCAGAACCCGGGGCTCGTTGGCGGCCTCGTAGCGAGGGTGCAGAGCAGACAGCTTGATAGAAATACCCGGCCGTAGCCTGTGTTCATTGCTGGTGGGTTGCTTCTTGTGTTGCTGTGCGCTACCGGCTTTCTTGACTGCGTGCAGATAGGCTTGCAGGTGCTTTTCGGCGTCTTCAGCCGTCAGAGCCGCCTCGCCCAGCATGTCGAACGAATAGCTGTATCCCGCTTTTTTGGGGGTTCGGCTGTTTTTCAGGGCTTCTTCAATGGTGCGCCCCAGAATAAAGTGCTGCCCCATGATTTTCATGGCCTGACTCACGGCTTTGCGTATCAGGGGCTCGCCCATTTTGCGCAGCAGCCGATTGATCACGGGGCCCGGAGTCTGCTCGGCCACATCCGCCGGTGATACAATCTTCCCGGTCAGCATCAGCCCCCAGCTGGACGCATTGACCAGGAAAGAGTCACTTTGGCGGAGGTGCTTTTTCCACTCAGCCACGCTGAGTTTGTCACGGATAAGGGCATCTACCGTTTCCGCATCCGGAACACGCATAAGTGCTTCTGCCAGGCACATCAGCAAAATGCCTTCACGGGTATCGAGACTGTACTCCAGCAGCAGGGCATCAATCGTGTGCACCGCATCGGATCGGGCACGCACCTTTCCGACCAGACGGGCGGTCTGGCCACTGATGGCAGTCCTGTCATCCCGTCCCGTCTGGGCCAGACTGATCAGCTGCTTCAGCCAGGCCGACTCATCCACACTGTACTGGGGCGAAATCTTCTCCCAGAGAAGGGCAGGGTCTTCTTCCATGAAACGGGGGTCGAATAGCGAGCGAGCTTCAAACATAGGATTCCTTAAATTCTTCTGTTTCCGGGAACGGGCCGGGAACAGCCTTCGCAGCGAGCACTGACTCAACAGGCGGCAGCCTCATGGGCGGTGCCTTGCGGGAGTTTGGTTTCAGATTGATTGGCACTCTTGCACCCTGGAAGGCGGAGCCTGCTCTGCGCTTTATCAAAGCTTTTTGACTGGACAACAGGCAATGGCGGACGGCTGGGGCCTGGACAGCATCCGCTCTCTTCTCAGGTCATTCAGGGTGTGTTTTATTGTTCATCAAGTAATGTGAGCACATCTTCAGGCAGATGCTGACGCTTGTCAGGTTGGTTTTCCCATTGCTCTGCATCAGGGCAGGGAGGTTTTTTTTCTGTGATGTTGGGCCATCTTCCGGCCTGACGGGCGTTGATTTTGAGGAAGACCTGTTGGTCATCGGGCAGTTCATCCTCGGGAAAAATAGCCTCCGCCGGGCAGGCTGGCTCGCAGAGGGCGCAGTCTATACATTCGTCGGGGTTGATGACAAGAAATTCAGGGCCTTCGTAAAAGCAATCAACGGGACACACCTCTACACAGTCAGTGTATTTACACTTGATACAGTTCTCACCTACGACGAAAGTCACGGACCACTCCCTCCTGCTATCCGGAGCCAGCACACACCGCCGGCTTCTCGCAAGCGCGGCGGGGTCATTCTAATCAGGTCAGGCATATCAGTCCACAGGGCAAATCACGCCATGGCTAACTGGCGAGGAGAAGAAGGGCGCTTTGTCAGTGACTCTGACTATGTGCGGCATGACTGCTGTGGGAGGCCCCGGGACTCAAATGATGCATGACCCACATCTGATGCGCTCCGGGGATAGTCCATAGCCCAAACAGAATCACCAGCAGTGCGGCCGTGCTGCGCAAGGCACGATGCTGCAGGAACTGCTGCACCTGCCGTGCCATGAGGCCGGTGACAAGCAGCACGGGCAGGGTGCCAAGGCCAAAGGCCAACATCAGGGCGGCAGATTTGAGTGCATGGGCGCAGGAGGCTGCCCAGACCAGCGTGCTGTAGACCAGCCCGCAGGGGAGCCAGCCCCAGATGGCCCCGGTGCCCAGGGCCTGCAGCGGATTGCGAATGGGGAAGCCTGCACGCGCGGCAGGCTGGAGCTTGCGCCAGAGTTTGTGGCCGAAACGTTCCAGTCTGGTGAGCCCCATCCACCAGCCCCCCAGGTACAGTCCCATGGCCACCAGCAGCAGACCTGCCAGCGTACGAAGAACGACACCGGCCTGGCTGCCCATGCCGCCAAGAAACCAGCCGAGCGAGCCCATGAGAAAGCCGGCCAGGGTGTAGCTTGCTATGCGTCCCAGGTTGTAGCAGAGCAGAATCAGAAAACTGGTTCTGCGGGGCGTGCCGGACTGGCTGTCTCCTGTTCCCAGACTCAGCGCAGCCATTATACCGCCGCACATTCCCACGCAATGTCCAGCGCCCAATAAGCCGAGCACCAGGGCTGTTGTCAGCTGCAAGTCAGGAGCCATGAGGTTCTCCGGTTGTTTTATGTTTCAGGAGCCCCGGGTGAGGGCTGTAGGTCAGAGTTGGCCCCTTCTTGTGGCGAAGGGATGCTGGCTGCTGGCTCTTCGAACAGTATGCTGCTGGCCGCATTTTCCAGATCGTCAAACTGACCGTCACTGACTGCCCAGAACAGCAGGGACCCTGCGGTCAGGATAAAGAGAAGGGCGATGGGAATCAGGATGTACAGGCTTTCCATCATGTCTCTCCCAGGGCGGCAGGGCCGTTGATGTTGCGAGGGTGCCGGGCACGGGAGTGGGAAGGTGCCAGCCGCAAGGCATTGCCCACCACCAGCAGGGAGCTGAACGACATGCCCAGTGCTGCCATCCAGGGTGCCAGCCAGCCACAGGCTGCCAGCGGCAGCACCAGCAGGTTGTATCCCAGCGCCCAGATGATGCCCTGGATGACGACGCGGCGCGCTTTTCTGGCCAGGGTCAGGCTGGTCGGCAGCAGCGTCAGGTGACCGGACAGGAGCATGGCATCGGCGTGAGTGCGGGTCAGATCCGCCGCGTTGTTCATGGTAACAGCCAGGTCAGCGGCCGCAAGCACCGGAATATCATTGATGCCATCGCCGACCATCAGTACCCGCTTGCCCTGCGCCTGTAACTGACGGATATAGCGGAGCTTGTCTTCTGGTGAAGCATTACCCTCCCAGCTGTCAAAACCCAGCTGACGGCCGGTATTGGCAACGACGGCCTTGTTATCGCCACTGAGCAGGGAAAGGTGCAGCCCCGCCTGGCGCAAACCTTGCACGGCCTGCATCGCATCAGGACGCAGGCTGTCGGTCAGGCCAAACCAGGCCTGGGGCACATGATCGCAGCTTAACAGCAGCCAGCTGTGCCGGGCGTCCGGCGGTGAGGGCGTGGCGACGGGGCAGGCAAAGCCGGGCTGGCCCAGTCGCCAGCACTGCTGGTCCAGGTTGGCCTCCAGCCCCTTGCCCAGCTTGTTGCTGACACTCTGGATCGGCCGGAGCGGCGCTGGAAAAGCACTGGCCAGAGGGTGGCGTGAGTGCGCTTCAAGCGCGGCGGCCCGGTCCAGCAGTTCCTCGCGGGAAAAGTCTTGGGACAGCGTCTCGATTTTGTCCAGGCGCAGCTGGCCCCGGGTCAGGGTACCCGTCTTGTCAAAAACGACATGACTGATGTGGACCATAGTGCCGAGAGTATGGCCGCGGCACACCAGGAAGCCCCGGGTTTGCAGGCTGCAGGTCGCAGCTGTCATCGCCGTCGGTGTCGCCAGTGACAAGGCGCAGGGGCAGGTCGCCACCAGCACAGACAACAGAATCCAGAAAGCGTCGTCGGGACTTTGATTGAGCCAGTACACCAGCACGACCAGGCTGACCAGCAAAACGGCACTGACAAACCAGCCAGATACCCTGTCAGCCAGTTGTACCAGCATGGGTTTCTCGGCCCGGGCTTGCTCCATCAGGCGAGATATGGCTGAAAGGCGCGTGTCACTTCCTGCCTGGGTGACCTGGACCTCCAGCGGGTTTTCGGCATTGATGGTGCCGGCATGTACCCTGTCGCCGGGCCCTTTGGTGACCGGGAAATGCTCGCCGGTCAGGCTGGCTTCGTCGATTGCGCTCTGTCCGTGCAGGATCTGGCCGTCTGCAGGAATGCTGTCGCCTGGCAGTATGCGGATGAGGTCACCAGGGCGCAGATCAGAAGGTGTAACGG
Organism: Kistimonas sp. bin40; assembly: GCA_002238585.1. Taxonomy (GTDB): domain Bacteria; phylum Pseudomonadota; class Gammaproteobacteria; order Pseudomonadales; family Endozoicomonadaceae; genus Sansalvadorimonas. The sequence continues at coordinate 11,048 of MPMQ01000004.1, read as the reverse complement.
GTACCCAGTGGTGGTCCGGACCTTGTGTCTTGCGCAGGCAGGAGTCCGGCAGAAGGCTGTGCAGATCGGCGCCGCTGTGACCGCTGGCATGGCGCACCCGCATTTCCAGCCAGCGGCCGGTCAGCAAAAAGAAAGTGAACATGCTGACCGAGTCGAAATAGACTTCTCCCACGCCCTGCCAGGTGCTCCAGAGGCTGGCCAGCCAGGCTCCTCCTATGGCGAGAGAAACAGGAAGGTCCATGCCGGGGCGCCTGTTGCGCAGATCTCGCCATGCGGCCTGGAAAAAGGGTCGGGCCGCATAAAGGACGACCGGAATGGAGATCAGGGCGCAGGCCAGGCGCAGCAGGTCACGATGGTGGGACATCATACCCTGCAGAGCACCTGCATAGAGAGCGACAGCGTACATCATGACCTGCATGGCCCCCATGGCGGCTACAGCCAGACGTCGGGCTGCGGCCTTGCGCTCCCTGGCTTCCAGAGCGCGCTGACTTCCCTGTTGCCAGGGATGCGGCCGGTAGCCTATGCCCTTGACGGTCTCCATGATCTGGCTGATCTGAATTTTCTCCGGCTGGAAGACAATACGAAGCCGGTGCTGGCTGAGATTGACCCAGGCGCCCTCCACGCCCGCCAGGGCCTGAAGCCGGTGCTCCAGCAGCCAGACACAGGCAGCGCAGGTGATGCCTTCCACCAGGAGTCGGGCCTCTTTGCTGCCGGGGCTGGCCGGCAGGTCCTGGACGAAGTCGCGCTGAAGGTCTGCCCGGTCGTAGAGCGCATAGGCCGTTTGCCCGGGCTGGTCGGCCTGCTGGGCCGGGGCGGTGCGGTAGTCGTAATAACGGCCCAGACCGCCGGAGACAATGGCCAGGGTCACAGCCTGGCATCCCGGGCAGCACATGGGACGATCCACGCCCTCCACACGGGCGTGAAAGCGCGCCGGCCCTGTGATGGGCAGGTGGCAGTGAAAGCAGCTGTGATCCATGACTTGTCCCCTCACGTACCCGGGCGACGGCCGACGCGTCCCGCGTGCCTGGCGCCCGGACGGGTACATGGCACCAGTGTGTGAACTCTGAAGAGGAGCGACATGGTAGGCCATGAAGCCGCTTTATGTACAGCCGTGCCCTTCATCATTATCGACTCCCAGTCGCGGTTCCAGGCAGCGCAGCACTGCCAGCGCCGCGCTCATGGTTTGCGGCCGCTGCTGTGGATCCAGATCAAGACAGCTTCTGGCCAGGCGCTGTACTTCAAGAAGTGCTGCAGGTTCTGTCTGGCAGACTACTGTGTCACTCATGCTCCAGGTCGGGACGTAATCGATGCAGCTTCTGATATGTTCCAGTTCTGTCATGTAATGGGAAAGGTGAGGCTGTCCCGGGCGGCAGTCCAGTCCGAACTGGCAGCTTGGCACGTTGGTCCAGCTGATCCAGAAGGGGTCCCCGCGCAGGGCCTGGAGCAGCAGCAGCCCCCATCCGTAGATGTCTCCGGTCGCGGCCACATGACGACCGAAGAACATTTCCGGAGCCAGTCTCAGATCACCGCTCTGGAGCCGCAGATTGACGAGAGCCCCGAACATGGTGTGGCTGCTGTGTCCAGGAATTCTCTGTGTATTGGGGTTGCGCGCGCCTTCATTCATGGCGCGCCCAAAGTCCACAATGACCGCCTTTCCTGCCGGGGCGCAGCTCAGCATGATATTGGATGTTGTCAGATCGCGATGAATGATGTTCTGGCCGTGCAGGTAGACAAGGGCATCACCCGTTTGCCGGCACACCCGGTAGCCTGTCGACCAGGGCAGTTGTTGATGGCGCATGCAGTCGAGCAGAGTGACCTCCAGCCTTGGCATCAATATCAGCACTCTCTCCCAGCGCGGGATCCATGCCATCCCGGGACAAGATACTATGTGGGTGTGGTTCAGACTGTGTAGCAGCTGGGCTTCCCGGATGAAGTCCTTGTATTGCGATCGTGTCTGGTTCATTTTCACCACCAGCGGGCTGTGGCGCCTGGCTGCCGGCACTTGCACAGGGGTGACGGCACCAAAAGCACCGACTCTTACGCCCCGGGTCCCTCTTGCGTAGGCGGTGCTGATAACAAGGTCCGGTAAACGCGTGACCATCTGGCACAGGATGTCGAATATCTGGTTTTCACTCAGGTCCTGCGAGGCGCGCAGCGTGTAGGTCACGCCTCCCTGGCGAATGCTCTGCGAGACAGCCCGGCGCTGAAGTGAGCTGTCTCCTGGCGGTGAGGGTCGGGAGGCTCCAGCCTCTGCGCGCGACGAACGTGGGTGTGGGACACAAGGGTGTGGAACAGATGAAGTTTTTTCCGGTATCACGGTGCAGTTTCCCCAGGTTTCAGTGAGACGACAGTTGGCAGGTCAGCATCAGGGGTTCCGTTCCGGAGTCCGGAGGAAGAGGAAGTGCTCTGTCTGGCCTGCGTGGCCTGGCTCTTGCCTTGACCCGGTTGTAGACTCCCGCACTTTCCTGAGGTTCCATCACCATGAAAAAAAGCAGCAGTCCGCCAGCAGACAGTGCGCACCCGAGTGGCTTTCGCTCATCGCTGATGTTCAGTGCCATGACCTTTATTTCTCGAATCATGGGGCTGGTACGCGATGTCGTCATGGCTTTCCACTTCGGCTCGCAGTCTGGCATTGATGCTTTTTTCGTTGCCTTCAGGATTCCCAATTTTTTGCGTCGTCTGTTTGCGGAAGGTGCTTTCTCCCAGGCGTTTGTTCCTGTGCTGGTCGCCTGCAAGGAGCAGCAATCGCACGCGGCTGCGCGCGTTCTGGTGGCGAGGGTGGTGGGGACACTGGGCGTGATGCTGGTGGCCTTGACGGTTCTTGCCATCCTGGCCTCGCCTCTTGTGGCATCTCTTTTCGCGCCGGGCTTTCGCGGCCAGCCAGAACAGATGAAGCTGGTGGCTTCCATGCTCCAGATTACCTTTCCCTATCTACCCCTGATTTCCCTGACTGCCCTGACCAGTGCCGTTCTCAACAGTTATGGGCGCTTTGCGGTGCCGGCCGTGACGCCTGTTCTGCTCAACGTATCACTGATTGTGGCGACACTGGTGATGGCTGGCTGGTTTGAGAATCCGGTCATGGCGCTGGCCTGGGGCGTGTTGATTGCCGGTGTGGCCCAACTGCTTTTCCAGCTGCCTTTCGTGCAGGCTGTCGGCATGCTGTCCTGGCCGGTCTGGAGCTGGCGGGATTCCCATGTGCGTCGCATTCTGGCCTTGATGGTGCCGGCGCTGGTGGGTGTCTCCGTGGGGCAAATCAACCTGCTTCTGGATACGGTGCTGGCGTCTTTCCTGCAGACCGGGAGTATTTCCTGGCTGTATTACGCGAACCGGTTGCTGGAATTTCCTCTGGGTGTTTTTGGTGTGGCCATAGCAACAGTTGTGTTACCGTCGCTGTCGCGTGAACAGGCCAGCGGCAGGCCGCAGCTGTTTTCCGCCACTCTTGATCGCGCCCTGCGGCAGGTGCTGGTGCTGGGATTGCCGGCAGCTGTAGCCTTGTATCTGCTGGCAGGTCCCTTGATAGCCACGTTGTTCCACTATGGCAGCATGAGGGTGCATGATCTGGATATGACGGCCAGTGCACTGCGTCCCTATGCGGTGGGGCTGCCTTTTCTCATGCTGATCAAGGTGCTGGCCCCCGGCTTCTACGCTTGTCAGGACACCCGCACTCCCATGCGCATAGCGCTGGTGGCCATGGTGGCCAATATGTTCCTGAATCTGCTGTTGATTGGTCCCCTGCACCATGCTGGCCTGGCATTGGCCACCGCGCTGTCAGCCTTGCTCAATGCCGTTTTGCTGGTGCGTGGATTGCTGCGCAAACTGTTCACACCCAGTCCGGGCTGGGTGGCTTACGGGTGTCGTCTTCTGTTGGGCAATGCTTGTATGAGCGTTGTTCTTGTTGCTCTGATGCCGCCGGCAGACAGCTGGCTGCACTGGAGTCTGTGGCAAAGGAGTGGGCATCTGGCGCTGTTGGTGGTGGGTGGCTTTGTGGCCTACGTGCTGGCACTGCTGGTGGCAGGGATGCGACCTGCGCATCTGCTGACGCCGGCGCCTGCGCCTTGCACGCCGAACTGACGGGCAGGTGCGGCTGCGGGTGTTGATATTGGGGCCGGCTGTCCCGGGTCTGGCTGACAGGCTTCAGGCTTTGATGTGCACCCGTAAGACTCTACACTGGAAAACGGTCAGCTCTCTGGAGGCTGTGGGTCAAGACCGCGCCCACCGGAGTACGCTGGCCTGCTCTGCGGCCCGGGGATAAATGATGAATAAAGAATATACAGCTGAAGCGATTGAAGTGCTCTCGGGACTGGATCCGGTACGTAAAAGGCCGGGTATGTATACGGATACCCATCGTCCCAATCACCTGGCGCAGGAAGTGATCGACAACAGTGTGGATGAAGCTCTGGCGGGCAAAGCCACGGAACTGAAAGTGACTTTGCATCCAGACAACTCACTGGAAGTGACGGACAACGGGCGCGGCATGCCGGTAGACATCCATGCTGAACACGGCATTTCCGGGGTAGAGTTGATACTGACCCGGTTGCACGCCGGCGGAAAATTTTCCGGTGACAGTTACCGTTTTTCCGGTGGACTGCACGGCGTCGGGATTTCTGTTGTGAATGCGCTCTCCTCCCGGCTGGATGTCACTGTGCGCCGGGGAGGGCAGGTGCACCAGCTCACCTGCCACCATGGCGAGCCGCAGTCGGCATTGCGTGTGACAGGGAGCTGCAACAAGCGCACTACTGGTACCTGTGTGCGCTTCTGGCCCGATGGCAGCTATTTTGATTCTGATCGCTTTTCGCAGGTTCGCCTTCAGCACTTGTTGCGGGCCAAGGCGGTGCTCTGTTCAGGGCTGAAAGTGGTTTTTGAGAATCTGGCCACGGGTCAGACAGAGGTCTGGCAGTACGACCAGGGCGTGGAAACCTATCTGGCCGAAGCCTTGTCGGAGCATATCCTGCTGCCAGCCTCGCCCTTTACCGGCAGTCTGGCCGGAGAGCGGGAAGCTGTTGACTGGGCGCTGGCCTGGCTGCCGGAAGGGGGAGGAGGCGTGACAGAATCCTATGTCAACCTCATACCCACCCCTCAGGGAGGCAGTCACGTCAACGGACTGCGCACCGGCCTGCTGGAAGCCTTGCGCGAGTACTGTGAGTTTCGCAATCTGCTGGCCAAGGGCATGAAGCTGACTCCGGACGATATTTGGGAAGGCTGTTCCTGGGTTCTGTCTGTCCGCATGGCAGAGCCACAGTTTTCCGGGCAAACCAAAGAACGACTGTCATCCAGAGAGGCGGCAGCTTTTGTGTCCGGAGCGGTCAAGGACAGTTTCAGCCTGTGGCTTAACCAGCATACGGACCAGGCAGATCTGCTGGCAGATTTGTGCATTGCGCGCGCCCAGCAGCGCATGCGCAAAGCCAAGCGGGTTGTGCGCAAGAAGGTGACGCAGGGACCGCCCTTGCCAGGCAAGCTGGCCGACTGCACATGCCAGGATATGGCGCTGACCGAAATTTTCCTGGTGGAAGGCGACTCGGCAGGAGGCTCTGCCAAACAAGCCCGGAACCGGGATTTCCAGGCCATCATGCCTTTGCGCGGCAAGATATTGAACACCTGGGAGGTCGAGTCGGGAGAGGTGCTGGCCTCTGGAGAAATCCACGACATCTCTGTTGCGCTTGGCGTGGACCCGGGTTCAGACCAGATTGAGGGACTGCGCTATGGCAAGGTCTGTATTCTGGCCGATGCGGATTCCGATGGTTTGCACATTGCCACCTTGCTGTGTGCCTTGTTTGTGCAGCACTTCACTCCGCTCGTGCGCGCCGGGCATATACATGTGGCCATGCCGCCCTTGTATCGCATAGACGTCAACAAGCGCGTCTTTTACGCGCTGGATGAAAAAGAAAAAATTGGGATCCTCGATCAACTGCGCGCCGAGGGAAAGAAAAAAATCGATGTGCAACGTTTCAAAGGGCTGGGAGAAATGAATCCTGTACAGCTAAGAGAGACGACCATGGATCCCGACACCCGGCGGCTCGTGCAGCTGACTCTGGATGAGGGCCAGAATACCCGGGGGGTGCTGGATATGATGCTGGCCAAAAAACGAGCATCGGACCGCAAGGCCTGGCTGGAAAGCAAAGGGGATCTGATCAATATTGCGTAAGAGACTGGCGTCAAACTGGCAGTAGCGCTGACCTTCTGGTGAGGCAGTCTGACAACCGGCAGGCTCAGGTGGCCGTGACATAAGCACGGGAACAGCGGCCGCTCCCCGGTGAGGTCGCTGCGGTGGCCGGAACTGTGTCCAGCCGTTGTTTTGCTGCGCTGAAGCTGTGCGGGGCGGTGCTGGCTGCACCGGCATGGCCGGGGTTGGTGGCCATGTTTGCCTGGCATGGTGACGCTTGCCTGCTGCACTCTTCCCCTCTGGAGCGGTTGAGCCCCCTGTGGCAATCGGGTTACAGTTAGGCCCCGTTTTTGCGTGTCAGTTGTACCGGGACTCCGGTTTTCCTTGTACAGTCTACCCCCGCTGTTCATTAACTTATTTTTGACGGACGTAACATGCATTCCACAGTGATCAAATACCAGCAGCTGCTGACGGGTCTGGTGCTCGTTGGTTTGTTTCTGGCTTCACCGGCACTGATGTCAGCACTCTATCCAGGGGTCTATGCGGCTGCATCTTTTGCCACTTTTTATACGGACAACCCTGCATGGCTGCTGACGTTGGCGGGAGCCGTTGCCAACCTGATGACAGGCTGTTATCAGAGGATGCTTTCCGGTTTCCGACTGCCCCTGCAGCGCCTGGCATCTGTGTGTTTGTTGTTGGCTGCATGGGTATCGGCGTCCAACGCCCTGGGGCGTATGGCACTGGATCCCCGGCTGGCCTGGGTCGGCAGTGTTGGTGTGGCCCTGCTTCTGGTCGGGGCTGTGCTGCACGTTCTGTGTAACCTGCATCACCTGAATCCGGCCAGTTTCCGCCGCCCTGCCCGTACTGCGGCTGCCGTGACGGAGAATTCTGAGCGCGAAGAGGGTGCAGTCAAGTGGTTTAACGTTTCCAAGGGATTCGGGTTTATTACCCGTGATCAGGGAGGGGACGTTTTTGTGCATTACCGGGCTATTCGCGGAGAAGGGCATCGCGCGCTCGGCGAGGGGCAGCGGGTTGAGTTTGTCGTCGCCAAACGGGAGAAAGGGCTGCAGGCCGAGGATGTTATTCCGTGTGACGAAAACTATTGAGGGTGTTCCGGGCTGCCCGGCAGGGCTTCTGACCGGAGCCCGTCCGCTGTGTTCGTGCTGGGCTGCCCCGGCCCGTTGAGGCTGTTGTGGTTATTGTCCTTTTCCGGTGTTCGGTCGTTGTTCTGCCCGGACCTCTTCCCGGACCTCCGGTCAGGCACAGCTGACAGGGCCTCTGGCTCAATCGGGCGAGGATGGGCGCGCGCCTGGCCTGAACACTCAGGTGGCTGTTGCGCAAGGCGTGAGGGCACCGGGTGGTTGCACGCAGCATTTTGACCTGCGTTCCTCGGGCGGACAGGGCTGGCGTGCCGGGTTTCCCGTCGCGGAAACGGGTATGAAAGTCGTGGAGCCACGCGGTGGTATCTGTTCATGCGGCGACAGTTGCCCCAGGGCTTGCTCCAACCACAGCCCTGGGGCTGGGCGTTTTGCCTGACGCTGGAGGCGAGTTGTCAGAAAGCTTGCGTCCGGCATGTCCACTTTGTTCCCGCCAGCCGGATCCAGAAGATGCGCCCGCAGGGGCGTGCGCATTGATTCCTTTTTCCCTGAGTCTTTCCCACTGATTCCTTTTCCCGTTCGCCGGGCCCGGGCCGGATGTCTATTTGCAAGTAGATTCGTAGATCCTGTTGAAGAGGCGGGTCTTTTTTTCAGAAGAAATCCGGTACAGGGTGGCCGGGCGATTGTGACCGCGCCGCTTGTGGCCTGTGCTTTCTATCACGCCGCTCTCCAGAAAACGGTTGCGGATCGAACGCAAGGGGGGTGCTTGTCCCAGCAGGCTGCGCAGGCTGTTGCGAATCTCGGTTATGGTGAAGGTTGAGGGCAGCAGGTGGAGCGGCAGGGTCGTGTATTGCGCCTTGCTGCGCAGGCGCTCAACGGCGCGCCACATCAGCTGATTGTGGTCATAGGCAAGAAAGGGGGCGCTGTCGTGGGCACCCTGTCCGGGCGTCAGGGTGCGCCATTGAGCCTGCGGGTTTTGTGCATCCTGCTCGTGCTCAAGAAGAGCCATATAAACGACTGTCAGCGACCAGCCCCGACTGTCACGGTGGTTGTTTCCTATGGTTTCAACTTGCTCCAGCCAACGGGGCGCGGTCTGCGTCAGTGCCGCGAGATGGCGGCGGGCGGCTTCTTCCAGGGTCTGGTCGTGGGCCGGGTCTATGCGGCCGGAGGGCAGGACAGCATAATTTTCAGCGCCGCTTTCCCTGGCCGGGCCCGCCAGAACCTGAAGCTGTCCACCCGCCAGTCGCAGAGGAACCACGTCTACGGAAATAAGCGTGGTCGACAAAGGTGTGTGCGTCTGATTCAACTCTGTGCTCATGGCTCATGCAACACCGGATTCAGGTCAAAAAAACAGTCCGGCTATCTTGACAGCTTTTGGAATCAGATTCACTATTCGACGGCCCTGGATTCTGGATCAGTAGCCCATGCTTGACGTACTGGACATTCAGCCTGCCAAACCCCTGGTGATGAGCACGAGGGAGCGGGTGGCGGCTTTTGATGTGGACCCGCAGCACTGCTTTACGCCGCTGTGTCCTGAAGAGCTGCCTGTGCCGGATGGGCACACCATCGTGGACGCGCTGAATGCGCAGGCCCGGTATGCCCGCTTGCGGTTGGGGTCAAAAGATGCGCATCCGCGCGGAGCTATCTGGGAAGCCACGCCGGAAGCGCCTGCCCTGACGCCTCTGGCGAGCAAGCATGCAGACAGGTATTGGCCGCGTCATGCGGTGCCCGGCACCTTTGGTTTTTCTTTTCTGGAGGGCTTGCCTGAGCCTTCTCAATACGATTATTTCGTCTGGAAGGGGGTGGAGGCGGATATGCATCCTTACGGGGCCTGCTTCCACGACCTGGAGAATCAGCTCAGCACGGGGGTCATCGAGTTTCTGCGTGCGCACCAGATACAGCTGGTGATTCTCGGCGGTCTGGCCCTGGAGTATTGCGTGAAAGTGACGGCTGAGCAGCTGAATGAGGCTGGCTTCAAGGTGGTGATCAATTTGCCGGCCACGCGTGCTCTCTGTCCGGACGCCGGACGCGATGCGCTGCGTGAACTGGCGCAAGCTGGCGTGGTGTGTGTGACAGACCTGGCACAGGTTATTGCGTCCTGAATCTGGTCTGCCTTTCGTACAACCCACCCCTACAACCCACCCATAATGGTGACGAGCCTGGTGTATGTCTGATCCTGTTGTTGCATCCCTGCTGGATACTGATAGCTACAAGTTCTCTATGCAGCAGGCTATACATCAGCACTACCCCGACGTAGAGGTGGTGTTCAGCTTTATCTGTCGTTCCCCTGTTGACCTGACACATCTGGCTGGTGCTGTCAGGGAACAAGTGACGGCTCTGGGTGATCTGCGTCTGACAGCGGATGAGAGGCGCTGGCTGGGGGAGGTTGGTATCCTGCGTCCGGACTATCTTGACTGGCTGGAGCGGTTGCGACTGGATCCGTCCCGGGTGCAGGTGCGGGTCAGCGGAGGGCAGCTGTGCATTGATGTGCGCGGCATCTGGGCGGAGGTGACTCTTTTTGAAATCTATATTCTGACGATCGTCAATGAGCTCTATGCCCGCCAGCGGCCAGTGGAAAAAACGCTGGCGCAGGCCCGCGTGCGCTTGACGGACAAGCTGAACTGGCTGGAGGCTGAGGGGCTGAAGACACCCCCGCTTTCTGTTGTTGATTTCGGTACTCGCCGTCGTTTGAGTGGGGCTTGGCAGCAGGAGCTCTTGCAGACTTTCCACGCGAGGCTGCCCGAGGTCCTGCAAGGGACCAGCAATGTGATGCTGGCCCGGACTCTCGCACTTCCGGTCCGGGGGACTATGGGGCATGAGTGGATACAGGCCCACCAGGGGTTGACGCAGGAGCTGGGCTCCAGCCAGCGCAGGGCCCTGCAGCTCTGGCTGGAAGAGTATCCGCATCAGCCGGGTGTAGCACTGACAGACACCATAGGCATGACGGCGTTTCTCCGTGATTTCGATGTCTCGTTGGCGGGACGATACAAGGGCATGCGCCATGACTCTGGCGACCCTCTGACCTGGGGTGAGCGGGCTTTGCGCCACTATGAAGAGCTGGGTGTGGCTGTGCAGGATAAGACCCTGATGTTCAGTGACAACCTGGATTTTGGCAAGGCTGTTCAGATTCATCGGCACTTTGCAGGACGTATTGCCACCAGTTTTGGCATAGGTACATGGTTGACCAATGATGCCGGGGGAGCCCCGCTCAACGCTGTGGTCAAGCTTTTATTCTGCAACGGGCGTCCGGTAGCCAAAATATCGGATGAACCTGGCAAAACATTGAGTCCCGACCCGAAGCACCTGGCGCGCGTCAGGAAGGCCTATTCTTGCGTATCCTGACCTGTTTTTTGTCCTGGCTCGCCTTCTGCCGGGCCTTGTTTTGCTGACTGGGCGTATCGCCGGGGCCTCTTCTTCTGGAGAGGTCGCAAAGGTTTTTGCGCATTTTTCTGAACAGGTTGGGACACTGTCTGCGCGCCGAGGTTGCGGCACTCGAATCATCTGACCAGCGCTTCCGGTTGTCCGGTGTCGAAGGCTCCCGATTGGCAGAAGTCAGAGGGCCCATTCGCCAGTTTTGGGTTTTCGCTTTGGGGTTTCAACGCAAAGAGCGTCACAACGAGTGCCACAAAGGGTGTGGCAACACGAAGATGCCCCCGAAGAGTTCCGCCAAAGAGTCCCGCCAAAGAGTCCCGCCAAAGAGTCCCGCTACAGAGTTCCCACACAAAGAGCCCCACAAGGTGTTCCCCAAAGAAGATCCCCACAAAAGGGCCCCCCAAAAGAGCCCCGCCGAAGAGTCCCGCCAAAGAGTCCCGCCAAAGAGTCCCGCCAAAGAGTCCCGCCAAAGAGTCCCG
>MPMQ01000057.1 GCA_002238585.1 Kistimonas sp. bin40 | reverse complement strand
ATTCGGCATCAATCGATTCGTTATAGGTGGTGATATGGGGATAGAACTCCACATCCCCCAGATCACGCAGCCCGGAGTGGCCCCAGTCTGATGGTTGTATGGCCTTGCTGTTCCAGTAGTGCAAGGTGCCGGGGTAACCTGCTGTCGTATTGAAGAAAGCACTCAGCAGCAGCTCAGGGCGCGTGTCAACCGACGCGTAGAAATGGTGGTACAGATGGATGGTGGAAGTATGGACAGCCCCCATGCTGCTCCAGACACCTATGTCATGCAGTGCCTTGAGCAAGCCCTTCTCAGCGCGTTCGCGCCCGTGCTCGGCGTCCGGTTGCCAGGCCGGGGTGTCGTAGCTGTCATCCCTGGTGGTGAAGCAGAATGCCAGGGCGTAGTCCTGACCGTCATGGCTGTAGACTTCGAGTGGGTCTGGAAACTGTCCGGAAGGTACCGGCAAGTCCTCCAGCCGCACCAGCCGCATACCCTGGGGGACGGGAATTTCGCTGCGCCAGCCGAGTTCCGGGTGGTTGCGCGCGAAGTCTTGTGCGGCTTGTTCTGCCGTGAAGGTATCCAGGGGTTCGTCTTTACGATGGAACTTCATGTGCACGCAGCCACTTTCGTCAGTGTGCACCAGGGTGCGCCCACCTTGCCGCGTCCAGACAGCGTCCGCTTGTGGCTGCCAGCCTGGCAGGTCCTTGTCCTGCAGCTGTTTTTCCAGCGTCAGGAATTCTTTATCCATCTTCCTGAGCAGCGCCTGTCCTTCCTGTGGGCGACGCAGGGAGAGGGACTGCGCACACATCAGCTGAATGCGCGCCAGGTCTGGCAGAGCACCGGCCCGGAGGCTACAGTGGTGTTCCTGCACAGGGTCAAGAAGAGCCTCGGGCTCCAGGTGAAGCGGCGGGGCTGCCAGGGTGTCTGCCAATCCGGCGGTGCCGCCGTTGGCCAGTATCTGTTCCTTGCACTTCTGAGGCAGCCTGTCCACCTGCGTCGGCCAGTTGGCCAGTGCCAGGGCCCAGGGTTGTCGGTTTATTTCTGAATGAACGGAAGGCGTTTCCTGGGTTGGGGGCAATCCGTAGCAGGGCCCGACCCGCTGGTGTTCACTGAGCGGCAAGTAGACCGTAGCGCGCGTCCGGGCCAACAGCCATTCCGGGTTCTTGCGCAGAATCGATGCAGGAATGTAGGAAAGATCGCCAGGGAAGTGGCTGACGTACTCGCGGCATAGCGCCTCGGTTCTTTCCTCTTCTGGAATTCTCGCGATCCATTGCGGTTGTGCTTTCAGTGTGTCCCACAGGCCCCAGTCTGTGAGAAAACCGCAGTGCAGTTTGCTGTCTGTCGCATTGGGCAGTGCCGCTTTGAGACGCTCAGCTGTATACAAATGTGCAGGAATCGCCTGGAAGGACGGAAGTTTCTCGTGCCTGAGTGCACGATCGACGCGTTCTGGGGTACGCCAGTCAGCGAGAATGCAGTCCAGTGCGGCGCCTGACTGCTCCAGCGCGCGGTCGCAGAGCTGGCCGTATTCCTGATCGGTGACTGATGTGAAATGACAGATTGTCTGGTAGTCCTGTTCGACAGCGAGTTGGCGTAGTGCGGGCGTCAGCTCATCCGCTCGCCTGCAGCACGTATTGAGGGGGTTTATCCCGATAGCTTGTTCCAGTGTCAGAAGGCGATCGAACAAGTCCGGCGCATCCTGTGAAATCCACTCCAGCAGTTCATGGCGTCTCAAATCGGGCAGGCTGTCCAACAGCGGTCTGAGTACCTCCGGTGTTTTCATATGTTCCGGTATCAGATAAAAAACGGCAGGCCGGTGGCGCAGAGCCAGCTCGGCAATGGCGGGCATGGCTACCAGGCGCTGGACGGTCTCGCGTGGCAAATTTATCAACAACCGTTGGGTCAAGGAGCCCCGGGTGTTGCATAGATGCTGTGCCAGTTCCTGATCAGTAAGCTGGATGCGCTCAGGGGATGCACCAATGCGCAGGTTGCGGCGTGCCATGTGATCCAGCAGAGCGCAGTCCGTTACCTGTTCCTGGCCATAGATGCAGCGCATGGTACCTTGCTCAAGCCTCTCCAGCTGGGCGTGGCGTTCGCTTCTTGTTTGCCCCGGGGGGCGGCTGGCGTGGGGCGTGCCGGTGGTTGCAGGTTCTGGTGCCAGCGACAGCCGGGGGGCCACATCTATCGGTGAGACAGCGTGATCATGGAGGTTTGAGGTCCGGGCAGATGCGGAGCAATCCTCGTGTCTTTGCTGACGGGAAAAAACCGGGCTGGCTGCAATAGATGTCTGAGACGACAGGGGTTCGGCTGTTCCCGTGCGCCAGGCTCCGGCAAGATGAAGATGTGTCTGGTTCATGGGATCGGACATTCTTGTCAGGCTTGTGACTTTTGGTTTTCGTACTGGGTTGGACCTTTCCTGCCGCCAGAAGTTCGCGGCAGAAGCCGGTTTTTTATGACGCCATGGCTTGCGGTTGTTCCGCCTGGTTTACCAGCCCGATGGCCAGCAGGTACAGGCCCCGTACCAGATAGAACAGGGGCAGCTTGCCGTTTTCGCTGCCCAGACTTTCCCCCTCCGGCTCGGTGTAGTCCGTTCCGTAGCGAATGTTCTGCCAGGGATGGCCAGGATACAGCGCGGCTGAGGGCCGTCCACTGGTGTTCAGATGCTCGGCAAAACAGTCCGTCCCTGGCTCTTGTCGGGCCGTCCAGTAGATCATCTCTCTGGCCGTCAGATACAGCCACTCGGCAAAAATATCCTTGACGCCCTGGGGGTCCTGCGGGAACAGGTCTTCCAGCCTGGTACCATTTCCCAGCAGGCCAGCGAGCAGGGTGTCACAGGCTTGCTCGATAAACTGTTCCAGCTTCCTGACTGACCGGGCGTTCTTGTAGTGGTAGTCAGGATCCGTGTCGCGATGCAGGCGCATATAGTGCAGCAGGCTGCCCAGAATATTGTGCGCGATAGCGTTGACAAATGAGGCGCGCTGGGCGTAGTCGGGCAAGGTCCAGTGGGCATCACTCGATTCGATATAGCTGGTGATAAAGGGGTAGAACTCCAGGTCACCCAGATCGCGCAGTCCGGACCAGCCCCAGTCTGACGGCTCCATGGCCTTGGTGTCCCAGTAATGCAGGGTGCCGGGATAGATGGCTGTGGGGTGGAAAAAGGCGTTCAGCAGCAGCTCGGCCCGTGTATCTGCGCTTCCGTCAAAATGGTGGTACAGCTGGATGGTGGACGTATGGACAGCACCCAGACTGCTCCAGATGCCTATGTCATGCAGTGCGTTCAGCAATCCCTTGTGGGCCGCCTGGCACCCGTTGTGCCTGTCCGGCTGCCAGGCGGGCGTGTCATAGCTGTCGTCACGGGTGGTGAAGCGAAAGGCCAGATAATACTTGTGTCCCGCGTGGTTGTGGATTGTCAGTGCGTCAGCAAAGGATGCCGCAGGCACTGGCAGGGCCGCCGTCGGTACCAGACAAATCCCCTCGGGTTGAGGAATCTGGCTGCGCCAGCCGAACCCCGGATGGGCCAGGGCAAACGTTTGTGCCGCTTGTTCTGCCACGAATCTGTCCAGCGGCTCCTCCCGACGATGAAACTTCATGTGTACGCAGCCGTTCTGGCCAGTGTGCACCAGGGTGCGCCCGCCTTTTCTTGTCCAGATGTCACCGGCTTCCGGCTTCCAGCGTGCAAGGCTGTTGTCCTGTAGCTGCTTGCTCAATGTCAGGAATTGCTCATCTATCTGCCTGATCAACTCCAGCCCTTCCAGTTGGCGTCTCAGCGGAAGGGACTGCGCACACAGCAGCCGGATACGTGCCTGATCCGGCAATGCGGCAGCCCGGCGGCTACAGTGTTCTTCCTGTATCGGATCAAGCAGAGCTTCAGGATGCAGACACAAAAGCGGGGGTTGGAACATGGCGTCCAGGCCTCCGCTACCGCCGTTGGCCAGAATTCTTTTCTTGCAGTCCTGCGGCAAATTCCGTGCCTGACTCCGCCAGGAGGCCAGAGCCAATACCCAGAGTTGTGTCTGTGTCTCCGGGGGCGGGCTCTCCTGGTGGCTTTTGTGCATGCCGTAGCAGGTAGCCACCCGTGTGTGCTGGCGCAATGGAAGGTAGACAGCAGGGTCCTGGCAGGCTTGTTGCCATTGCCGGTTCGCTGCCAGAATCGCTGTGGGAATGGGGCTCAGGTTACCAGGAAAACGGCTGAGGTACTCGCGGCACAGTGCCTCGGTCCGTTCGTGTGCTGCAATGAGGCAGAGCCAGTCCGGATGCGTTTTCAGTGCGTCCCACAGGTGCCAGTGCCTGAGGAATTCACTGGCCAGCTCGGCGTTATCCTGTCCGTACAGCGCTGCTGTGAGACGTGCGCTGGTGTACAAATGTTCAGGGATAGCCTGGATGGGAGGAGGAGTGCTGTGTGCCAGTGCGCGATCAATACGCGCCTCGGTACGCCAGTCGTCAGCAATCAATTCCAGTGCCTTGCCGGATTGTTCCAGTGCCAGGTCGCACAGGGCACCGTATTCCTGCGTGGGCACGGACTGAAACAGACTGATGGTGGTGTAGTCGATGGTAACAGCCAGACGGCGCAGCGCTGGTGTGAGTTCGGCCGCCCGCGTCCTGCAGGTGGTGTAGCTATTGCTTCTGATCCCTTGTTCCATGGTTTCCAGGTGCTGCTGCAGATCCGGTTCGTGGATCGAAATCCACATCAGAAGGTCACGGCGTCTCGTGTCCGACAGACTCTCCAGCAGTGGTGCCAGCACCTCCGGTGTTTTCATCTCTTCCGGTATCCGGTCAAAAAAGTAGGGGCTGTGGCGCAGCGCCAGCTCGGCAATGGCCGGCACAGTGACCAGGCGTGCGACGGTTCTATGCGGCAAACTGCGCAGCAATCTCTTGGCCAAAACGCCCCTGCTGGCAGACAGGTGGTGCGCCAGTTCCAGATCACTGAGCTGGACAAGCTCGGGGAACTCGTCAAAGTTCAGGTTGCGGCGCACCATATGATCCAGTAGCTGGCAGTCGGTCACCGGTTCGCTGTTGTAGAGGCAGTGCATCATGCGCTGTTCGAGCTGTGTCAGGCGGAGATGGCGCTCGGCAAGCGTCTGGCCCATGATGGCGGTGAAATCCGTGCCTGCGGGGTTTGACTTCAGTGGCGACCGGAACCCAGGCATCACCTCCATCGGCGTGACTGTATGGTCGTAAAGCGCTGAGGTAGAGTCGGGTGTGACAAAGGACGGGGCGGGACTGGCAGCAGTGGAGGCCGACACTGGCCGGCTGTCCGGCAGCGGCGGTCGGAGGGCAGAACGGGAGGGGTATATCATGCTCACAGTTATGGGTCTCCTGGGCAGGGCGGCTGAGCGTCCGAGTCCGCCGCCGGGCCAGAAGTTCATAACACAATGGTTCTTTCAGGTTGTTACAGCATCATGGGCTATTGCTGGTGTGCCAGGCGCTGCGTCAGACCGGCGGCCAGTATGTACAGACCGCGCGCCAGATAGAACAAGGGTAACTTGCCGTTTTCGGTCCCAAGGCTTTCGCCTGCGGCCTCGGAGTAATCAGATCCAGGCTCCTGCCCGTAACGGATGCTCTGGCAAGGGTGTCCCGGGTAGAGTTGGGCACAGGGGCGAGAGTCCCTGTTGATATGCTGTGCAAAACAGTCGCCCTGCTCCGTTTGCATGGCACTCCAGTAGATGATCTCCCTGGCGGTTTGATCCAGCCATTCGGGATAGATCTCGCCGACCCCCGCGCCGATCCCGTCAAACAGATCCTTGAGTCGGGTGTTATCACCCAGCAGGCCAGCCAGCAGGCTGTCACAGCCTTGCTCGAGGAATTCCGCCAGGGCACTTACGGCTCCTGCATGCAGGTAGTGGTAATCGGGATCTGTGGCACGGTGGAGTCGCATGTAGTGCAGCAGTCCTCCCAGAATGTTCTGGGCTATGGCGTTGACGAACGAAGCCCGCTGGCCATAGCCGGGCGGTATCCAGAAGGCATCGCTGGATTCGAGAAAGGTGCTGATGAAGGGGTAGAACTCCAGGTCTCCCAGATCCCGCAGGCCGGACCAGCCCCAGTCTGATTGCCCGGTGGCCTGTGTATTCCATAGATGCAGGGTGCCGGGGTAGGCATGGCCGGGCTGAAACAAATGACTCAGCAGCAGCTCGGGGCGTGAGTCACCCGCCTCGTAAAAGTGGTGGTACAACGCGATCGTCGAGGTATGCACAGCACCCAGACTGCTCCAGACGCCCAGGTCGTGGAAGGCGCGCAGCAATCCTTGCCTTGCGCGTTCGCAGCCACCCTGTGGCGTATCGGGCTGCCAGGCCAGGGTGTCGTAGCTGTCATCCCTGGTGGTGAACCGGAATGCCAGCGCATAGCTGTCGCCCCGGAGCTCATGGATTTCCAGTCGGTCGGGAAACGCAGGCTGTCTCACCGGCAGTGCATCAAGCGGTACCAGGACTATTTCCTCCGGCTCGGGAATTTCACTGTGCCAGTTCAGCGTATTCCCGTGTGCGTGCGCGAATTTTTGCACGGTCTGCTCGGCGGAAAAAACGTCCAGTTTCTCTCCTCGGCGCTGAAATTTCATATGGACACAACGGGGTCCTTCTGTCCGCACCAGCGTGCGTCCTCCCCGGTGTGTCCAGCCGCCGCCAGGAGCGGCGTGCCAGACCCGCAGCTGCCGCCTTTGGCAGGCCTGAGCCAGTGCGTGTGCGCCCGCAATCATCTCCCGGTGTAGCTGCACGCCGAGCGTCTTGTTGCGCAGACGAAAGTGATGGCTGAACATCAGTTGCCGTGCGACCTCACCAGGCAACCAGGCGGCCCGGCGACTGCAATGCCGCTCCTGGATCGGATCCAGCAGAGCCTGGGGATCAATTCTCAAAGGCGGTGCCTGGAACGCTTGTGCCAACCCCTCGGTACCCCCCTTGCGCCAGATCAGGGTCTTGTACTTCTGCGGCAGCTGTTCCCATAAACCTTCCAGAAGCAGAGCCCAGGGCGCTATGTCCTGCGCTGGTGACAGTGGAAACAGGTCGTGCAGGATAATACTGCTGGTATCCACCGCAGCGGCCAGACTGTCGTCGTCAAGATGTTGTGCCAGCCCCTGGAATTTGCTGCCAAGACGCGTATAGCAGGTGGGTTGACAGGCCATTTGCGTCCATTCCGGGTGCCGGTTCCTGATAGCGGCCGGCACGGCCTGACTGTAAGCCTCAGTGGGATGCTGGGCGACATATTCGCAGCACAGTGCCTCAGTGCGTTCGGACTCCGGGATACAGCCCAGCCACCTGTTTTTTTGTTTGAGTGTCTCCCACAGGTTCCAGCGCGTGAGGAAGGCGCAAGGCAGTTGGCAGTCCCGGAAGGAGTACAAGCTGCTTTCGGCGTTTTTCAATGCCAGCTGGAGCCTTTTTTCCTCGTAGAGTGTCCGGGGAATATCGGCAATGTGAGGTGCCTGCGGCCGGGCTATGGCCTTGTCCACCCGTTCAGCTGTACGTCCAGCCTCTTCAATGTATTGCAGTCCCTTGCCTGTTTTGCTCAGTGCCAGATCACAGAGTTCTTCATAGTCTGCGTCGCTCAGGCCATCTTTCAGCAGTGGAAGCAAATCGGGTCTGCAGGACACGGCTATGCGACGCAGTGCCTGGTTATCCTGGGGCTGCGGCAATTCCATTAACGAAAAAGGACGTATGCGGACGAGTTCCTCAGCAGGCGCCAGAGACAGCGCAAGATGGCAGTCATGGCTTAGTATTTCCTCCAGTAATTGATCACGCTTCTCTTGATGCATGCCAGCCAGCAGGGGAGCGAGCTGGCATGCTGTTTTTATCTCGGGGGGGGCCCAGCAGAAGAGGCTGGCGCAGGAGCGCAGGGCCTCCAGAGCCAGGGTGGGACTGGTCATCAGGTAGCGCAGCTGCCCTTCTGCGAGCAAAGGCAGGGTCCGGGCTATCAGACGCGGCCCGTACTGCTGCAAGGCTTCGCCCAGTGCCCTGTCGCTGACCTGGATCATCTGTTCCGGCAGCTCGAACGAGACATGGTGGCTGATCATGTACAGCAGCAGAGTGACGTCGTCGACGGGCGTATTGGTGCACAGGTGGCCCAGCATACGCTGGTTGAGCTGCTCGATGCGCATGCCTTCCTCACCGAACAGGCCGGCAGGCCCGGCGGCGGCACGCTCGATGGCAGCCTGGCGTATGACAGCCGCCCGGGTGAGCAGGTAGTGCGCAGTGTCGTCCGGCAGCCCATGGCCTGTGTCCGGTGTTGTCCCTGAACTGGCAGGCGGCGAGGGCAGTCGCTTTTCAGCCATGGCGCCATGAGTCTGACGCCTTGCCAGTGACGGACAGGTCTCCACCGGCGCGGGAATGTTTGCGGCGCACGACTGCCGGCACGAGGCCTCAACCGGGTCCGTTGTCAGTGCTACGGTCTGTTGCTGTGGTTTTGCAGACATGGGTGATCGGCCGGAATTGAGGCTCGAAGGTCGGGTTACGTTCATGGTGCCGTCTGGTCTCCTGGTGCGCCTGGCTTGGTGGCAGCGTTCGACTCCGGGTTTCGCCAGAAGTTCACACAAGAGTGGGCACTGCGACCTTATCGGCTGTGGCTTGGCTGACCAGTCTGTCAGGCTGTAGAGGCCAGTGCGGGGAGCACAAGGGCAGCACGCCATGATCAAGGCGTTGCTGTGGCTGCGGGCACAGTGGCAATGCCACTGGACAGGGGGACGCCGGCGTTGTTCTGATCAGGGGGGGCCGTTGCAGAATGGCTGTCATGGCATCAGTGGCTGGACTGGGTTGCGGCCCCGCCTCAAAAGGCTGCTGCGCCAGGTGGGCGTGCTGCCTCAATGGACAGGCGGCCTGGATTACCGGGACGGGGGCAGATCAGCGTTTCTGGTGACCCAGTGCCGCCCCGGTGTGGCCGGGAGATAAAATCAGGCGTTCTTGTCCAGTGCTGCACGCTGCAGGCTGAACAAGTGTTTGAGTCCTGTCTCCCCCAGATCCAGCAAGGACATCAGCTCATCCTTGCTGAACGGAGCTGTCTCGGCTGTTCCCTGCACTTCAATCAACCCACCTTTTTCTGTCATCACCAGGTTCATGTCGGTTTCTGCACTGGAGTCTTCTGCGTAATCCAGGTCAAGAACGGGGTTGCCGTTATATATGCCGACAGATACGGCAGCCACCAGGCCGATGAGAGGGTCATGCGAGATAATCCTTCGACTCTGCATGTGACGCAGGCAGTCGACAAGCGCCACGCAGGCCCCGGTGATGGCAGCCGTGCGCGTGCCGCCGTCGGCCTGGATGACGTCACAGTCAAGAGTGATGGTGTTGTCGCCGAGCTTTTTCAGATTGACAGCGGCCCGCAGCGAACGTCCTATCAATCGTTGAATTTCCAGGGTGCGTCCCGACTGGCGTCCCCGAGCAGCCTCTCGCCCGTTGCGTTCGCCGGTGGACCGGGGAAGCATGCCATATTCGGCAGTGATCCAGCCTTGACCTGTGCCTTTCAACCAGCGCGGTATTGTGCGATCCAGACTGGCGGTACATACGACTCTGGTTTCACCAAATTCCACCAGCACAGAACCTTCACCGTATTTGGTGTAGCGGCGGGTGATCTGAATTTCCCGCAGCCCGTCAGCGGCTCGACCACTTGGACGCATTTCACATTCTCCATGGCTAAAACGGCCCGGAGTATAGCCTGAATAGCCGTCTCTTATACACAGAACCTTGCGCAGGGCCTTACCCTTACACAGGACCTTACACAGAATATCGATTCCGGGAGGGCCCGACAGCATGGCAAGGCAAAAGAAAGTCGCTCCTGGGTGAATTCTCCAGGGCAAGGGTGTAGAATGCCCCGGCCTTGGCAGCCGGGCCCCGCGCGGGAGCCGGCTACGGCGATTCAGGATGTCTGTCAATATGCGCGGTCATCCCTTTGTTTTACTGCATATTTTACTGGAGTTCTCATGGCTTTAAGCAAAGAGAAAAAGGCAGAAATACTGGCTGAGCACGGCCGCTCTGAGGGTGACACAGGCTCACCAGAGGTTCAGGTAGCACTGCTGAGCGCAGACATCGAAGGCCTGCAGTCTCATTTCAAAACACATATTCATGACCATCACTCCCGGCGTGGCCTGATCCGCAAAGTCAGCCAGCGTCGTTCTTTGCTTGACCACCTGCAAAAGAAAGACTTTGGTCGTTACAGAAAATTGATTGGTCGTCTGGGACTGCGCCGCTAGCAGACTCACCGGGTGCCGCGCCGCGGGCGGCACCCGGTCAGGTTGGAGATGGTTTTTACGCGGATTTTCAGCTAGTAGTAGTTTGGGTCTGGTGGTTTGGTTCGATGATTCGATAATTCGATGATTCCTGGTCTGGCTCGACAGACGCTGGTCTGGTCCGAGGCAAGCCAGCGCAGGGACGAAAGCCAGCGCAGCCTGGCAGCCGGACCCGGGCCTCTGGCTCCCGCAGCAGACTCTTCCCGGACAGGCTCCCGGCAGCTGGTAATGAGGCAGACAAGGTGAGGAATCCGGCGGGCTTGCGTCATGCCTGGCCCTGCCGCTGTCTTCGGTGAGTCAGCAGGTCAGCCAACAGGTAGGTGGGGTGTCAGTGATTGCCTGCTGATCGCATGCCAAGGAAGCAGAACCGTCCTGCCGAATATTTGGCAGCGGCTCTTTTTTATAACACTTTCTAACATTGCCTGATGCGCGGGCCCGTGCGCAAGTGACCCGGTCGCGCCCATGTCAGACTCAGTAAAGTATGCGAAGGATATTATGATGAATCCCGTGATCAGGACTTTCTCCTGGGGTGACCAGCAGGTCAGCCTGGAAACAGGACGTATTGCCCGTCAAGCTGACGGCGCTGTGCTGGCTCGCATGGGCGATCTGGCCGTGCTGGCCACTGTGGTCGGTGCGACATCTTGTCGTGAAGGACAGGACTTTTTCCCTCTGTCTGTCCATTACCAGGAAAAAAACTACGCCGCTGGACGTATTCCAGGCGGGTTCCTCAAGCGCGAGGGGCGTCCCAGTGAAAAAGAAACTCTGACGTCGCGCCTGATCGACCGTCCCATACGTCCCCTGTTCCCGGCAGGGTACATGAATGAGGTGCAGGTCATTGTCACGGTTCTGTCTACTGACAGAAAGACAGATCCCGACATTCTGGGCATGATTGCCACCTCTGCTGCCCTGAGCATTTCCGGCATTCCCTTTGCCGGACCTCTGGGAGCGGCGCGGGTCGGTTTCAATGAGGATGAGGGGGGCTATATCCTCAATCCCAGCCATGAGCAGCTGAAAGACTCTGAGCTCAATATGGTGGTGGCAGGCACCGACAAGGCTGTGCTCATGGTGGAGTCCGAGGCCAAGGAAATGTCGGAAGACGAAATGCTTGGTGCTATTTTGTTTGCCCAGGAAAGCTACCAGGTCGTGATAGAGGCCATAGAGTCTCTGGCCAGTGCGGTAGACAAGCCCGTGCGGAGCTGGTTGCAGCCCGAGGCGGATTCCTCCCTGGCCGATGAGTTGCGTTCCACCTTTGCCGAGTCCATTACCCAAGCCTACGGCCTGCATGAAAAACAGGAGCGGGTCCGCACCCTGGCAGCCTTGCGCCAGAGCGCACTCGATACCTTTTGTGTACAGCAGGAACACAGCGCCACCGAGGTCGGCAAGCTGTTTTCCCAGCTGGAAAAGGCGCATGTTCGCCAAGCCATTCTCGAAGGAAAGCCGCGCATAGACGGCCGTGACCAGAAGACGGTACGCCCGTTGGACATGGAAGTCGGTCTGCTGACAAGAGTGCACGGGTCGGCGCTGTTCACCCGTGGTGAGACCCAGGCCCTGGTCGCGATCACTCTGGGAGGCACGCGTGATGCACAGCTGGTGGACCTGCTGGAAGGTGAAAAGCGTGATTCTTTCATGCTGCATTACAACTTTCCGCCCTACTCAGTGGGAGAGTGTGGCCGCATGGGCGCTGTCGGGCGCCGGGAAATAGGCCATGGTCGCCTGGCGCGTCGCGCCCTGAGTGCCTTGTTGCCCAGCGATGAGGTATTCCCCTATACCGTCCGGGTGGTTTCCGAAATTACAGAATCCAACGGCTCCAGCTCCATGGCCTCTGTGTGTGGCGCCAGTCTGGCCTTGATGGATGCGGGGGTTCCCGTGAAAGCGCCAGTGGCCGGTGTTGCCATGGGGCTTATCAAGGAAGAAGACGGCCGCTTTGCGGTGCTGACCGATATTCTGGGTGATGAAGATCATCTGGGCGACATGGACTTCAAGGTGGCAGGGACTGCAGACGGCGTAACAGCTTTGCAGATGGACATGAAAGTCCAGGGGATTACCGAAGAAATCATGGATGCGGCCCTGGGGCAGGCTTTGCAGGCTCGACTGGGCATTCTGGAACAAATGCAGCAGGTTATAGCCGAGCCGCGTGCCCAGCTCAGTGAGCATGCGCCCATGACTATCACCATGCGCATTTCCACCGATCGCATTCGCGATGTCATCGGCAAAGGCGGAGCGACCATCCGGGCGCTGTGTGAGGAGACAGGTGCGTCCATCGATATTGGTGAAACGGGTCTGGTCAGCATATACGGCGAGAGCAATACAGTCTGCCTGGACGCACGCGCCAGGATCGAAGCGCTGACAGCCGATGTGGAAGTCGGGACGGTTTACGAGGGCACTGTTGTGCGGGTTCTCGATTTCGGGGCTTTCGTCAATATCTTGCCAGGACGGGACGGTCTGGTGCACGTATCCCAGATTTCGGACAAGCGGATCGAGCACGCCAGTGATGTCCTGGCGGAACAGCAGAAGATCAAGGTGAAGGTGTTGGAGGTTGACGACCGGGGACGCGTCAGGCTCACCATGAGAAATGTTGAAACCTCAGCAAGTTCCGCTTGAGGAATACGGGAAGCGCTTGACCCGCCCCCGCCCCGGACCTACAGGCGGGGGGCGGTCGGCCTGATGTGGCTGGCCACGGCTGTTTTCTGGCGTGGCTGCTGTTTCAGGGATGAAATCAGACGAATGTTTTAGTCAAGCAGGGTCGCGTCAGGGTGTGCTGTGCCCTGGCCGTCACCAGCAGGGACGGGAGCCGGTCTTCTCCTCTTGCGTGAGGACGGCTCCTTTTTTGCGACTTGTCGTTCTTGCCGCTCTTGCCGTTGCTGCTCTTGCGGTTCTTGCTGCTCTTGCCGTTCTTGCTGCTCTTGCCGTTCTTGCCGTTGCTGCTCTTGCGGTTCTTGTCGTTCTTGTCGTTCTTGTCGTTCTTGTCGTTCTTGTCGTTCTTGTCGTTCTTGTCGTTCTTGTCGTTCGTGCCGTTGCTGTTCTTGCGGTTCTTGCTGCTCTTGCCGTTGCTGCTCTTGCGGTTCTTGCTGCTGTTGCAGCTCTTGCAGTTCTTGCTGCTCTTGCAGTTCTTGCTGCTCTTGCAGTTCTTGCTGCTCTTGCAGTTCTTGTCGTTCTTGTCGTTCGTGTCGTTCTTGTCGTTCGTGCCGTTGCTGTTCTTGCCGTTCTTGTCTCTCTTCCCTTTTTTCGCCCGCTGTGGACAAATCCACTGTGGATTCGCTCTCGCTGTCTGAGCGTGCATCACTTTCCTGGCCGGTGCTGGAGCTTTCATCCTCGTCAGAGCTGGGGTCTTCAGCGATAAAGGATCCAGAAGGCCCATCGCCCTGCCGTTCCATGCTTCTTGCGAGTCTGCGGGAAGCCGAAGCCTGTACGCCGGCTGTTGATATGCGAGCTCTTTCTGTGTTTTCTGTGTTCTGGCACAGGAGCTGGGTTCCTCGCCCGCTGTGCAAGTCCGGGCTGACAAGCGGCCTGTGGGCACCGGCAGGCAGAAGTATGATGCCTGGCTCCTCGTCCTCAGCTACCAGCCTCGTTCCCGGCCATTGATGCATCCAGTGCACAGCTTCTGCGACCAGATTTCCGGTGTCGTAGACAAGAGAGACCAGGCGCTGCCCTTCCCAGTTGCAGAGATACAAAATGCCACCAACAAGGTTTATCAGGGAAACAGTGGTTGGCGAGCCCAATGTGCCAGCACCTGCAACGCAGAGGGCGCCCGCAGCCGTGGTCAGGGACGACAGGCTGTAGAGAGCCAGCACGCCCGCACTCAGACCGGAAGAAATCAACAGCGTTGAAAAAGCATATCTCAGGCCTGGTATCTTCCAGGCCTCGACGAAGGCCGATGCCGACAGTGCAAGGGCTGTCAGCCTGCGCAGGTGACGTAGTATCCCGGGGGGGATGACGTGCAGGCCACCAGCCGTCGAAGATGCACACAGCAGTCCTCCTGCCAGAAGACAGGCGTCCATGGCCTGGTCACTGTTGCGCAAAGCGGCGCCCACAGCATCAATCATGCGGGTTGAGACGCCCAGCTTTCCCAGCTCTTTGAGACTGCGTGCAACAAGCCCACCCAGCTGGGCACCCGCGACAGGGCATCCATAGGCCAGGCCGGTCAGCCCTCCCAGACACTGGCCTGCGCGTACTGCCGTATTGGTGCCCTCGTCAGGGCTGTGCAACAGATTCATCCAGCCAGAGCAGACCAGAGCCAGTGTCGCGCAGTGCGGTACCTTGTCGGCCATCAGGCTCCCTCCTGCAAAGAACAGTCCCTTCAGCCCTCCCCACCAGAGTCGGCCTGTCGTCGAATCCCAGAAGCCGTGCATGGCCTCGTCCAGGCGCTGCCCCAGCACATAGTCAGCACAAGAGCGCGGATTTGTGTGCAGTGAGCGTCTTGTCAGCCGGCATCGTTCTTCGACCACCTCGGCCAGCCGTGCGCGGCAGCGGGGCAGCAGGGTATCACCTATGGTGGTCACCTCCATGTCATCAGCAACAGCGCAGGGGGCGTGTACAACGCGTGTCGCAACCTGACCGTCCTTGCGACTGTAAAGGAGAAAGCCGTGGGTAAATGACACCTGATGCTGATTGAGTACCCGGAAGAACCTGTATTCTGCCTCGTCGATAGTCAGGGTCGCTTCGTCAAACTGGTAACAGACCAGGGCGCAGCGGATCTGCTGTCCCCGACTTCTATCCTTTAATCGCTGATAATTGAGAGCCAGCTTGAGTTTGGTGGCGAGATAATAATCACCATTGGCAACGGCCAGATCAATTTCCGTTCGCCCGTTTCTGTCGAGTTGTCCCAGACGGGCACCGGCGTCGAGAAGGACCTCAAGCAGCACTATGTCGCCCGCCTTGTCCACCAGCTGCTGTAAACAACTGCGGTTGCCGTATTCGGCGCGCCGGTCACGCAGCAGGTCGACAAAGGCGCCAGCATCAAAGTCCGGTTGCTGCCGGGCGGTATCAAGTGCTTGTATTCTTGTCAGGAGATCAGGTCCGGAGCAGTCTTCCAGAAGAGTGCGCAGCCGGGCTTCGGTCATCTCCGGCCGGGCAGCGGCCGCTGCCGGTTCGCGCGCCACCTGCAAAAACTCCCGTTCTGCGCCCGGCCCCGCCTTGCGGGCCAGCCTGAGGCAGGCCCTGGCAGACGGCAAGGTGACAGGCTGGCTGCATCCCATCAGCCTGCTCAGTTGCCCCCTGCGGTTCCAGCGACTCAAAAGAGCCTCGCCCAAAGCGCGCTCCAGTGCCTCGGGGCTGGCCTTGCGTGCCAGAAAGGCGGGAATAAACCCCATGCGTTGGCAGAAAAGCAGACCCGTGTCATACAGACTGATGCCCGGTGGCAGCGTTCGTGCCAGCTGGCGCCCCAGTGCATGATAGACCCGGCGGTGTAGTTCAATCGCTTCCGGGTGAAGCTGCTCGCACAAGGGATCTGTATCCCGGGACACCATGGGGTGCAACCCCAGTCCGGCTGTCCTGTTCATGACAATGTCTCTCCCGCATCGATGTGAATACCAGGGGAGGTAGACTCCTGCCGAACGACTGTTGTTGGCGGCTGGTGACAGGATGGTTATGATTCGCCTTCCGGCCCGGGCAACACCGGTCCGCACCGCCTTGTTCAGCCGGGAGCACCTGGCATGGTCTGGAAAACGTGTCGCCTTCCGGCTGTTTCTGTACAATACGCCTCCCTCAGGCAACATGCTGGATAGCGGAGATATGACCAAGCTCAGGATTCTGGAATTTCCTGACCGGCGTTTGCACCGGCCAGGCAAGCCTGTCGATGTGGTCGATGACAGCATCCGGACGATTGTGGACGACATGTTCGAGACCATGTACGCCGCAGAAGGCTGCGGCCTGGCGGCGCCGCAGGTGGACATAGAAAAGCGCATCTTTGTTATGGATGTATCCGGTGACCAATCGGATCCCCTGGTATTTATCAATCCGGTGATTACCCCTTTGACGGACGAAGTGTCTGACATAGCTGAGGGCTGTCTCTCGGTTCCCGGGTTCCTGGAGAAAATGAACCGCCCGCGTCGTGTGAGTGTGGAGGCGATGGATGCCAGTGGGCAGCGGTTTGTGCTGGAGTTCGAAGATTTGGCCGCTATCTGTGTCCAGCATGAGTACGACCATCTGGAAGGCAGGTTGTTTGTGGATCAGCTGACACGCTTGAAACAGCAACGTATCAAAAAGAAAATTGAAAAAAACAGACGATCACAGGCCGGGTAGATCATCCCGGGCCCGCGTCGGTCCCCCAGGCAGCTGTCGCTGACGCCTGCGGCCCGCCTTCGGGTGGCCGTTCGTGTTCTGGACGCCGCTCCCCGGTGGTCAGGGCCTGTTGCCCGGGCCTGAACAACATGACTCATCGAACAAGATAGTCGCTGGCAAACAGAATCTACCCTGTCTACCCTCGTGATGCGGTCAGGAGGTGGTCAGCCCAGCCGGAGCCCTATGAAGAAACAATTGCGCGTTATTTTTGCGGGAACACCCGGTTTTGCCGAAGCTCACCTGCGAACCCTGGTGGAGAGCCGTCACCAGCTGGTGGCGGTGTTCACCCAGCCTGACCGTCCGGCAGGGCGAGGGCGCAAGCTGGAGCGAAGTCTGGTCAAGAAACTGGCTCTGCAGTGCGGCCTGCCCGTCTACCAGCCGGGCTCCCTGAAAAACACAGAGGCCGTAGAGCAGATTCGGGCGCTTGAGCCCGACCTGATGGTGGTGGTGGCCTACGGGTTGCTTCTGCCTGCCGATGTGTTGACTGTTCCGCGCTATGGCTGCATCAACGTGCACGCCTCCCTCTTGCCGCGCTGGCGTGGAGCGGCGCCCATTCAACGTGCCATAGCGGCCGGAGATACTGAAAGCGGCATCACCATCATGCAGATGGATGAAGGTCTGGATACAGGCGATGTTCTGCTGGGCAGCCATTGTGCGGTGCTGCCTGATGACACATCCGCATCACTGCAGGAGCGGCTGGCCCGGCTGGGGCAGCCAGCCCTGACCAGGGTGCTGGATGCCATCTGCGATGCCAGCATCCAGCCGGTGAAACAGCAGGACGCACTGTCCACCTACGCGCCGCGTATCAGCAAACAGGAAGCCCGGCTGGACTGGTCCCGGTCGGCTGTCGCGCTGGACTCTCAGGTACGTGCTTTCAACCCCTGGCCTGTCGCCTGGTTCATGCACCGGGTGCAAAAGACAGAGCAGCCCGTGCGGGTATGGGAGGCGGCTGTCGAGAATAACGCTGGCAGGCATGAACACCCGGGCACGGTCATCCAGGTTGACAGTGCTGGAATTCGGGTGGCCTGTGGAACGGGCACCCTGTGTATAAAACGGCTTCAGCTTCCCGGTGGGCGCGCCCTGGATATCAAGGATCTTCTCAATAGCCGCAGGGATCTGTTTGTCTCCGGCCAGCTGTTGGACGGTTGTAACCTGCCAGCTTCCGCCGGGCACAGCAGTTTGCAGACAGTGCCATGACAGACGCCAGCGGATACGCCGTGCGGCTTGCCGCCGTTCGCACACTCACCCGTGTCATGGAGGGAAGGTCCCTGTCTGTGGCCTTGTCAGCGGCGACGGCTCAGCATGAGCGGCGGGATGCCGCACTCCTGAGCCAGCTGTGCTACACGACACTGCGCTATTGGTTCAGCCTCAATGCCTTGCTGAACAAGTTGATGGCGCGCCCCCTCAAAGAGCGCGACCGGGATATACA
Organism: Kistimonas sp. bin40; assembly: GCA_002238585.1. Lineage (GTDB taxonomy): Bacteria > Pseudomonadota > Gammaproteobacteria > Pseudomonadales > Endozoicomonadaceae > Sansalvadorimonas. Next base: position 4,184 of record MPMQ01000057.1, on the reverse strand, counting down.
GGTTCTGCTTCTGACGGGCCTGTGCCAGCTGCACCATACACGAATTCCTCCTCATGCAGCCGTAGATACTTCTGTAAGGGTCGCGCGCCTGCTGAAGAAAAAATGGGCCTGTGGTCTGGTCAACGCCGTACTCCGAAAAAGTATGGACAGCAGTGGTCTCCTGCATCAGCTGCAGGGCGATGCTGCTATTGGAAGTGAGCTGCCGCTGTGGTTGTACCAGCGCCTGGCCGCCAGCTGGCGGGGGCAGCTGGACAGTCTGGTGCAGGGAATGAACGACCAGGGCCCCATGACACTGCGTGTCAACACCGCCTTTGTGTCCCGTGCCACTTACGCGCACCAGCTGGAAGAGGCAGGAATTGAAACGACGCTGTGCAAGCTTTCCCCCTGTGGTCTTCAGCTGAAAACAGCGACAAATGTCGAGGAGCTTCCGGGGTTTTTGCAGGGGCATGTCAGCGTGCAGGACGAAGCTGCCCAGCTGGCGGCCATGCTGATGAACTGCCAGCCTGGCGAGCGTGTGCTGGATGCTTGTGCAGCCCCCGGCGGAAAGTCCTGCCACCTGCTGGAGTCCACCAGCAATCTGGACCTGACCGCCGTAGAGCTGGATCCGGAGCGCCTGCCTCGCATACAGGAAAACCTTGACCGTCTTCGCCAGCAGGCCCGGGTGGTTCAGGGCGATGCGAGCTGCCCGGCTGACTGGTGGGATGGAAACAAATACGACAGAATTCTTGTTGATGCTCCCTGTTCTGCGACGGGTGTCATCAGACGACACCCTGATATAAAGCTACTGCGTCGTGCAGAAGATATTCAGGCGCTTGGTTGTCTCCAACAGGGGATGCTTGATGCTGTCTGGCCTCTGCTGAAGCCTGGAGGCAGACTGCTGTACGCCACCTGTTCTGTTCTGCCTGAGGAAAACAGTGATCAGGTGGAGCGCTTTCTTGCAGCGCACCAGGATGCTGAAGAGCAACAAGTGAATATGGCATGCAAGACACCAGACACGAAGCACGGATTGCAACTGTTTCCCGTGTCTGGGCAGCATGACGGTTTTTTTTACGCATGCCTGAACAAAAAGGAATGACAAGGAAACGGCCTGCTGCAAGCCTCGTTGTGACAGATACGCAGGAGTTTTATCGGTCATTGAGGCTATAACAGCATTCCCCGCGCGCGCCTTCGCACGACAATCAGACGGTTGCTTCCGGCAGGCGCTAACAAGACAGCAGCACACAACGCCCAGAAAACGCAGGTATTCAATGAGGGTTACGATTCTAGGTGCAGGGCAGGTCGGCAGTTCCCTCGCCGAAAACCTGACCAGAGAAAGCAATGACGTTACTGTCGTTGATATTGACGCCGGTCGCCTGAAAAAACTGCAGGAGCGTCTGGATATTCGTACGGTCAATGGATCGGCGTCATGGCCTTCTGTTCTCGAGCAGGCAGGCACCCGGCAGGCTGATTTGTTGATCGCTGTCACCAACAGTGATGAAGTCAATATGGTCGCCTGCCAGATAACTTTCACCCTGTTTGGCACACCAACGCGCATTGCCCGGATCCGGCAAAACGCCTACCTGACCTGCGCCCGTCTGTTCAGTGAGCAGGCCGTCCCCATCAACGTACTGATCAGCCCGGAGCAGCTGATAACCAACAACATCAGGCGGTTGATAGAGCATCCTGGTGCCTTGCAGGTTCTTGATTTTTCAGGAGGGCGACTGCAGCTGGTTGCTGTCAGGGCGCACCCGGGCGGCCCTCTGGTCAATCAGCAGCTGTGCTGTATTCGCGATCATATGCCCAATGTGGATACCCGGGTGGCGGCTATTTTTCGCCGTGAGCACGCTATCACTCCCCGGGGCGACACCGTGATAGAGGCGGATGATGAAGTCTTTTTCATTGCAGATCATCGCCACATCCGTGATGTCATGAGCGAATTGATACATCTGGATCAGGAATACAAGCGCATTATTATTGTTGGCGGCGGCAACATAGGGCTGCGTCTTGCCCAGGCTCTTGAGAATGACTTCAGCATAAAGATCATCGAACAGGATGCATCACGGTGCCATCAGCTTTCCAGGGAGCTGGAGCGAACCATGGTCTTTCACGGTGACGCTTCCGACAGGGATCTGCTGGAGAGCGAAAGAATAGAAGACACTGATGTTTTTATTGCCCTGACCAATGACGACGAGGCCAACATAATGGCTTCCATGCTGGCCAAGCGTATGGGAGCACGCAAAGTGATTGTGCTCATCAACAATCCGGCCTATGTGGATCTTGTGCAGGGGGGGGATATTGATATAGCCATCTCGCCCCAACAGGTCACCATCGGCAGCATCCTGCGTTACATTCGCCAGGGCGATGTCGTCAATGTCCACTCCCTGCGCCGGGGGGCGGCAGAAGCCTTTGAGGCTATAGCCCATGCCAACAAAGGCAAGTCCAGGGTTGTGGGCAAGGCAATTGGAGACATAGAGTTGCCGTGCGGCACGACCATAGGGGCGATTGTGCGTGGCAATGACGTTTTCATTGCCCATGATGATATCCAGGTGGAAGAAAACGACCATGTTGTCCTTTTTCTGACGGACAAAAAAAAGCTCACTGACGTAGAAAAGCTGTTTCGGGTTTCCAGAACTTTGTTGTGAGAACTGGGCGCGACAGGCCTTTGCATGGCAGCTCCCCGGGAGCAGGGGCTCTCCGGTAATGGTACCGGGATAATCGAGTTGGCTGGTCTATTCTGCCTTTGTTTTTCTTCTCTTCCTGAACAAGGGGAGGGTTCTTGCCTGTCACCAGGTTGGCAGACAAACCGTTTGTCAGTTGCACAATAAGCAATTGAGTTCGGTATCTGATGCCTGGTATTTTTTGCAACAAAGCCTTTCAGTGCACACCACGCCCCTTGAGAACTGTGCCGAATTTCCATTTCGGGTAAAGGCAGCGAAGGCGGTTAATGGGAAGATCTTTGCTCTGCTCTGAGCTTGCTACTGGCAACAAAACATTGAGAAGGCCCCAGCATTATTCGCAGTCCACAGCTGGAAAAAAGGCCATGGCAGCTTGAAAGAAGAGACGGGAAAACATATCGGGTCATGGCTGGCGTCGCTATGCCCTCTGTAGCCTGAGTATCCTTTTTCAGCATGTTTAACTGGAAAGTTTCTGCTACGAACGGCTACACAGGCGTCCCGTCTGCGCGTTTGCATGCTCAGGGCGAAAGCGAACGAAAACGAAAAAAACAAAGGGGAAGCTTGTCGAGCTGTGGGTTCCTGGAGAGTGGGTACTGGCACTGGGTGACCCGACCTTGTGGTCCTGGTTTGACGAACCGGAGGTCGGGCTGTCGGCCGCCGGGGCCGGAGGGCGCGGTACTGCGGTCGCAGCGCAGGTCGGCAGGGTCGGCAGGGTCGGCAGGAAAAGTGGCAGTAGCGGAAAAAGTTGGCACTGGAGGCAAAAAGGTCTAAAAGGTTGGTGCGCTGGCGCGGAGCCTTGAGGCAGGGCTGGCGGTGGCGGTATCGGCCGGAGCTGTCCCGCGTTGTGTGGCACTTGATTTACAGGCCCGGTTGTTCGTACGGAATTTGCGTATTACCTGGGTCCTGAAGTTGCCCGGGTAGATCAGCAGGTAGTCAGGCAGGTACAGGTAGCAGGGCAGCAGACAGACAGAGAGGAAAGACATGTCGACGCAGCAGAATACAAAAAGCATAAACATCAGACAGATTGTTTACCAGGCGCTGGTGGAGAAAGTAGGCGTGGATGGCGCCTTGATGTCCAGGGTTCACAGCGACAGCCCCATCTGCATTTCTTTGGACAATGGGCAGGAAATTTTTGTAGACGCTGACAACGAAAAGCAGGGAGTGTTTATTTTCTCGGAAGTGGATGTGAAAGATCAGCAGGCACTCCAGCGAGGTATGCAGAAGAAAGCCGGCGAGGTACTTGATCTGCTGGTGTCATCCCGCCATGTGTCACTCAGGTTTACAGAAACGGGTACTTTTTTGCTGGCCATGTACTCGGGAGATGAGTTGACGCGTGGTCTCGATATTTCTTCGGACCTCGCCATTATGAATGGGGTGATCAGTCTGGTGGTCGAGAGCGGCGGAGGCACTGCAAAGAAAACCCAGAAGCCTGGAGAGGCTGGAAAGAACAAGATGGCTGGAATGCAGGGCATGAAGGGTGTGTTGGGTGGCAAGGCAGGTCTGTAAGCGCTGTAGTCAGGGGACGGTTGT